>CAYWFP010000117.1:0-10212 GCA_964457365.1 uncultured Planctomycetaceae bacterium
TTGTCATCTGCAAAACCTTGATGCTCCCGCCTTGATCTGGTGAACGCTTACCCGAAAAGTACAGCGAAGAGTCCAATGCCGCCCTTTCCCTACATCCCCGACGCGCAGACTGTCGCCGCGAAAGTCGCGCGTGGCTCGATTTCACTCCCGGGCGTTTACGGCGCAGGATTGGGCAAGTTGCTCGGCGACATGCATCCGCACCTTTCGGCGCCGCTTCTGCTTGCCGTCCCGGAGCCGGAAGAGGCGGAGGATATCGTCGGCGACGCTTCCCTCTTCGGACTGCGGGATCACCTGCACATCTTTCCGGCGTGGGACATCCTCCCCGTCGAGACCGATCACCCGGAGATCGAGATCGCCCAGGCACGCGTCGCCGCGCTGCAGGCACTGCTGCAGTGGCAGTCCGGCGCGCCGGCGCCGATTCTGCTGACCAGCGCCGCAGCGCTTATGCAGCCGGTGTTGCCCAAGGAGGTGCTTGTCCAGGGGCATCTCGCCGCACGGGCCGGGGCGGAACTCGCGCCGGAGGTGTTGTCGGCGAAGCTGGTCGACGCCGGTCTCGAGCCCGTCGAGCAGGTCGAACTGCCGGGGCAGTTCTGCCGCCGGGGCGGGATCATGGACGTCTTTCCGTTGCTCGCGGAGCGCCCGGTTCGCCTCGACTGGTTCGGCGACGAGCTCGACTCGGTCCGCTTCTTCGACACCGTCACGCAGGAGTCGGAGGCCGCCTGCGACGACGAGGTCGTGCTCGTCGACGTCTCCCGCGACGCGTTCGCCAAGGCGTATCGCCGCGAAGAGCCGATGGCGCTCATGACCTACCTCCCGCAGAAGGGCGCGATCCTTTTCTGCCATCCCGAGCGTGTCGCCTATCTGCTGGAGATCTACCGTGACGGCTTCGACGCCGAAAATTCGCCGTTGTTGTCCGAATCGCTCGTAAACGAAAGCGTTCGTTCCAGGCCGTGCGGCTTGGTCGCGGAGTTCGGCGACGGCGTGTCGCTCTTCGACATCGAGCCGCAAGAGAAAATCGAGATGGGTATGACGACGGTCGAGCGCTTCGGCGGCGGTATCGAAGCGGCGCTCGCGGAATTTCATCGTCTCCTGGCCGAGAAGACTCGCGTCACCGTCTTCTGCCACAACGCGGCCGAACGCCAACGGCTGCACGAATTGCTGCTGGAGAAGGGCAAAGGGCTCGCGGACCGGATCGAGCTGGTCATCGGCCATCTGTCCAAGGGTTTTTCCGCGCCACAGCTAAGCTGGCTCGTGCTCGGGGATCACGAACTCTTCGGCCGCTACCAGCTCCGCCGCACGCCGCGCAAGAAATATCAAGGCGCCCCCGTCGCCGACTTTACGCAGTTACAGGAGGGAGACTACGTCGTCCACATGGTGCACGGCATCGCCCGTTACGAGGGGCTCGAGACGCTCGATACTCAGGGCGCGCGCGGCGATTACCTGAAGCTCCGTTTCGTCGAAGACGCGCGCATCTACGTACCGGTCTCGCACGTGGAGCTGGTGCAGCGCTTCGTCGGCAGCGCCCAGGGCCGGCCGAAGCTCTCCAAACTCGGCGGCGCGAGCTGGCAGAAACGCAAGGCTGTGGCCGAACGTGCCGCGAAGGACATCGCCGCGGATCTGCTGCGCCTGCAGGCGGTCCGCAAGGCGCTCCCGGGTATCGCCTATCCCGAGGACGACGCGCTGCAGACCGAGTTCGACGCGGCCTTTCCGTACGAGGAGACGCCGGATCAACTCGCCGCCATCAACGGCATCAAGGCCGACCAGCGCGGCGCGATGCCGATGGACCGGCTGCTCTGCGGCGACGTCGGCTTCGGCAAGACCGAGGTAGCCATGCGCGCGGCCTTCAAGACCGTCCTCGCCGGCAAGCAGGTCGGCGTGCTGGTGCCGACGACGATCCTTGCCGAGCAGCACCTGCGTACCTTTCGCGAGCGCACTGCGGATTACCCGGTCAACGTCGGCTGCCTCTCGCGCTTTCGCACCCCGGCCGAAACGCGCGTGCTGCTGCGGGACTTGGCCGAAGGGCGCATCGACATTATGATCGGTACGCACCGCCTGCTCTCGAGAGACGTCGAGTTCAAGGACCTGGGAATGGTGATTATCGACGAGGAGCAGCGCTTCGGCGTCGAACACAAGGAGCGGCTCAAGGAAATGCGCGTCAGCGTCGACGTCCTGACCATGACCGCTACGCCGATCCCGCGGACGCTGCATATGGCGCTGCTGGGCCTGCGCGACATCAGCAATCTCGCCACTCCGCCGACCGATCGGCAGGCCATCCGCACCATGGTGCTGCGCTACAACGAGGAGATAATCCGCCGCGCGATCCTGCGCGAACTCGCCCGCAGCGGCCAGGTCTTCTTCCTGCACAACCGGGTGCGCAACATCGACAAGATCGCGGCCGAGCTCTCGGCGCTGGTGCCGGAGGCACGCTTCGGCGTCGCCCACGGCCAGATGCACGAGAAACAGCTTCTGGACGTGATGAGCCGTTTCCTCGATCACAAGATCGACGTCCTCGTCTGCACCACCATCATCGAGTCCGGCGTCGACATCCCGTCGGTCAACACTCTCTTCGTCAACAACGCCGATCACTTCGGTCTCTCCGAGTTGCATCAGCTCCGCGGTCGTGTCGGGCGTTACCGGCACAAGGCCTATGCATACTTTCTTATTCCGAAGAAACGCCCCATTATCCCGATCGCCCGCAAGCGGTTGCACGCATTGGAAGAATACTCCGAACTGGGCGCGGGCTTCCGGCTGGCCATGCGCGATCTGGAGATCCGCGGCGCGGGTAACATCCTCGGCGCCGAACAGTCCGGGCACATCAACATGGTCGGCTTCGACCTCTACTGCCGCCTGCTGGAGAAGGGGATCGCCGAGCTCAAGGGCGAGAAGGTGGAAGAAGCCGAGCCGATCGAATTCGAGATGGGAGCGCGTGCGTATGTTCCAACCGAGTATATCAACGTCGACGCGCAACGGATAGATTTCTACCGGCGCCTGACCCGTTGCGACGACGAACACGAGCTGCAGCGCCTGCAGGCCTACATAGTCGACCGGTACGGTCCGGCGCCGCAACCGGTCGAGCAGCTCTTTGTCGATCAGCGCTACCGCATGCGGATGCGCGAAGTAGGTCTTACCCACGCCGGGCGCATGGAGGACGCCCTCACCCTCGGCTTCGCCGCCGGGCGAGGCGGCAGACTCCTGAGCCTGCTGCGCGGCAAAGGCCGGAAGATCACCCCGCTCGAGGCCGGACGGTGGCGGCTGGCTCTCCGGGCTGGCGAAACGCCGCTGGCTGCGCTCGAGTACCTCCTCGCCTTTGCGGAGACGTCGCCGGCGGAAACGGTCTCGGCGGAAACGCCTTCGGTATCGCCGGAGCCGGCGGAGGGAAAGGTTGCGAAGAAAGAGGAGTTCACCGCGGTCGCCGAAGGAGAAGAAGAAGGTGCGCGCGTCGTCGGCGTGGAGCCGAACGAAGCGCTGGCGATTCTCGGCGTGATCGTGCCGGCGGACGCCTTCGATATCCACCGTTTCGGTCCGGTGACGCTGGCCACCGGCGCCGGCGCGCGCTATTTCCTCCGTTTTACCGGTACCGGGGAAGCCTCTGCCGGGCATGTCCTCCTGATCCTGCGCGCGGAAACGCCGGAGACGGTGAAGGTTATCGTAGACGAGCATCTCGCGCACGGCGCCACGCGACTGCACGAAGGCATTGTCGAGGAATAACCGCCCAGTTTTTTCTCGCGCGACGTCATGCTTCTGCTACAGTAGAGTCGACTGCCGAGTAGAGGAACCGGACGCGTGAACGAGCACTATCCCTGCCGTATCCTGCTGGTTGACGACGACGAAAAGCTCTGCATGCTGGCCCGGCGGATGCTGGAGAAGAACGGTTACGAAGTGGTCGCCGCCGGCAACGGCGAGGAAGCGCTTCGCCTGGCCGAGAGCAACGTTCCGGATCTGATCATCAGCGACTTGATGATGCCCGGCATCGACGGATACGAGCTCATCCGGCGTTTGCGCGAGGAAGACGATTTCGACGACTGCTATATCATCGTCCTTACCGCGCGCGACACCACCGACGATCTGATCAAGAGCTTCGAACTGACCGCCGACGACTTCATCACCAAGCCGTTTCACGTGCCCGAGCTGCTCTCCCGGGTCAAGGCCGGCGCACGGCTGAAGCATATGCGCGATCGCCTGCGCGAGGCCAACGAGCGCCTCGCCGGAGCTTTGCGCGAACGCGATACGTTGATCCGCCTGGCCATGCACGATCTGCGCAACCCGCTGCACGTCATCACCAGCTACCTCTCGCTGATGGGGCAGGATCTGATCCCGCTCGAGACGATTCACCAGACGTGCGAACGCCGCGCCCAGGACATGCTGCAGATTCTGGACAGCGTCCTCGATTACGCCCAACTGGAAACCGGCTATGTCGAGAGTCGGCGGGATCGGGTGGATCTCTCGCGCCTGCTGCAGGAAGGGAGCGACCTTTTCCGCCCGCTGGCCAGGCAGGACCGGGTCGATCTGGCGCTGAGCATCGAACCAGACCTTTCCACCCGCGGCAACGAACGCCGGCTCTGGGGGGTGGTCAGTTCGCTCCTGCAGGGCAGCATCCATTTCGCCGCGCCGAAGACGGAGCTGCGGGTGGAACTGCGCGAGATCACCGGCGAGATCACGATGCGGTTGACCTGCCTCTCGGATACGAATCTGAACAAGATCCGGGGGATCCTGGACGTTCTGCACGCCAAGCGCGAGGATTTTCCGCACCTGGAAGGCTCGACCTATATCGGCCTGGTGCTGGCGCGGAAGGTGATCCGTTCCCACGGCGGAGCGTTCCTGCTGGAGATCGACGCCAACGAGCGGCAACTCTGTCTGGGCTTCACCCTCGCTAGGGCACCGGACGAGGGGCAGGGGATCGACGAAAATTCGATTACGACGTCAGCGTCTTGAACAGAAGAAATGTCGCCGTCGCCAGAAACACAACCATCATCGCAATGCCGATAGTAAAAGCGAGACGATCGCCGACCCCTGTCTCGAGTACTGCTTTATTGGGATTGCTTGGATGGTAATGCACCGGCACCGTCGCGCCTTCGGGATACTTCTTGATCAGTCGGGACATTTTCTTGCGCACAAACGACCCCGAGCCGCTGCCCAGTCGGCAGAAACCGACGCGCGAACCGATATGGCGCCGTCCGTCGACCTCGTATTCGTATCGAATCGTGACGCTGTAGCCATATCCACGCCGGCCGCCGGTTCGTTCGGCCTGCCTGAGTCTCGATTGAATGATCCGCCCTTCCGCCGTCGGCCAACTCCTGGAGGCATGGCCGTACCAGAGCGCGTAGACCATGCCGCCGAGCACCACTGCGCCAAGTCCATACAATACTATCGCGAGTAGAAGCGGCATTTCCTGCTCCTGCCGGCCGCCCGGGACAAACATATTTCGAGGGGCCTGAGAAGCAAACGCTTCAGCGTTTGACCCGCCGGCGTTCGGAAGGCTGGTTGCCGGCGCGCTCGAGAGCGTTCATCACCTCTTCGCTCCGGGGCTTGATGCACTTGACCTGCTCGCGCGAGATCACCACCAGACCGAAGTCCATGAAATCGGAGAGCGTGCGCAGCACCAGCGCCTGGCTGCTGCCGGTAATGCGGACCAGGTCGTGCAGCAGGATCGTCTCGCCCCAGTGCTTGCAGATCTGCCGCAGGATCGCCCGGTGCACCTGCGTCTGCGTCAGCGTCTGGGTCATTTCGCGGGTGACGTGTTCCTGCATGCCGCGGTACAGCGCTTCGCGGTCCTCGGTTTCCACTTCGATAAACTGTATGCCCATGCCGCGGTTGGTCAGGCTGTCGTCGATCCAGCGGACCATGCCGGTAACCTTGACGCGCACCGGCGGGTCGGAGAGGTTGAACTCCAGGTGGACGATGGTGCCGACGGGAAAAGGATTCGGCGAGCAGACGAAAGCGCCGGCCTCCGAGAGGTTCTGCATCTTCATCAACAGGCGTTCGGTCGCCTCGAGGGTGGTCTTCTGCTCGATGACGTTGACGTCCATCTCGGTGCGCAGGCGCCGATACTTGCGCCGGTCTAAAGGCGAGCTGTTGGTGAGGAAGCCCGCCGCCAGCGTGGCGGTCTGGTCCTTGTCCTCGGGCAACGGATCGACCGGTTCGCTGGGGAACATCTGACCTCCGCATTGCGAACAGCGATGAGGATAATCGGTGTCGTTTCCATGTATGCGAATTACATGCGAACACCGGGCACAGCGCAAATCCATCCTGTCTCCACGACGCACCGCTTATCCGACATGAATGCCTGGACTCATACGATAAGTAACATTCTTGAAACCGCAAGCGAATTCTTGTGGTCTATGTCATATTCTATTGTAACGGTTGTCCACATTGCAAGCGGGCGAGAACGGCGTTCTGCACGGTTTCGCCTGCCCGTGAACCCGTCTCGCTTTTCGTCCACGGCTTGCGTTCGCGGGGGCAACTCATCATAATGGCGGCATGAACGGAGAAGAAAGGCAGCCATGAGAACGAAGATCGCCACTCCCGGTGCGGCTCACCTGGAATACGAGATCCGGCACATTGTCGCCGATGCGCACCGCATCCGCGACACCGGCGTCGAGATGACCTGGGAGAATATCGGCGACCCCATCGCCATGGGCGAGACGGTGGCGTCCTGGATTCAGCAGATCGTGCAGGAATTAATCGAGGACTCCGGCTCCTGGGCTTACTGTCCCAGTCGCGGGGTCAACGAGGCGCGGGAGTTCCTGGCCGAGCAAGTGAACCGGCGAGGCGGCGCGCAGATTGACGCCGATGGCATTCTTTTCGTCAACGGCATCGCCGACGCGGTGGACAAGATCTACGACCTGATCCGCCGCGACGCGCGCGTGATCATGCCCAACCCGAGTTATCCGACGCATACGTCGAACGAGTGCAAGCGCAGCGATTACGAGACGATCTTCTTCCGGTTGGACCCGTTCCGCGACTGGCAGCCGGACCTGGAGGAACTGCACGCCAAGGTCAAGTACAACCTGCAGACGGTGGCCATCGCGCTGGTGCATCCGGACAATCCCACCGGCTACGCCTATCCGCGCGACATGCTGTTGGAGATCGCCGAGATCGCCCGGCGGTACAAGCTCTTCCTCATCTGCGACGAGATCTACGCGCATATCTGCTACAACGGCGTCACGCCGTGCCACCTGAGCGAGGTGGTCGGCGACGACGTCCCGGCGCTGGCGCTGCGCGGCATCAGCAAGGAGTATCCCTGGCCCGGCGCGCGCTGCGGCTGGATCGAGATCCTCAATGCCGACAAGGATCCGCATTTCGCCGAGTACGTGCGGGCGCTGGTCAACGCCAAGATGATGGAGGTCTGTTCCACCACGCTGCCGCAGATGTCGGTACCGCGCGTAGTCGGCGACGAACGCTACGGCGAACACCTCCAGAAGCGGGCGGCGATCTTCGAGGCGCGCGCGCGCGAGGCCTACGATGCCTTCGCGGATATCGACGGCGTTCAGGTCAGCCTGCCGCGCGGAGCGTTCTACTTCCCGGTCATTTTCCGCGACGGCACCCTCACCGATAAGCAGTCGCTGCCGATCGACAACCCGCAGACGCGCGGTTTGGTCGAGTCGCTCGTCGTCGACGTCCCGCCGGACAAGCGCTTCGTCTATTACCTGATGGGTGCGACCGGCATCTGTGTCACGCCGATGAGCGGTTTCCACACCGACCTGCAGGGATTCCGCATGACGCTGCTGCAGGCGGACGACGCGCGCCGGCGCTATACGCTCGACAAACTCAAGTGGGCCATCGAAACCTACCTGGCGAGCTGATCGCTACATGATCTGGTTGGTGTCCGTGCCTTCGGAGATCTTGTAGGGACCGAAGTCGTCGGGGTAGAGGCAGGCGTTGTCGTCGCCGGCCTTGACGGCCTTGACGAAGTCGCGCCGGTAATTGCCGCTCTTGCGCACCCGGAACGCCTCGACCGGGTCGCTCACGTGCAGCGTGGCGCAGAGGATCTTGTAGTCCTCGGTCTGCTCGAAATTCTCCAGCGGGATGATCTCGCCTTCGCCGGCGGAACGATCCGTCAACCGCAGATACGCCGCCAGCGTCTTGTTGCTCGGGCCCACTCCGCCGCGGTACAGGAAGCGCGTCTCGAGATACTCGTTCAACTCCGCCGCCGTCGGCCGGGCCTTGGGGTCGATATTGAGGCACTTCATGATGATCTCGGAGAGGATCTCGATATCGTAGTGCCCGGCGAAAGCCTCAAGGTTCAGCACTTCCGCGGGTGCACGCAACTGGTAATTGAATTGCCGCTTGAGGTTGTCGACCTTGTCGTGAAGGGTGCGGCCGAAGGGGTGGTAGGGACGGTAGCCGGTGAGCGCTTCGTACCCGATGACGCCCAGGCCCCAGATATCGCTGGCGGCGCTGGCGTTGCCCTCGAGCTGCTCGGGCGACATGTACGGCGGCTTGCCGATGATTTTCTTCGATTCGTCCACCTCGCCCCCTTCGAAATCGCCGAACGCCTTGGCCACGCCGAAGTCGGCGAGTTTGCAGATGCCGGCCTTCTGGGCGATAAGGATATTCGATGGCGAGATGTCGCGGTGTACCAGGTTCAGCGGCCAGCCCTTGTCGTCCTCGAGGGTGTGGGCCTCGGCGAGAGCGATGGCGGCCTTGTTGAGGATGAAGCCGACGACGGCCGGATGCACCAGGAAACGATCCTGCGCGTGTCGTCGCAGCACCATCTCGAAGCTCGGCCCGTCGATATACTCCATGACCATGAAGTAGAGCTTGCTCTTGTGTGCCTCGGCCTCGTCGCCGGCGGGCATATCCACGTCCTTGCTCTCCAGGGCGAGGATCTCGACGATCGTGCCCTGCGAGAGCTGCGCCAGGATCTTGGCCTCGGCGACGAAGTTCTCGATCGCTTTCGGATCGTGCGTATCCTTGATCACCTTGACGGCGACAGGCTTGCGGATGTCGCCCTCGGAGACGTGTTCGGCCAGGAAGACCGAGCCCATGCCGCCTTCGCCGAGTTCGCGTTTCATCTGATAATGGCTCATCGAATGCAGGATATCGCTGCCGCCCTTGAGCGCCTCGAGCACCTGCGTGCCGTATTCGGGCTCGCTCTCCTCGCGCGGTTGCTCGCCCAGGATGGCGCTGGTGTCGGGGGGGGCTTTTTTTCGCCGCGTGAGGCGGCGACGACGGCGGATGGCCATGGGCAGCGAGTCTCCGGACAGGTGAATATAGCGATTGTAACGCCGATCGTTTACAGGGTCAAAAGCTTTTTGCTCCGTCGGTTTTCGCCTTGGCGAAGGGCGTGAAATCTTGGATAATCGCGGCAGTCGTCGAGAACGCCAAGGAGAACGTCATGGCCGAGAAGGAAGCGGCGAAACCGTCGTCGCCACGAACACTGCCGGCATTTTTCTACGGCTGTTTCTTCCGCGTGGTGATGCTGCTGCTGATCTTCGCCGCGGGCTGGTTCGTCAACGAACTGCAGCACCAGCAGGGCAATCTCCGGGCCACTTTCGCCGCCGCCGCCGAGAATCTCTACCGTGGATGCCTAGGGATCTATGCGTTCGTCACCGACGGTGAATCTATTACGCCGGCTCCAACGGAAGAAGAGGCGGAGCCGACGCCTCCACCGCCGCCCGAGAGGCCATCCGGGCTCGATACCTCCCGGGTGCCTGCGCCGCCGGCACCGGCGGAGGAGGACCCGGACTTTCAAGCCACCGTTGACATGGAGAGCTATAACAAGGCCGAAGCGGCTTTCGCGGAAGGGCGCGAGCTTCTCAATGAAGCCAAGCTCGAGCGCGATCCGCACGGCAAGGCCCGGCGACTGCGTGCGGCGAAGGAGAAGCTCGAACTGGCGCGTAAGCATTACGAAACCGCCCTTCAGAGCGATCCGCATAACCCGATCATTCCCGAAAAGATCGAAAAGCTGCAGCAAGACCTTTCGACGGTGATGCGCATGATGCCGGTCGAGTCCTGAACGCGTTGACACTCCCGTGCGCTTCGGCTACCATCGCCGGCATGAAACGCGTCGAAACGTTCTCGACCGCTCCCCTACCGGACCGCATGCGTCCGCGCGCTTTCGACGAATTCGTCGGGCAGGAGCACCTCGTCGGCGAAGGCCGCCTGCTGCGCCGCGCCATCGAAGAAGACACCGTCGCGAGCATGATCTTCTGGGGTCCGCCCGGGAGCGGCAAGACCACCCTCGCACGCCTGATCGCCGAGACCACCGAC
>CAYWFP010000118.1:0-9917 GCA_964457365.1 uncultured Planctomycetaceae bacterium
ATCGGTAACGCGGGTGGTGCTCGGGTAGGTGTGCATAACGTCTCCGTTTCGGAAAGGGGAATGGATATCTCGCACCGCCCGGACCGGCGGCACGGCAGGATACGGTTGACGCGTCACGGGCGGATCGCGGTTGCAGGTGGGCATGGGACTCCTTTCGTGCCTTGGGCCTTCGCCCAGGTGACTCTTGAACGGGATACCGAACGACTCGCGACCGTGCGTTGCCGAGACGCGGCGGAAGAGAACAGCTCTTCCTCCCTGTAGATACACGGGGCACTTTGACAGTCGGCTGGCCCGGAGAGGCGGCATAATCATGCGTTCGCCTTGGAATACTGGCCAGTTCCCAGTGGTGTGGCTGGATCAGGCTGCCCCCGGACGGCATGCTTGATCTGCAGGCAGGCAATCCCCGTATCCCATTGCCCTGATGTGAGTTGCAGCAGGAAAGCGCATCGCTTCGTGAGGGATCACTTGCGGGGATTGCAAGCGGATATCGCGCGGATTGAGAAGAAGGCTGGAGCCACCCCGGCCGCGCAAAAGCCGTTTCCATTCAGTTGCAGAAAATTTTGGCCGGAATCGGCCGGAGCGCACTTAACCTGTTTGACAAAAGCGGGATAGAGGTTCAGAGAAAAAACGAAAAATCTTGTCCGCGCGTCGGGAGTCTGGCCGAAAAGCCGTTTCCTCGGGCTGTGTAGATTGGGTCAAAAAGGAGGCAACGGTTGCCACCTTTTCCCTGTTGATCTTCCGCCTTGCCGCTTGATCGTCAGATTACAGCGCATCTCCAAGAAGAGGGGGAGTGGCCGGGCAGACGGACACAAAATCGACATTTGGCCAGTTTTTTCCGGTGAAGGTTGCGAATGGCCACCTTTTGTCCGGGTGATGGCCACCCTCTGGCCAGGCAAGTGGCCACTTTGGCCACCCTTGTCCGCCCGGTGGCCACCCTGTGGCCAGGTTGGTCGGCGGATTCGCGTGGGAAATGTGTCCAGGGTACGTTTGGCGAGGGACTTACGGCTTCCTGCGTCTGCCACGGTGGGAATTGACCATTGGCCCGGAAAGATGTACGATTAGTTGCATCATCCAGAAGTACGCAAATCGTTTCTGCAGATAACTCATGTAGGTGTTGAAGACCATGGCAAAGCGCAAGAAGCCGCCCAAAAGAAAACCGACAGAGCGATTCGACATTACCGAAGCCGTGATCCGCTCACTGGCTGGCGGAACCTATTTCAAGCGGGGACTGGAGTATTTCGACGCCGGTCTGGTCGGTTCGATCTCCGAACGGAACGGTCGCTTGTCCGCGCGGGTGAACGGCACGCACACTTACCGTGTCGCCCTGTGGATGGAGGATGGCGCGCTGCTGCACGAGTGCTCCTGTCCGCTCGGCGAGGATGACGAGTTCTGCAAGCACTGCGTGGCCGCCGGGCTGGCCTGGATCGAACGGAACCGCGACAAGCCTCGCGGCGAGGAACCCGCCTCAGCAACCGATGTCCGCGCGTGGCTGGAGAAACGGAGCAAGGCGGAGTTGGTCGACCTGTTGCTGGAAGCGGCCGATGGGAGCGAGACCGTGGGCGAACGTCTTTATCTGCTGGCTGCGCGGGACACGGGCGGCGGACCGGACCTCGCCGCCTTCCGCGAGGCCATCGACAACGCCACCGCCACCGGCGGTTTTGTACATTACGGCGAGATGTACGACTTCTGTCGCCGCATCGACATGGTCGTGGATTCCCTACGGCAACTCGCTAACGGCGACTGCAACGACGGCACGGTCGAGTTGATCGAATACGCCATCGCCGCCGTCGAAGGGGCCTTGAACGAATGCGACGATTCGAGTGGCGGACTGGGCGGCATCCTGGATGACCTTGTCGAGTTGCATCACCGGGTCTGCGCCAGGGCGAAGCCCGATCCGGCGCAACTGGCGAAGCGGCTTTTTGCCTGGGAGCTCGGCTCGCCGTGGGAGACCTTCTCCGGATCGGCGGAGCGCTACGCCGATGTGCTCGGGAAAACAGGGCTGGCCGAGTACCGCCGCCTCGCCGAAGCGGAATGGCAAAAAGTCCCGGCCCTCAAGCCAGGCGACGACGACCGCGAACGCTGGCATGGCCGGTTTCGCATCACCTCAATCATGAAATCACTTGCTCGTGCCGACGATGATGTGGACGCGCTGATCGATGTCATGCGCCGCGACCTTTCCTCGCCCTACTGCTTTCTTGAAATCGCCAAAGTCTGCAAGGAAAACAAACGACGAGACGAGGCGCTGGAATGGGCGGAGCGGGGCGTGAAAGCGTTTCCCGACAAACCGGACGAGCGCCTGCACGAATTCCTGGCCGACCTGTACCATGTGCGCAAGCGCCATGCCGAAGCCATGGAATTGATTTGGCAATTATACGTCGAACGCCCTTGTCTTGAATCTTACAGGCGGCTGCAAGCGCACGCCCAGAAGGCGAAAGCATGGAAAGCGTGGCGGGAGAAGGCGCTGGCCCATCTACGGGCCGATATTGAGCGAGCGGCGAAGGATCCGAACGAGCGGCGCTGGGGGCCGAACCGCCTGATGGACAACTCCCGCCTCGTCGAGATCCTGCTGTGGGAACGCAAGGACATCAAGGCCTGGCGCGAGGCAAAAGCGGGTGGTTGCAACGAATCTCTCTGGCTTACTCTCGCCAAACGCCGGGAGAAGAAGCACCCCGAGGACGCCATCCCGATCTACCGCCGCCAGATCGAACCAATCCTCAAGCAGACAAACAAGGATGCCTACCGCGAGGCGACGAAACTACTGCTGCATCTGCGGGACCTGATGCGCCGCGTCGACCGGGAAGACGACTTCGCCACCGACCTCGCCTCCATCCGCGCCGCCCACAAGCGCAAGCGGAACTTTATGAAAGAACTCGACAGGGCCAAGCTGGGGTGAATGCGCCGTGGGGTTGGCATTTCGCTTTCTCATTCCTCCACCTTGAGAGACGTTGGACGCTCAACGGAGGTAACAAGAAAATAGCGATAAAACTGCCATTCGGCCTGATGCGCGCCAAGGTTTTCCGCCCTTGCGACATCCATGGGAAGGCCGATCATGCGGCCGGTTTCGTAACCGCGCAGGATGCATCGCTCCGATTCAGGGAGTTCCTTCACATTCTCCACATGAATGCCGATTGGTTCGCCGAGTTTGACTCCGTTAACGGTGTCGACAAGCATGCTGGATGCGCTTCGCTTCATGCCCCTGCTGTCACGGTATCCTTCAATCGTCAAGTATGTTCCCAGGGGACGGCCCAGGCGGCCGCGCGGGATCATGCCGTCGCTGCCCGCGTCCGGAAAGCCCGCGCCCAGCGTGCATCGCCCTGAAGGCATTGCCGCCGTTTCCTTGCTTCCGCATCCGCCAATGAGCGCGGATGAGGCGGCAGCAATCAAGGCCACCAGCGTTTTGAGCCGGTTCATAGTGACACTCCGCTTCTGTCGCTTCTGGCTCACGCAGGGCGCGCGACACGTGTGTGGGTGTCCTTCCTCACGCGTTCCGCATGGCAAGGGAATGCTGGCAATGACGGACGCGGAACCGGTGTTGGCGATCCGTTGGCCGTCTGCAATAAAGCGTTCAAGGCCGCGCGTCCTTGACAGGGATCTCAACTTTGGGGATTTCGATTGTCCCATGCCAATACCTTTCGCCTTCGGACTTTTTCGCGTTTTCGATTTTCAGCGTTGCCTCCAGAAAATGTTTCCTTCCGTCTGTTTCTTCCATGATCCAACTTTCCCTGGGGCCGAGATCGAGAAGAGCGGCCTTGCCCTCGGGAATTCCGAGACCGCGTTTTGAAACGATGAATGTAAGGCTGCTTTCGAAGGGAAGAACAAGTTCGCCAACGAATCCTCCTCCGCCGTCATACGGAAGCGCGGATGGCGGCGACACCTTGTTTCCCTTCTCATCAACAACGCGGAATGAAAGGTTGTTGTCCGTCCAATCGAGTTTCATCGGATTGCCGACATCGGAGACATTGCGTAACGTCAGATAGGCCGAGATGATCTGAGTCCCATTTACGATATCCGCCTTTTTCATCGTGAGCCGCGCCTGAATCCCGTTGACCGGCTTCGACCACGGCGATTCACGGGCACTCCGGGCCGTGCCGGATTCGGCATGCTCCCCGTATTCGTGCATTGAATCGTCTGGGAAAGAATGTGGGTGCGGATCGGAATCGCCGGCTTTGCTCACCGTAATTGTGAAAACGCGGATCCTGTTGGCCGATCCGCCGCCGAGACCGTCAAGGCCAAGAATCACGTTTTCGCCGAAGGGGCACGCAATGCGTGTTTTGACTTCGTGGACCGCATTGCCTGGCGATTCTCCACGCGCTTCAACCGCGTTTGCAACCGATACCGCCAGATCCAGAGTTACGCCGTGCTCATCTTCCGCTTTCACGGCATAATGCATCCGCGCCGTCGTTGCTCCGGCTTGTACTTCGTTCTCAATCGGACGTCCCGTAACAATGTCTGTGCGGTGCATGAATATGACCTTGCCGGGCGTCAGCTTTCTGATTTCCGCCGGCGTCTCCATGATTTTCCGGGTATCGACAGGCCTTCCGTCATTGCGGGAAAACTCCTGAATTCTGGCCGTTACCGTGTATCGGCTTGCCGCCGGGCAACAACCCAGAGCGAAAAAAGAATCCCCCGGATCATATTGGCCTGTAAGCGGTTCGAATACCCCGTCGTCCGCATGCCTGAGAAAGATAAGATACTTCCGGGTCAGCCTGGATCGGAATTCCACGAAAGCCGGTCCATCCAACGTCTTGATAGTCGCTTTCTTGTCGTAGTAACGGTGATGCCGCACTGTCAGAATATTCGCGCGCAAGCCGCCCTTCAAAACGCAGTCGACCGAGAAAGCAGTGTCAACCGCGATCCAGGTGTCGTCCTTTGCATTGGGATATTCATGGCCCGGGGCGTCGGCGGATGAGCGAACTGTCCCGATCACGACCACGTCCGCCGCTTCATGCAGTTGCTTAAGCGACCAGCCCTTGACCGGCCGCGCATGGAGCAACGAGCCTGACGCAAGCAGTAAAAGCGCGCAGCACAGTCCCGCGCGTGCATATCCTGTATTCATGCAGCCATCTCCCCGGTTATGCCTCGCCAATTGTGAACGGATCTTTCCCGTAAGCATATACGCTCGTGCAAGCCGAAAGGGTCTGACAAAAGAACCGGCCATGTTCGTACACCGATGGTTCGCATTCCGGCGTTGTCCCGCTTTCAGTCCAGTCCCAGTTCCCGCAGCATCGCTTCGCGGGGAATGTCCACACCGTGCGCGTCGCCGCCCATCATGGGCGGCCCCATGCCGCGAATCAGCGCCGAAACCTTGGCTTTGCCTGATTTGGTCTTGCAGGCCTGGCGCGGCGTCTTGCCGTCCAGCACCGGAATCGACTCATCCAGCCAGTTCATGTAATAGTCGCGGAAGTGTTCGTTCAGCGCGGCGGCGATCTCCGGCGTGATCTCCATCGGCCCGGGCGGATTCATCTCGTCGTCGAGGGGTTGGTCGTCCATCATCTCCCGCATGTCCCGCCGCCGGACATCCAGAAACCGCACGCCGGGAAGCTTTGACAGCCACTTGCGCAGCTTCTTGTGCCGCTCGGCTGAGTTGACTTCCGTAATTGCTTCACCGCCGACCAACTCGATTCGCCCGAGCAGCGTCCGGTCGCCCATGCCGGGCTTGGGGTTCTTCTCCTCGCGGAACCAGACAAATACGCCGGAATCCGCCTCCTCCGGCTCCACGTCGGGCCGCGCTTCGAGCGCCTTGCGAAACGCACTCTCGTCTTTGATTTCATACGAGGCGGTGTGCCATTCGATAGGGTCGCCGTCGGTATTGCACATTCGCGGGCCTGGGGCGGAGGCGACTTCATCATGCCAGAGCCAGAGCAGGCCTAAAAGATGCGGCTTCTTTTCGAATCCCTTCTTCGACGGGCGCAGCCCTTCGTCCTCCAGGAACGCAAGCACATCGGGCAGATGCATCGCCGAAAAGTTCGGCCCGATCATGGCGAGAAAGCGGAAATCCCCCGCCGCATAGTGGCGCACCGGCAGGATCACCTCATGCGCACCAGCCCGGCGCAGGCTCTCGGCCAGCATCCGGTCGTGCGCGGCGAATGCTTCCCCGGAAAATACGTCTTCCAGCCGTACCGTATGCGGACCTTCCGTGCCCGTTACCCTGCAGAACGTGGGAACCGTTGTCACGCGGGCCTGCAGCAGCAACCGATCCGCTTCGGGTAAACCACCCGCAATCAGCGTTTCCGCCACCGTGCGGGCGAAACGCTTAGGGCGGTATTCGCAGCCCAGCCAGTCCACGAAACACGCCTGGGCACCATCAGGGCCGTACTCAATGAGCAACTCTTCGGCATCCTCTATCGATCCGAAATACTTCTCCATCGTCTTGTCGCTGATCCACTCATCCACTGCCCGGGCAATGCGTCCGGTCACGCGCAGATCGACCGCCTTCCAGCCGTCGAGATCATTGTCGTCCGGCACGGCACTTGGATCCTCGGGTTCGGCGAATTCCCCTCCGGCACCAACCGGGATATCGTATTTTTTACGCGTGACCACAACCTCCGGGTCGAGCGGGTCGCCGCTTACAGCCAGCGTCAGAATGTCGCAGTTGGGGCCGAACATCCATGGCCGGAACTCTCCCCTCTCCAGCGTCTTCACTATCGCCTTGAGGATATAAAGGATCCGTTCCGCCTCGGTCTGGTTGATCGACCGCATGCGCCGATGCGGTTCCTTGACAATAAAGAACGGCACCAGCGTCTCCCGTCGGGCAGGGAACTTTGCCTTCTCCAGGGGCTTGCGCATCACTGGGGGAACGTCGCACAGCGGGTCGATAGTGAATCCGAGGTAATCGAAATCCTCTTTGTCGAATTCCTCGGGATTCACCGACAGCATGACCGCCTGCTGCAAGGCCGCGTCGGGACCGCGCGTCAGGGAGAGCCCGAACTCCTCCCCGCCGCCGCCCATGACCGTCCCGAACCACGTATACTCCTCGTCCGGCAGGCGCAGCGCGAACGCGTGGCCGTTGCTCAATCCGCTCCAGGGCTTTCGCGCATGGTACTCCAGCGCCGCCCTGATCGTCTCGCGATACAGCTTGGTCTTGCTGAGTCCCATGTGAAACTCCCGGATTCATAAGCGATGCCATCTTCCTCAATTATGGAATTTCGTGGGTACAAGGCAAGGGCCGCGTTCCGTCGTGGTGGCTCATGAGCAGACGCGCGTCATGGCTCGGAACGATTCGGCATCAATGCATCCGCTCCAATCCGACCGGGCGGTTCCAAACATAGCCTCCAATACGGGCGTTTTTCGCCCGGGCGCGGTAGCGATGGAAGTGTTGCGTTCGCATACCGCGCCAGCCAGGTTGGGAACGCCTTTACTCCCCACCCGCGTCTGCTATACTTGAATCCATCGGGTAACCATGAGGAGGAAGCGACCGATGGAAAAGAGCCTGTCCGCGTTTCTGGCATTCACGGCCTTTCTGTGCGCCGCATGCACGGCTGGCGAAACGCCGGATCTTGAGACCGAACTGCGGACGCGTCTGCAGGCCACCCTTCAGGCATGCAGGGCGAAGGATCTTGCCGCGTACCGGGAATGCGTGTCGTTCCGTAATTTCGCGATCCTGAACAACAATCATGCCCGCGCGGGAAAGACCCTCGCCAGCGGGATCGTCGCCTCCTTCGGCGAGGCGACATACGCCGTGCCGAAAACGCCCGCGTGGAGCCATGCCGAGCAGAACGGCGATACCGCAACGCTTGTCGTCGTGCCCGCGGCCCCGGCGAAAGAGGAGAAGGCGATTCTGTTTCGCGCCTACCGGTTCGTGCGCGAGAAGGATGCGTGGCGCATGGATCAGGCCGCGTCCGTCCGGGCGAACCGCAAGGTTGAAGCGAAAAGCGAATTTCCGTATGGCGAAATCTGGAAGAAACACGCCGGGGACGTCCCGCAGATCGCCTGCGACGGCGTGATCCGGGAGACGCCCGGACTCATGGCGCCGATCAAGTATCCCGCCTGCGCCGACGCCGTCGCCTACGGGGTGAGGATGGAGGTGTTCCTGAACGGTCGGCAGGCGCTTGCGGTGGAGGATGGTTCGCGCAGCCTGCTGCTGCCCGCCGGGATCGAAACGGGAGATAACAAATTGCGGATCGTTCTCAAGCCGCTCAAGAACCGGAACCCCGGCGCGGTTTCTCTCGCGATCCGCGCCGTGAAGGATGACGACAGGCAAGAGGACGTGTTCGCGTGGTCGCCGGATGATGCGCCCATTAAGGCCGGGGAATACGAGACCGGATTTCGTTTTGATCCCAAAAACGGGGACGAGAAAAAGCAGGCCGCGCGGTAAGCGGGCAGATGCGAGGAATTGCTCATGGCGATGCTCTATATCATTTTCGCGGTTTCGGCGGTGATGCTGGCGCTTGCGAAATATGCGGGCGTTCCGTACCGGTACGGGCTGTATGCCATCGTCATTGCCGCCTGCATCGGAGTGGGATACGCGAGTCCGTCCGGTAGGCCGCAGCTATTGAGCGACACCCAGCATGTCACGCTGGTGGCGTTCGCCTCCGCCGTTGTCTTTTTCGCCGAATGTGGCTATCGCCAGTTTCTAAAGGATCTTCGCGAGGAGCGGAAATCGCGGGAACGGGAATGACGGCATGCCGTCCGTTTCCGCATTTAACGACGGCTTGGTCGCTCTTGAGCGATTTCCATTCGCAAACCAGGCGAGTGATGAGATCTTTCCCCTTGACGCAGTTTCCCGATCACACTATCGTAGCGACACACCGTGGGTGACTTCCGACAGCGTATTATGATTTGGCGTCCGCCTGCCGCCGCCGGGATCGTCCGGATGGACGGTGGCGGCCTGTCTCGGGATATTCTTACGACATGTAAAGTGCGGCGGTACATTGGATGGATAACGGAAACTGCGGGCGGTATGTCAAGGTGTTTCGTCTTGTTGCGATGAACAGGGCGGAGTCCGCGACCGCAAGCGAGCGCGAGCAGGCCGAGGCGCATCTGGAAACCTGCCCGGATTGCCGGGAACGGCTGGCGCGTTTGCGTCGGCGCAGAGTGCGGATCTTTTCATTCACCGTCGGTGCCGCCGCCGCTGCCGGGTTCCTCGGCATGATCTGGCTGGCGATGCTCGCGGCTTCCCTGCTGCAATCCAACGCCACTCATCCCGTGGACTCGCCGCCCCGTCCGCCCGAAGCACCGCCGCTTCAGACCGTTGAGCATGTCGTCTACCGCAAAACCTCCGAGTTCGATCCCGGCACGATCCGGGTGTATTTGCGAAACACTACCGGTCGCGACATGGCTTTCAGCAAGGTGCTGCTGGACGGCCTGCCGATTCCGGTGTGGGGAGTGGACCGGACCATCGAAAACACCGCACCAAGCGCCGAAAAGGAATCGAAGCCGAAACCTGATGCCGATGCGGACGAGCATATGAGCGTCTATGAATCCGCCGCCGCCCGGTTCTCTGGGAAGCGAATCCTGTGGGCCAAGTTGGATCCATTCTCAATTCCTCCCGGCGGTATCGGTGAGTTTTCCGCCAAACTCGTGAATCCGCTGCCGCGCCCCATGAAAGTGGAGTTCGTTCCGAGATCCGGCGATACGCTTTCCGCCGTTGTCAGACCGGTTGACCCCGCGCTCCGGATCACCGCCATCACCTTCGCCGAGGACCTGAAGCGCATATACATCTATATGGAAGGCATGACCGAGCGCCCGCTGGACCTGCTCGGCTTTGAACTGAACGGCGAGTGGGTGGGAATAGAACCGCCCGAGCATGACAAGGTAGGCGCGCCTGCGCTCTGGCTTTCCTCGCAGACTCTGGCCCAAGGCGAAAAGCAACTCGCGATCCTGAATCTTTCCTCGCCACTCACACAAGGCGACTATATCACCCTCCGCGCGGTCTGCCGCGACGGCTTTGCCGCCGAGGAGCGGGTGCGGGTGTTTTC
>CAYWFP010000119.1:0-9887 GCA_964457365.1 uncultured Planctomycetaceae bacterium
CGCGCATCGAAAGGAAGTCGATGATGGCGCCGGTCTGCTCGTGTTTGTTGTTGAAGCCGACGAGGCGACCGTCGGGGAGCAGCGTGTCGACGTGGCGGAAGATGCGCTCGATATAGGGATCCTCGACGTACTGCAAGCGCATCAACAGGCCTACCTCCTCGGTGCGCTCGGCCTTAGGCGCCAAGACGGTCGTGCGGGCGCAACCTCCGGTCATCGCCGGGGCCGCAAGGAGCAGGAGGCAGAAAAACGTCGTGCAGCGGCGATCATTCACGGTCATGTTCCTCGCAAACGACCTTCGGCTTGCGAGCTGCGCGGGTTTCGTCCAGGCGGCCGACGGGGGCGCACATGGGCGCGTGGTGCAGGCTCTCGGGGTCGTCTCGTCCTTCTTCGGCGATCTGGCGCATGATCTCGACGAAATGGTCCAGCGTATCGAGCGTCTCCGTCTCCGTCGGTTCGATCATCATCGCCTCGGGAACGATCAGCGGGAAGTAGACCGTCGGCGGATGGATGCCGTGATCGATCAGTGCCTTGGCGATATCCATCGCGCGCACGCCCTTCTCCTGGAGTACGGAGGTGGGCGAGGCGACGAACTCGTGCATGCAGACGCGATCATAGGCCGCCGGGTAGGTCTCTTTGAGTTTGACCCGCAGATAGTTGGCCGCGAGCACCGCGTTCTCGGCCACGGCCTTGAGACCTTCGGCGCCGAGGCAGCGGATATAGGCGTAGGCTTTGAGCACCACGCCGACGTTGCCGTAGAAGCTGCTGACGCGACCGATCGACTGCGGGAAGTCGTTGGACCAGATGAACTCGATCTCCGGCGTCCACATCGGCGCCTTGACGATTCGCGGCACCGGCAGGAACGGCGTCAGCCTGGCGTTGACCCCGATGGGGCCCGAACCGGGGCCGCCGCCGCCGTGGGGGGTGGAGAAGGTCTTGTGCAGGTTCAGGTGCACGACGTCGAAGCCCATGTCGCCGGGGCGGCACTTGCCGACGACGGCGTTGAGGTTGGCGCCGTCGTAGTAGGAGAGCCCGCCCGCCTCGTGGACCAGGGCCTGAATCTCCCGGATCTTCGTCTCGAAGATGCCGAGGGTGTTGGGGTTGGTCAGCATGATGCCGGCGGTCTCGGGGCCGACCTTGGTGCGCAGGTCCTCGAGGTCCACCTCGCCGCGCGCGTCGCTCTTGACTTGGACGACGTCGAAGCCGGCGATGGCGGCCGAGGCGGGGTTGGTGCCGTGGGCGCTGTCGGGGATCAGCACCAGCCGCCGCGTCTTGCCTTCGCCCTTGGCCTCGTGGTAGGCGCGGATCATGCTCATGCCGACGAACTCGCCGTGCGCGCCGGCCATCGGCGCGAGGGTGAACGCGTCCATGCCGCAGATCTCGCAGAGCATCCGCTCCATGTCGTAGAGCATCCGCATCGTCCCCTGCGCGCGGTAAAATTCGACATACGGATGCAGGCCGGAGAAGCCTTCGAACTTGGCGATGGCCTCGTTGATCTTCGGGTTGTACTTCATCGTGCACGAACCGAGCGGGTAAAAGGCGCTGTCGACGCTGTGGTTGCGCCGCGAGAGCTCGAGGAAGTGGCGCACCGCCTGCAATTCGGAAACCTCCGGCAGCGCCGCCGGCTCCGCGCGCAGCAACCCGCCGACCAATTCTTCCGGCGGCTGCTCGGGCACGTCGCATGCCGGCAACTGGTCGGTGCTCCGACCGGGTGTCGATTTCTCGAAGATCAACTGCATGAATCTGCTCCTGATCGTTCGCATTGTAGCGATCATTCCAGACGGCGCAACCCGGAAGAATGCCGCGCCGACAACCGACATGGAAAACGGGACAATCGGGGATGGGGCGGTATAATGGTGTGGAAATCATCCGCACCGGCCGGCGGGAATTTCCCTCACTCACGAGGCGGGCCTTGCATGCATGGCGCGTCGATATTCGTGTCGCCGTTCGGCGGAATCGTCTTATCTTCAGAAAAGACAGTGGATTGAGATGTTTCTTCCGGCGGGACGAAAGGTCCGGCGTCAATGGCATGGCTTTGGCAAGTGCTACGGCATTGATAGCGACGAGACGATGATACGGGAGGCCCGCATATGTCCGACACACTCTGCCTGATCTGTCCGGTCTGCCGCAAGACAAGCTTTCCCACGGACGAAGAATGCTGGAACTGCGGTACCGACCTGACGCGACAGACGCCCCGTAATCCCGAGGCCGAAGGTTTGCGGACCTGTCCGTTTTGCCGGGGTATGGTCGAGCCCGAGCGCGACCATTGTCCGTATTGCGACGGCTGGCTGAGCCGGATCTGTCTTCACTGCGGCAAGGACGCGCCATTGACGGGCAAGACCTGTCCGCATTGCCGGAACGAACTGGACAAGCGTTCCGAACCGGTGCGACCGCGCGGCTGGCTGCCTGCGCTGACCGCCGCGTTCTCCTCGGTCCTGTAGACTCCTCAACCGGCACGCCCCCGAGAATCCCCCCGCAAACGTCTCGGGGGCGTCCCGCTTTCTTGCCTGAGGGCACAATGACTGCGCCGAAATGCCGAAATAATTGTCGGACGGGGCCTAATCCTCGGCGGCGAGGACTTCGGCGGCCTCGGCGGTGAGATCGAAGTTGGCGTAGACGTTGTTGACGTCCTCGTGCTCCTCGAGCTTCTCGATCAGCTTCATGATCTTGCGCCCGTCCTCCTCGCCGACCTCGATGACGTTGTCGGGAATCAGCCTGACCTCGCTCTCGCCAGTCTCGATGCCGGCCTTCTCCAGCGCCTCGCCGACGGTGACGAAGTCGGTCGGGTCGGTCAGCACCTCGAAGAAGTCGCCCTGGTCGACGATGTCTTCGGCGCCGGCCTCGAGCGTCACCTCCATCAGCTTCTCCTCCGAGGCCTTGGCCTGGTCGACCTGGAAGACGCCCTTGCGCTGGAACATGTGGACGGCACAGCCCTGCTTGCCCATCTTGGCGCCGGCCTTCTCGATGATGTGCCGGATCTCGGGGCCGGTGCGGTTGGTGTTGTCGGTCATGGCCTCGACGACGAAGCTCACGCCCGCGGCGGCGTAGCCCTCGAAGGTCATCTGCTCGTAGCCTTCGGCGGTGCTCATCGCCTTGTCGATGGCGCGCTTGATGTTGTCCTTGGGCATGTTGGCCTGGCGGCACTTTTCGATCACCAGGCGCAGGCGCGGGTTGTCGTTGGGGTCGCCTCCGCCGCCTTCCTTGACCGCCGTGTAGAGCAGCTTGGCGAGCTTGGAGAAGACCTTGCCCTTCTTGGCGTCGTTGACCGCCTTCTTGTGTTTGATCCCGGCCCAGTGGGAGTGTCCTGCCATGAGAATGCTCCTCTGTTTTCTCGCGCACGGGTTGCGTTCGTGGGGCATCCGCACACGGAGCGACCACATTGCGCTCATTATATGCAAAAAGGGGAAGGAGGCCAAGCCGCTTCGGCGGTCACTTCTCGCCGAAGAGCTCGTCCTCGATGGGTTTGTCCGGCTTGTCGGGCGGTTTGTCGACGCGCATCCAGTCGGGTTTCTCCTGCGGTTCGGCGGGTTGTTCGCCGAAGAGCCCGGCCAGTCCTTCCCTGGCCTTGCGCGCGCGTTCGGCCGCGCCGGCGTCGCGCTCGCCGAAGAGGAAGAAGCTGCAGCGGTTGTCGACCACCGCGTCGCCGGGCATTTCCTCGCGCGCCTGCGGTTCGCGGCACCAGGGCCTGGCGTTGGCGTCGTAGAAACGGCAGTTGGCGCAACAATGCAGCGCCGCGCCGCACTGGAGGCAGGTCTCGCGAAAGCCGGGAGAGACTTTCTCGCGATAAGGTTCGCCGCACTGGTGGCAGAGCTTGGCCATTGCGTTCGATCCGTTACGGGATGATCTTGTTCAGCGGCAGTTCGATGATCCCCTCGGCGCCTTTTTCCTTGAGGAGCGGGATCAACTCGCGCACCTTGACTTCCTCGACCACGCACTCCACGGCGCGCCAGTCGGCGTCGGAGAGCCCGTTGACCGTCGGCGCGTGCAGACTCGGCAACTCGTTGATCACCGCGTCGAGGTTCGCGGCGCTGACGTTGAGCTTCAGCAGCACTTTGCTCTTGGCTTCGAGCGCGCCCTTGAGCATCATCACCAGCGCGTCGATCTTCCTGCGTTTCCACGCGTCGTGGGCGTAGGCCTCCCTGTTGGCGACGATGACGGTGACCGACTCCTGCACGGTATCGATGATGCGCAGTCGGTTGGCGCGCAGGCTCGAGCCGGTCTCGGTCACGTCGACGATGGCGTCTGCCAGGTGCGGCACCTTGACCTCGGTGGCGCCGTGGCTGAATTCCACGCGCGCGGTAACGCCGAGTTTGGCGAGGTATTTCCCGACCAAATTGCAGACTTCGGTGCTGATGAGTTTGCCCTCGAGATCCTGCGGCGTGCGGATGTGGCTGTCCTCGGGGACGGCGACGACCCATCGGACCGGGCGGCGGGTGGCCTTGGCGTAGGTCAGCCGCTCGATCACCTCGACGTCGGATTCGTTCTCCAGCGTCCAGTCGAGGCCGGTGATGGCCACGTCCATGACGCCGCGTTCGACGTAGCGACTCATTTCCTGCGGTCGCGCCAGCATCGCCGAGATCTCCGCGTCGTCGCATGCGGGATAGTAACTCCGGCTGGAGGCGTTGAACTCCCAGCCGGCGTTCTTCAACAGGGCGAAGGTGGACTCCTGCAAGCTGCCCTTGGGCAGTCCGATGCGTAGTTCCGACACGATGATAACTCCTTGGCTAGGTGCTCTTGGTCTTCCGGTTCGTCTTTTTGCCGGCTTTCTTGTTCGTCGTCTTCTTGGCGCCGCCGGCGCCGTGTACGCCTTCGAGTTCAAGGTAATGCGCCATGCGTGCGGCCTGCTCCTGCTCCAGGTCCGCGGCAAGCGCTTTCTGAAGTTGCGCCTTGGTGCCGCTGCGCCCGATCAGGCCCTTCTTGCGCGCTGCTTTCAACCCTTCGGGCGAGATCGGCAAGGTCGCGCCGGGGACGATGGCGTAGAGCACGATGGAGAGAACCTGTCGCGGCGCAGCGGGGTAGATTTCCTGCAGCACCTTCCTCCCCTCGGTCAGCTTCATGTCGGCCAGGAAGTCCAGTTCCATGGCGCCGTGGCGGTCGAAGAGGCGATTGAGAATCTCGCGAACGTTCTTGGCCCGCTTGTCCGCCTCAGGCAGCGGATCGATCAACCGGGCGATCTCCGGCAAGCGCGCCACGCGCAACTCGTTCCAGTTGACGAAGCCCTCGGCCATGCGCGCGACCGCGTCGTCGGCTTCGAGCGGATCGACGTTGGCACCGATGGCGTCGAGGAGGAGCTGCTCCAGCGGCGGGCGGGGCCTGGGGCGTAGCTTGCTTTTTTCGAATTGTTGTAACGTCTCTTTCGGAGCGGCTTTGGCGCTCATCGGCATCCTCGCTGGAACCCCAATACACAAAAGACGTTACGCGTCGGCGCAACGCCTGACAGTTTGGCTGAAAGTGTAGAAAGAGGCGATTGGGCTGTCAAGGGAAAACGTCATGAGGCGGGATCGGAGGCAGCGCATCACTACAGCGTCAGAACATGCTCTCGCATCTGGGCAAGCGGGATGCGGAGATGCCCATGCGTCGTAATCAGTCTTCGTCGCCGGTGGCGTCGCATTACTGCCGCTGCGCGCCCGGCGTCTTGTTGCCTTTCTTGGCGAACGCGTCTTCGTCGATGACGGCAACGGCGTTTTCGTCGGCATGATCGCGCATGAGGATCTCTCGCTGGCGGCGCGAGACCGCGCGCTCGTCCCACAGATGGGTGGCGAGGAATTTCTGCAGCGTCCCGGACGGCACGCCCGCCGCGAAGGCAATCGGCTCGACACGGTCCTTTGCGTGGGTCGCGTTTTTCATTTGCATTGGCCGTATCGGTCGTTTAGAGCTCCTTAGGTGCTCTAAGGACCCGTTAAGCAATAAGATCGAAATTCTGAAAACTGGGGTATCCCCTTGACTCAGGTGCAATCACCGTAACCCTATTTCCCTCAGACAGTTGCATTACATTTGGCGAAGAGGCAGAAAATCCACTCAACCTATTGCTCCAATGAGGCTTACAAGAAATCCACCGGAGTTAAGGGGATACCCCCATTTCTGAAATTATTGCTTAACGGGTCCTAAGTTCGTTAGTCAGGGTGGAATAGAAATCGATTCGGGAGTCTGTCATGGCCAAACCGATCGGGCAGGAGTTCCTGCGCCAGACGCGCTACGAGAACATGTCGCCCTCGCCGCAGATGCGCGGAAAACCGCCGCCGGCGCTTGAACTGCCCTTCGCCGCGGAGAAGCTGATCGCCCTGCCGCCGCCGGAAACGGCTGCGCCGTCGCCGGTGGACTTCAAGCAATTGGTCGACAAACGCGAGAGCGTCCGGCACTTCGGGCCGCAGGCCCTCGGCCGGGCGGAACTGTCGTACCTGTTGTGGTGTACCCAGGGCGTGAAGAATTGGCAGCCGCCGCACTACTCGTTGCGCACCGTTCCTTCCGCCGGCGCACGCCACGCGCTGGAAACGTATCTCTTGCTCCACCGCGTCGAAGGACTTGAGCCGGGGTTGTACCGTTTCGTCGCTTCACAACACGCGCTGCTCCTGCTGGACGCCTCCGCCGATACGACCGCCGCCTTGTTCCGTGCCTGCCTTGAACAGGATTTCGTCATGACCTGCGGCGCGGTCTTCTTCTGGATCGCCGACATCGCGCGCATGCGCTGGCGCTACGGTCAACGCGGTTACCGCTATATCCACCTCGACGCGGGGCATGTCTGCCAAAACCTATACCTCTCCGCCGAATCCGTAAACGCGGGCGTCTGCGCCATCGCCGCCTTTGCCGACAAAGACCTCGATCGTGCGCTCGGCCTCGACGGACGCGAACGATTCGCGGTCTACGTGGCCGCATGCGGGAAGAAGCCCCTTTCGGCTTGACCCTTTCCTCCGTTTCCCATATCCTTCTTCGTCGCAGTAGCTTGCGAGTAAATCCCCGCCTCTCCCATACGCGGGAGAGGTTTTTTTGGCGTTTCCGGATAGCGGCGGATGAACGACGACAAGCAGTACGACGCGGTCATTATCGGCGCGGGCCTCTCCGGACTCGCCGCCGGCATCCGGCTGACGCATTTCGGCCAGCGCGTCTGCCTCCTCGAACAGCACGACAAGCCCGGCGGCATGAACTCCTACTATGCGCGCAACGGAACGACCGTCGACGCGGGGTTGCACGCGATGACCAATTTCACCCCGCCAGGTACGCACGGCGGGCCGCTGACGCGATTGCTGCGCCAGCTTCGGCTGAAGCACAGCGACTTGAACCTCGTGCAGCAGACGCACTCGCGCATTCGTTTTCCGCAGACCGAACTGGTCTTTACCAACGACTTCGCCGACCTGCGCGACAGCGTCGCCAAGGCGTTTCCCGCTCAACTCGGTGGCTTCGACAAACTGAACGAAGCGATCGAGGCGTTCGATTGCTATGCTTTGGACGTGCCGGCGCAAACGACCCGCCCGCTCCTGGCGCGTTACCTGGATGATCCGCTCTTGATCGACATGCTGCTCTGTCCGCTGATGTTCTACGGCAATCCGACCGAAGGCGACATGGACTGGACGCAATTCTGCATTCTCTGGCGTGGTCTTTTACGCGAAGGTTGCTGCCGCCCCCATGGCGGAATGAAGCCGGTGCTGGAACTCCTGCAGACGCGCTACCGCGACAATGGCGGCGAACTTCGCTTCAGGGCCCCGGTCGAGACGATTCTCGCCGAAAACGGCCGCGCGCGTGGTGTACGGTTGATCTCCGGCGAAACGGTCCACGCCGAGGCGGTTTATTCATGCGCCGGCGCGCCGGAGACTCTCGCTCTGGTCGATACCCAAATAACGGAAAAACCCGAACCCGGCCACATCGCGGTCTGCGAGTTGGTCCTTTTCCTCGACGTTTCGCCGGAAGCCTACGGGGTGCATGATTCGCTTGTTTTCTTCAGTCGGGAAGAGCGCTTTCGCTTCGCCGAACCGGACGGCTTGGTCGATCTCGCTTCGGGCGGTCTTTGCTGCCCGTCGAACTTCGCCTTCCCGGAATCGTCTACGCGTAACGATCTTCGCTTTTCGGTACTCGCCTCGCCGGAGCGCTGGCGGCAACTGGCCGCTGACCGCGAGAGATACAAGAAGGCCAAGCGCGAAATCATCGACAGCATGCTCGCGTGTCTGGCCGATCTCGGCCATGACGTTCGGAAGGACATCGTCTGGCAGGATCTATTCACGCCGTTGACGCTACAGCGCTACACCGGTCGCATCAACGGCGCGTTGTACGGTTGTCCGCAGAAACGCAGGAGTGGTCGAACGCGTCTGCAGAACCTGTACCTTCTCGGCACCGACCAGGGATACCTGGGGATCACCGGCGCGCTGCTGAGCGGCATCACCATCGCCAACCTGTACGGCCTGAAGATCGGAGGCGACGATGCCGCAAACGCTTGATTCGCTCTCGGACCGCTACGATGTCGTCGTCATCGGCGGCGGCCTCGGCGGCTTGACCGCCGCGCGCCGGCTGGCGTACTTCGAGCGCAAGGTCCTGCTTCTGGAGCAGCATTTCGCGCTCGGCGGGCTGGCCGCTTATTTCAAGCGCAAAGGCCATATCTTCGACGTCGCGCTTCACGGTTTTCCGTGGGGGATGGTCAAGACCTGCCGCAAGTACTGGAGCAAAGAGCTCGCCGACAGCATCGTTCAGCTCGAGCGGATCGTCTTCGACAATCCGCAGTTTCACCTGGAAACGACCTTCGACAAGGACGACTTCACCCGCAAGCTGACCGACCACTTCGGCGTGGCGCCGGCGACCGTCGGCGATTTCTTCTCCACTCTCGACAAAATGAACTTCTACGACGACCAGTCCATGAACACGCGCGCATTGTTCGAACGTTTCTTCCCGGGGCGCTCGGACATCGTGCGCTTCCTGATGGAGCCGATCACCTACGCCAACGGCTCCACCCTGGACGAGCCGGCCATCACCTACGGCATCGTCTTCTCCAACTTCATGAACAAGGGCGTCTTCACCGTCCGCGGCGGTACCGACCTCTTCATCGAGACCATGCGCCGGGAGCTCGAAGCCGCCGGCGTCGATATCGTGTTGAGGGCGCCGGTCGAGAAGATCCTTGTCGAGAACGGCCGCGTCGCCGGGGTGCGGGTCGACGGTCGATCGATCCGCGCAGACGCAGTGCTCAGCAACGCCAACCTCAAGCGCACCGTGCTGGAGATGATTCCCGGTGGCGCGTTGCCCGGGGATTTTCGCGAGGCGACCGAGGCGATGCGGCTGAGCAACTCCAGTTGCCAGGTCTACATGGGCATTCGCAGGGGCGAATCCGTTCCCGAGATCGGCGATCTGATCTTCACCTCGACCTATCCCGCATTCGATCCCGACGCCTTGTGCGCGCGCGAGGTGACCAGCCGGACGTACTCGTTGTACTACCCGAAGACGCGCCCGGGGAGCGAACGCTACACCGTCGTCTCTTCGATGAACGCCCGGTATGAGGATTGGAACGGTCTCGCGCCGGAGGAATACCGCGAACGCAAGCGCGTGCTCTGCGCCACGACGCTTGACGATCTGGAACGGCATCTGCCGGGCATTAGCGAAAAAGTCGATTACGTCGAGGCTGCCACGCCCTTGACCTTCGCTCGTTATACCGGCCATCTCGGCGGCGCCTCCTTCGGCACCAAGTTCGAGGGGCTCAAAATCTCGGAAAACCTGTCGCAGATTCTGCCCGGTGCTTTTCACGCCGGCAGTTGCGCCATCATCATGAGCGGCTGGCTCGGCGCGGCCAACTACGGTGTCATCGTCGCGAACAACGTCGAGGAATACCTGGACAGGAGCGTGTAACCCGTCGGTTCCGAAAAGGTAAGCGTTCACGGGATTCACAAGGGTCATGGTTCCCGTGAGCCTTGATTGAC
>CAYWFP010000120.1:0-9792 GCA_964457365.1 uncultured Planctomycetaceae bacterium
GATTTGCTTGCCTCACTTCAATGATATGTTGCAGTTTTTTTGCACTGAGCTATAATGGGCGGCGTGGGGCCATCCGGGGTGTTACGCCCCGCGTTTCCTGAACGCCCCGTAGCAGTAGTCCAGGTCGCGCTGCAGCGATTCGTTCTTGCGCTCGAGCGTTTCGGCGGTGCGATGGTACTCCGCGCACTGCGCCTGGAGCGCGTCGCGCTCGGTGCGCGTCTCGTCCAGCGCTTCCTGTAGCTGTTGGGCATACTGGCCCCAGCGCTCGCGCGCGGTCTGGCGCTCTTCTTCCAGTTCGTTCGCGAGCTTGGCCCGTTCGGCCTCGGACGACTCCAGCGCCTCCACCACCTCGCGCAGCTTTTGCACGAGGTGTTCGCGTTCCTGTCTCCCGGCGGCGATCTGCTCCTGGGTCTGCCGCTTGATCACCTCGGTCTCGCGCTGGCAGGCGCGGCGCTCCTCGGCGGCGGCCTCGCGCACCGCGGCGACGCTCTCGTAGGCCTCGGTCATGTTGCGCAGATTGAACTCGATCTCCTGCTGTGCGCGCTGGGCGTCGGCGAGCTTGAGCTGGGTGACGCGTTGCAGTTCCTCGAGCTGGTCCGAGAGGCGGGCCATCCCGGTCCGCGCGCCGGTCAGCAACGTTTCGAACCCGCTCTTGGCCTCGCGCGCCAGATGCACCGCCGACACGTCGGCCGGCGTCTCCAGGATCGCCGTCGGAGCCGGATCGCCGGACAGAAGGCGGCGGATCTCGTCGAGATCGGGAGTAGGCATGGATTCTCCTTGCGTGCACGCGGACGCTGGCAGTGTTATCGGCACCGGCCGGCCCCGCGCTTGACCGCGACTGTCGGCTTACGGTTGCGGCTGATCCCGCAGATGCTCTCGGGCGGCGAGTTTGCGCGTGGCGGAATGGGCTGAAGCCGGTTCGGGACGAATGCCGATAAAGCAACAGGCTGTCGGCGTCTAATGGCGCCGGGACGCCTTACGGACACGGAGTGCCTGGCTTGATGACACCGGACGAATCCGCGCACATGCAGGGGCGTTTCCAGCAGATGCCGCGTCTCGACGGGCTGGAGAGCCGCATTCTCTCGCTCTGCCAGGAAGTGCTCGAGTGCGCCGAGGTATCGCCGTTCGATTCGCTGCCGCGCCTGGGCGCGGGGATGACCGAGGCGATCCAGCTCGCGCTGCGCGTGCACAAGCGTTTCCATGTCGAGATCGAACCCGAGGAGGCGCTCGACGCGTCGAGCCTGGTGGAACTGATCGGCTTGATCAAGGGGCGCCTCGGGCAAGAGCCCGCGGAAGAGACCTCCCTGCCCGCGCTCTCCGTGCCGCGTCGAAACGACTCTCCCGCCATCGCCGGAACGGAGCGGCTGCCGGAGCCGGCGCCGCAACCTCATGCGCCCGAGGCCAAGCCGGTCGCGCAGTCTCATGCGGCACTGACCGGTCTGCACCTGCTCGGACGCGGCGTCAACCGTGTCGCGGCGGCGTTGTTGCTGCTGGTGGCCGGCGTCGGCATGGCCGGGCATCCGCTGGTACGGCATTGGCTCAGGTACGATCCGCATAGGCAGTCCGCGACCCAGACGACGGTCGACACGTCCGTGCCGCAGCAGCAAGCGGCGGCGGTCGAGACGACGCCGGCGTCGTCGGTGCAGGCCGATGTCGCGGCGCCGGCCGAACGTCCGCGAATCGTCGGATTGGAAGCCGATCCTCCGCCCGCGCGCCAGCCATGGTTGACCGTCAACGACGCGGTCTATCAAGAGGATTCGCCCGTGGAGCGGTCGCGCGCGAATCGGCGGGATTCGGCAGCAACGGCTCCGACTCCGGCGACGCGATGCGCGACCGGCACCATGCCGCCGCGGCATCTGCAGATGCTCGAGGAGAAGCTGCTCTCGCTGAAGCATCGGGCCGCGGCAACGTATGCGCCGCCGCAGTCGTTACTGACCGGTACGCGCGAAACGGAGACGGACACCGCGTCGGTGGAGATGCCGGAACTGGAAGAGACCGCTTCGGCGCTGGTCACGACAAGCACGGTCGAGTCGACCGCGGAGAAAACGGCCGCGCCCGTGCCGGCGAATCGCCAGAGCGATGCGGAACGGGAGCCGCGGGCGTCGGCGCCCGGGTTGGTCGAGGACAATGCTTCGCAACGGCTGGAGATGCCGCCGCCGCTTGGTGAGGAACCGGAAGTCTTCGGCAAGGACGCGCCGTTCGTTCTCTCGCGCAACCGGTCGGAGGAACTGGCGGACGAGATTCCCGGCGCTGCCGGGTCGGCGCCGCGCCGGAGATTTGAAAACGACCGGCCGACGGATGATCTCTGGGCGTTGCATGGCCGGAAGAATAACGAGAAACCGCACCGGAACGAGGTGGACCTCGGCGGTTGGGACCGGGCGGCGAAGGACGGTGGGCGATCCGGCGCGGAGGAGGACTGGGGCGCGTTGGGGGCTGATTTCGCCGAGGCGTACCTGACCCGTGCCGCGACGCATTACAGCCGTGGGGATTACGCGGCTGCCGTCGCCGAAGCGAACAACGCGCTGCGTTTGCATCCGCGGAGCACGAAGGCGTTCTGCCTGCGTGGCAACGCCAGGATGAACCTCGGCGATCTGGACGCCGCGGTGATGGACTATAACGCCGCGATCGAGATCAAGCCCGACTATATTGAAGCGCTCTGCAATCGCGGCGTGCTCAAGTTGCTCCGCGGGAACGTGAAAGGCTCGCGCGCGGACCTGGATCGGGCCCAGCGACTGGATCCGCAGTCGCCGGACGTCTACAACAATCGCGGCAACACCCGCCAGGTCGAGGGCGATCTGGAGGGGGCGATCATCGATTACGGCCGTGCCATCCGTCTGCAGCCGGAGTTCGCCGCCGCCTGGTTCAATCGCGGGCGCGCCTACCAGGCGCAGGGGCGGTATCGCCGGGCTATCGACGACTTCACCCGCGCGCTGGCGTGCAATCCGGGAAATCCCAAGTATCTCGCCTTTCGGGCCCGCGCGCGTCAGGCCACCGGCGACACGGCCGGCGCGGCCGATGATTTCGAGGCGGCGGCCGGATACGACCGATAGCGGAGGCGCCGATGGAGACGCCACGCCGAACGCGACGCCGTCCGACGGTGACGATGAAACTCGTCCTTCTCGCAGGCGTCGTCTTCATCGTGATCCTCACCGCCGGCCTGATCATCGTCCCCGGCTATTACACTTACCGGCGCAACCTCGACGACATCGTCGTCGGGCTCAACAAGCGGATCGCCGGCGACATCGCGCGCGTGGTCGACGACCTTCTCACCCGGGCCGAACGCACGCGGGATACGGTGCACAACGCCTTGAAATACAGGCTGATCGATACGCGCGACAAAGGCGAATGCCAGCGGCTCTTCCTCTTTCTCCTGGCGCAGAACGACTCGTTCTTCACCGTCGGCATCGGCCGTCCCGACGGCAGGTTCATCGCCGCCCTGCGCCAGCCCGAGGCGAACACGATCACCCTCGAGGAGCGCGTCTGGGATCCGGCGAGAAAGACGGCCGATTACAGGATCGAGCGCTACGCCGACAACCGCTACGGCTTGCGCCTTCTGGACACCAAGACGAAGGAACAGCCGTACTACGCTCCGGGACGACTCTGGTACCGGCTGGCCACGGAGAACCCGGGCAAGGGCGTCTGGACCGAGCCGTACGTCTTCGCCAGCAGCAAGAAGCTGGGCGTCGGCACCTCTATCACCCTTCATCATGGCGACGAATTCCGCGGAGTCGTGCTCGTCGATATCGAGTTGGCGCAGATCTCGAGCTATCTCGCGCGGATGGATGTCGCCCGCAACGGGACCGTCTTCATCGTCGACCGCGGTCGCAAACTCGTGGCGTTTCCGCAGACCGCTCAGTTGCGCGGCGTCGAGGGCGACCGAGACGCGCAGCGCGGCCTCGCCGACGCCACCCATCCGCTGCTTCGGATCGCCCATCGGAGCCTGCGCGCGGAGGATGTCGATGTCGCCGCCGTCGACGGGATGAAACGGTTGCGCTACCGCGACGCCGACGGCGAGTGGTATCGCGTGACGCTCGCGCCCGTCGGGCGAATGGAGTGGATCGTCGGCACGGTGATTCCCGAGCGCGACTTCACCGGCGTCATCGAGCGCAATATGGAGAATCTGCGGATGCTGCTGCCGGCGCTGCTGCTGGCGAGCGCGCTGACGGCGATGATCTTCGCCACGGTGCTGATCGCCTGGCCGCTACGGCGGTTGACGCGGCGGGTGCTGCAGTTGAAGGAGCTTTACGTCGATCCCGGCCGCCCGGTCGCCAGTTCGATCCGCGAGATCCAGCAGATGAGCGACGCGATCTGGGGCATGGAGACGGCGTTGCAGTCGTTCAAGCGCTACGTCCCGGCGGACCTGGTTCGCGAGCTCCTGCACGAGGGTCGGGCCGCGACGCTCGGTACGCAGAAGCGGGAACTGACCATTTTGCAGACCTCGATCGACCGCTTCGAATCGCTCTTCGACGTGGTCGACAGCGATCGGCTGACCGCGCAGTTCTCCACCTACCTCGAGGAGGTGACGCGCGTGCTGATGGATGCGGGAGCGACGGTGGACAAGTACATCGGGGACAAGGTCCAGGTCTTCTGGAACGCCCCGCTCGACGCGAAAGACCACGAGCGGCGCGCCTGCGCGGCGGCGCTGGAATGCCAACGCCGGATCGCCGAATTGAACGCGCAGTGGACCGCCCGCGGCAGCGTCGCGTTCCACACCCGTATCGGCATCCACACCGGTCCGGCGCTGGTGGGAAATATCGGCACGAGCGAGCGGATGAGCTACTCGCTCATCGGCGACAGCGTCAACCGCGCGGTGCACCTGACCGGTCTCAATCGACAGTACGGCACCCGCATCCTGATCGGCGCCGAGACCTGCGCGCGGGTGGCGGAGGCGTTCCTGGTGCGCCCCGTCGATCGCTTGCGTGAACAGGAGGACGACGAGGGGGTGGTCTTCTACGAATTGGTCGGGCCGCTCGAGGACGAGCTCAGTTCCGACGCGGCGCTGCTGTGCCGGGAGTTCCGCATGGGGTTTCGCGCCTACTGGGAACGCGATTACCGCGAGGCGCTGCGAATCTTTCTCGAGTTGAGCGAGCGCTTCCCGGACGACCAGGCCACGCAACTCTACATCGAGAAATGCCGCGCCTTCGAGCAACGCAGCAGCGGCCGCAACTGGGATTTGCTGGTGCGCATGAAGCGCGAGTACACCGACCGGCCCGACCGGTAGGCTTATCCGCTCAGCGTGTCGATCTTCTCGTTCAACTCGCGCGTCAGGTTGTCGCGCATCTGCTGTACGCGCGTGGCGAGTGTGCGCGCCCGGCGCGACAGGTCTTCCATCGCCTTGTGGCGCGCCAGCAGGTCGGCCAGGCGCGCGAGCATGACGTCGCTCGGCTCCGGCGGTTGACCCATCAGTGTCACCGCTTGTCGCAGCGCCGCGACGCGCTCGCCCAGTCGCCGGTCGTATTGCTGCAGGCGGGAAGCCAGGACGTGCGCCAGCGACGCCGGCAGCCACGGCTGTTCGTCGGCCAGGCGGGCGAATTCCGCGAAGCTGTCGCAGACCCGGGCGAGTTCGGACGCGGTGCGCGCGATGACGGTGGCGCTGCGCCGCGACTCGTCGGGATGCAGCAGGCCGATCTCGCCGACGTACTCGTCGGGAAGGATGACGCCCACGAGCTGGTCGCCCATGTAGACGTCCATCTCCCCGCGCCCCAGAAGATACAGCGCCGCGCCGCTCTGCCCCTCCTCGAAGAGCACCTCCCCGGGCGCGAGCGTCAGGGTCTGTACGTGCAGTTCCTCGCGCGGCAAGGCACGCGTACTCTCCCGCGTCGGTTGTGAGGCGGTCGCCGCCGCCCGGGTGTAGAGGTTGCTGGTGCGGAAGGCGTGGAGTCCCTCGGAGATGGTCCGCAGCTCCGGGTTCATCTCGGTGAAAGTGCGGTTCTTGAGCGCGGTCTCGGCCGCGTCGACGACGGCGACGAATTCCCGGGCGAAGTGACGGGCGCCGCGGTCGACGGTCCCGGCGAAGGTCGTCGACTGGCGCAGGCGGCTGGAGGTGGCCGCGACGCGTCTGGCCAGCAGGCGGCAGATCTCCACCGCCACCGGCGGATGTTCCTGCAGCATGGCGTGCCAGTCGCCGTCGGGGACCGGCAGGCGGGCGAGCGCGCACGTGTCCGAATGGCAGAGGATGCTGACGATGCGCGTGCCCAGGAAGAGCCCGCTCTCGCCGAAGAGAGTGCGGGGCCGGTCGATATAGGCCAGCCGCACGCCGCGTTCGCGGATGGTCGCCTCGTCGGGCGTCTCCGCCTCGTCGTTGCGCACGACCACCAGTCGCCCCGAGAGCAGCAGGTACAGGTGCGCCGCGATCTCGCCCTGGCGGATCACCACCTCCCCGGCGGCGCAGTCCAGGCGCTCCCAGGAATCGTCGAGCATGTCGTCGTCTTCGCTCATGCGAAAATCTCCGCGCCGAACTCATGATAGTCGAAATTTGCGGCGTGGGTAGAAAGAAACGGGATGCCGCGACGAGGCCGCGCGGGGAGGACGCGGCCCGGGCGGCGACGGTTGATACCTGTCTGCGGGAACTCGAGCGAAACGCCAGGATACAGCGCTTGCGAAAACGTCTTGGCGGAATACTGCAGGCAGCGTAGCGCTTCAGCCATGGCGGCAGCCGTCTCTTCGCGGCGGGAGGGTTACGGATGATCAGTACGTCCAGGAGCATATTCTTCAGCGGAGTTAGATCCGCATTCGGCGTGTTGCGAACGGGTGCCGATTGCGAGTTTTCCAACCCTTGCCGACATTCTGACCGTTTCCAAACCGGTTTCTAACACGACTTCCTATCATAGTCGGTCGTGCCTGTGTGATCTGAACGCAATCGATGACAATCGGGTTGAGCGCGAGTTTTTTTTGGGGTGTCCGGAAGAGTCCTGCTTGAAAAGGAGATGGTATGAGGAGCGTATGGAGCAAACTGATGTTGGCGCTGGCGCTGACGGTGCTGATGGGCACCGCGCTGCACGCCGAGGAGTACAAGGGCAAGCCGGCGAAGTATGTGTTCCTGTTCATCGGCGACGGCATGGCCATGCCCCAACGGGCGGCCGCGCAGTTCTACCTGAAGGCCAAGGCCGAGGGCAAGGTCGAGGAGGGAGGCAAGCCCGTCGGGATCGTGAAGCTGATGATGAGCAACTTCCCCGCTTACGGCATGACCTCCACGTATTCGTATAACGCGGTCATTACCGATTCGGCCGCCTCCGGCACCGCGCTGGCGAGTGGCGAGAAGACCCTCAGCGGCGTGGTGGGAATGGATCCGAGCAAGAGCAAGAAGCTCCCGACCATCGCCGAGATGTGCCGTGACATGGGCATGAAGGTCGGCATCGTCTCGAGTGTCTCGATCGACCACGCCACGCCCGCGTGCTTCTACGCGCATCAGCCGACACGGAACAATTACTGGGAAATCAGCATGGAGCTCGGCGAGAGCGGTTTCGACTACTTCGGTGGCGGTCAGATGCGCGGTGAAACTCCGGGCAAGCGCAAGGATCGTGCGTCTCCGGTCGAACATGCCAAGTCCAAGGGCTACGTCATCGCCGACAGCCGCGAGAAGCTCAACGCGCTCAAGCCCGACCAGAAGGCTTTCGCTTTCAGCCCCGTCGTCGACGGCAGTTGCGCGCTCTACTACGACATGGACCGCACCGACGAGATGATCTCGCTGGCGGAGTTCACCCGCAAGGGTATCGAACTGCTGGACAACGAGAAGGGCTTCTTCTTCATGGTCGAGGGCGGCAAGATCGACTGGGCCTGCCACGCCAACGACGCCCTGGCGGCGATCCAGGACACCCTCGCCTTCGACGCGGCCATCAAGGAGGCCTACGAGTTCTACCGCCGGCACCCCGAAGAGACTCTCATCGTCGTCACCGGCGACCACGAGTGCGGCGGCATGACCCTCGGCTACGCCGGCACGAAGTACGCCAGCTTCTACGAGAAGCTGACCTCGCAGAAGATGAGCCACGAGGCCTTCGACAAGCTCGTCGCGGAGAAGGCGAAGAGCAAGGCCTCCTTCGACGAGGTGCTGCCGCTGATCGAGGACAACTTCGGGCTGGCCGAGTTGAGCGACCAGGAGATGCAGATGTTGAAGGACGCCTGGGCCGCGCAGGTCGAGGGCAAGGACGACCCGATCCTCTACGGCGGTTACCCGGCCCTCTCGGTGACCTGCACCCACATCAAGAATCACCATGCCGGTATCGCCTGGACGAGTTACAAGCATACGGCCGTGCCGACGCCCACGAGCGCAGTCGGGGTCGGCTGCGATATGTTCAACGGGTACTACGACAATACCGAGATCCCCAAGCGCCTCTTCTCGATCATGACCGGCGGCGAGCGCAAGCTGGCCATGGCCGAAGCGGCCGAGTAACAACGAATCGACCGCGCGCTTCAGGCGCGGCTGAGGAACTACTCGACAACGGTACGGGGTGGGGCGCCGGGCGCCCCATTCCGACCGCATTTCCGGGATTATTCCATGACCGCCACGATTCCGCGTCCGCCGCGCAACTGGCTGCACGAACTCATTGTCGTCGGCGCGGTCCTGATCGGCTGCGTCGTCCTGCTGTTCAATCCCACCGGCTACAAGAGCGACATGGGGATGCAGGAGCGGGCGCTTCGCGCGCTCGCCCGCGTCGTCGCCGTCGATAACAGCTCGATTCATCTCTCCGGAATATACGCTCAGGGAGAGCAGGAGGTGACGCTCGAGATCCTCAGCGGCCCCTTCGCCGGCGAGCGGGTCGAGGTGACCAATCTGCTGCAGGGGAACCTGGACTGGGACCGGGTCTACGAGGTCGGTGACTCCGTCCGCGTGCTGCTCCATCTGGACGATGCGGGCAAGCCGGGCAGCGTCACCCTCGCGGGCCTCAACCGCCTGCGTACCCAGGCCCTGCTGGCGCTGCTCTTCGGCGTGCTGCTGCTGGCCATCCTGGGATGGACGGGGGTCAAGACCATCCTCTCGTTCGCCTTCGCGGCGCTGGTGATCTGGCGGATTCTGGTGCCGTGTTTTCTGCTGGGGTACGACCCGATCCCGGTATCACTGGCGGCGGTGGCGGTGCTGCTGGCGGCGATCATGTTCCTCGTCGGCGGGCTGAACAAGCGCGGGCTGGTGGCGTTCCTGGGGGGCATGCTCGGCTTGGGCCTGACCTGCGCGCTGGCGCTTCTCTTCGCCGGGCCGTTCCATGTCGACGGTACGGTGCGGCCCAACGCCCCGGGGATCCTGATGCGCATGCCCGGCATCGACATCACCCGCATCTTCCTCGCGGGCATCTTCATCGCCAGCTCCGGCGCGGTGATGGATCTGGCCATGGACGTCTCGGCGGCGATGTACGAGATCGTCGCCAAGAAGCCCGGCATCGGCGCGCTGGAACTGATGCGGGCGGGGCTGAGCGTGGGGCGGGCGGTGATCGGCACCATGACCACGACGCTGCTCTTCGCCTATTCCGGCGGGTACATGATGACGATGATGTGGTTCATGACCCAGGGGGTCTCGGTGGATATCATGCTCAACACCAAGATCTTCTCGGCCGAGATCATGAACACCCTCGTCGGCAGCTTCGGCCTGGTCACCGTGGCGCCGTTCACCGCTCTCGTCGGCGGTTTTCTCTACACCCGGAGCGCGTCCCCCGGGGCGGGCGACGGCGCGAACTGATCGAAGCGCATTACTCCTGCCGCTCGGATTCCCGCAGTGCCTGTCGCAGTTCCTCGCTGCGCGTGTCGAACACATGGTGCGGCAGGGCGTCTTGTGGCGCAAGACAAGCTTCGGCACGCAGAGCG
>CAYWFP010000121.1:0-9545 GCA_964457365.1 uncultured Planctomycetaceae bacterium
AACCGTCTCGGGGTCAGGCCGGGAGGCAATCGCCTGGGATCGATTGTGCTCGGCAGGTCACATGCTGTTAGTCGATTCAACGTGCCGCATCGTCAAAAACTTCCATGGCATCCCAGTGGCAGTCATACGGTGGAACTGTCTGCCCAATTGCACCGGGACGGCTACCGTACTCGCGAGCTACAAAACGATTCCCAACCCATCCCCAAATGGTGTCGACTGACCTTCAACGCATGCACAAGCGCGGCTCGGCCGTTTAAAGTGTATTGGCAAGTGGTCAATACGGGGCGTCCCGCCGCTGACGCAGGCGATCTGCGTGGACAGATCATCGACTCTCAGCTGTATCGTGGCGGTCTCACATGGGATCGCGAACGGACCAAATACTCCGGAATGCACTGGATCGAGTGCTTTATCGTCAAGGATGGCAATCTCGTCGCCCGGAGCGGCGAATTCGTGATTAATATTAAATAGCAAGGCTACTCAGATGCCAAAACATGAAAACATACACCTCGGTGATCTCTTCAAATCCCGACGCCAGCGTGGGCGCGAGGGGCTTCCGGTACTTTCAGTTACGATGAACGACGGGCTCGTTCATCGCGACTCCATTGACAGGAAGTCTTCCGGCAACCTTGCGCCGGAAGGCCATCTGCTTATCCGCAAGAACGACATTGCCTACAACATGATGCGCATGTGGCAGGGAGCATCGGGCTTAGCCGAGACCGACGGAATCCTCAGCCCGGCCTATGTCGTGTTGGCTCCAAAAGAGAATATCGATCCGCTGTTCGCATCCTACTGGTTCAAGTCATCGCGGATGATTCACTTATTTTGGGCCTATTCCTATGGGATTACAGACGACCGTCTTCGATTGTATTACAAGGATTTCGCCAGAATACCTGTTTCGTTGCCATCGAAAGACGAACAGAAGGAGATTGGGCGAGTCCTCGCCACAACCGACCGGGCGATTGCGGGGGTGGAGAAGCTGATCGCGGCCAGGCGGACGCTCAAGAAAGGCCTCGCCCAGCAACTCCTCACCGGCCAGCGACGCTTGCCGGGGTTCAAGAAGCCTTGGGCCAAACACGAGTTTGGTGATTTGGCAAACGTATCAAAAAAGCGTTTTGATCCGAAGAGTGGTGAGAGCCGTCGTTGTGCTGAGTTAGAGCATGTCTCACAAGGTGATGGCCGATTGATCGGCACTATTGATTCTCGAAGCCAACAGAGCCTTAAAGCCGTATTCTCAACAGGAAATATCTTATTTGGCAAACTACGCCCCAATCTACGCAAATCCTATCTCTGCGAATTTGATGGAGTGTGCTCGACTGAAATATGGGTTTTGCAGGCACACTCAAAAGTCTGCTGTAGTGAATATCTTGCCCAATTGCTACAAACCGAACGTTTCATTTCTGCAGCCTGCATAACGTCTGGGTCAAAAATGCCGAGGGCAGATTGGAGTTATGTATCTGAAGTGCCTTTTAACACACCAACATTGCCGGAGCAAAAGCGCATTGCCTCTGTCCTTGGCTCTGTGGACAAAGGTATTCTGTTGCTGGAGAAGAAGCTCGCTTCCCTGCGCAAGCTGAAAGAGGGACTGATGCAGAGACTGTTGACTGGGGCGCACTAAGCAAAGGAATCCAACATGCACTTTTATTATCTTGATGAGGCTGGATGCACGGGCGCAGATTTGGCAAACGCGGAGCAGCCGATATTCGTGCTTGGAGGGATCAGCGTTCGGGATGAAGGCTGGAATGCGAGCCAGCAAGAGTTCGCCTCTGTTGTCGATTCGTATTTTTCGGGACAGATACCGCCAAATTTCGAATTGCATGCAGAAGAACTCTTATCACCGACTGGAGATGGGGCGTTTGCCGGACATGATAGACAGCGGAGAAATCAATTGGCTCTTGATGTTCTTGCTATCCTCTCCACTCGCAGCCATGACATACACCTGTACGCCGTGGACAAATGCAAGCTGGCTTCTATCGAGGACATGCCACTTGGATTGGAGAAGCGTCCCTATACAATCTCATACGATTATCTCCTCACATACATCAACTGGTTTGTTAAGAAGAAGTTGGGCCGTAGCGCCCGTGGTATGCTAATCATTGATGCCAAAGAGATTTATCACACTGAAATCGAAAAGATTTCAACTATCCGCCGTTTCGGAGGAACTGCGGCCCATCGGATCAAATGGATCGTCGAGTTCACTTACCCCGTTGATTCAAAGAGGAATCCGATGGTGCAATTATCCGACCTTGTGGTTTTCTGCGCCAAGAAGTTCCTTGAAATTGATGGTGGATACCGTGACGGCTATCCAGATGCTGCCAAACAGTTCTTCGCTCAGTGTTACTCTCTGATTCATGATCGGATATCACGCAAGACGTTGATTGAGCGCGAAGGCCGTGGAATGGAAGCGCTGAACGCCCTGCTGTGTGAGATCCAGGCAAGTCCTCGCGGACAATGGAAACGTCGTTATGGATTATAACGAGGCAATGCCCATGGACACGCCATCCTTCAAGGAAGACCAGATTTCGCAGATTCCGGCGCTGATGCTGCTGCAGAAGCTGGGATATACCTATCTCAGTCCCGAGGAGGCGGAGCGTTTGCGCGGTGGGCGGCTTTCCGGCGTATTGCTCGAAGGAATTCTCACCGAACAGTTGCGCGCAATCAACACGATCCGCTTCAAGGGCCGTGAATACCCGTTCAGCGAGGGTAACATTTTCGCCGCCGTCCAGACGCTCAAGGACGTGGTTGACGACGGCCTCGTCAAGACCAACGAGAAGGTCTACGATCTCCTCACCCTCGGCAAATCGATGCAGCAATCCATCGACGGCGACACCAAAAGCTTTCAGCTCGACTTCATCGACTGGAGGAATCCGGAGAACAACGCCTGGCACGTTACCGAGGAATTCGTAGTGGAGCGAAGCGGCAGCACCGAGACGCGGCGGCCGGACATCGTCCTCTTCGTGAATGGCATCCCGCTCGCGGTGATCGAATGTAAACGACCAGACCTGAAAGACCCGATCGGCCAAGCGGTCAGCCAGCAGATCCGCAACCAGCAGCAGGACCAGATTCCGCATCTCTTTCACTACGCGCAGCTTCTCCTCGCCGTGGCGAAGAACGAGGCGAATTACGCCACGGTCGGCACCGCAGCCAAGTTCTGGTCGGTCTGGAAAGAGGATTTGGGCGAGTCCGAGGCGGACAAGCTTCGCGAGGCCGCCGCGATTTCCCTGTCCGAAGAGCAGATAGACCGTATGTTCGCCCATCGCGACCCGGTCGTCCGCGAGGCGGCGGCGCCCTACGGCAAGCTCGAACGGCAGATTACGGAGCAGGACCGCGCGCTCTACGCGCTTTGCCGTCCGGAGCGGCTGCTGGAACTGGCTTTCCGGTTCACGCTCTTCGACGCTGGCGAAAAGAAGATCGCCCGTTATCAGCAGTATTTCTGCGTCAACAAGATCATGGACAGGATCCGCCGCACCGAACGGGACGGCACCCGCCGGGGCGGCGTGGTCTGGCACACCCAGGGCAGCGGCAAGAGCCTGACCATGGTGATGCTGGCCGAGGCCATTGCCCTCGAAACCGGCATCGAGAATTACAAGATCATCCTCGTCACCGACCGCGTGGATCTGGACGACCAGATTTACAAGACCTTCCACCACTGCGGCACCACACCGGTGCAAGCCAAGACGGGCAAGCATCTCGCGGAACTGCTGTGCGACAATAAGGCCCGGATCATCACCACCGTCATCGACAAATTCGAACTGGCGGTCGGCAAAGCAGGTGTCCGGGACGAAAACCCCGACATCTTCGTTCTGGTTGACGAGAGCCATCGGGGCCAGTATGGCGAGCTTCATGCCAAGATGAAGAAAGCCCTGCCTAACGGCTGCTTCATCGGTTTCACCGGCACGCCGGTGATGAAGAAGGACAAGAATACCATCGAGCGATTCGGCGGTCTGATCGACAGCTATACCATTGAGCAGGCGGTCAAGGACAAGGCGGTGGTTCCGCTCCTGTACGAAGGCCGCCATGTCGACCAGAAGGTCGATACCGAATCGGTAGACGCCTGGTTCGAACGGATCACGACGGATCTGACCCGGGAGCAGAAAGCCGACCTCAAGAAGAAGTTCGCATCCACTGATCTTCTGAACAAGGCCCAGCAGAAGGTCATGCGCATCGCTTGGGACGTAAGCGAGCATTTCCGCGACAACTGGCAAGGCACACCCTATAAGGCTCAACTGGTCGCGCAGGACAAGACGACCGCGCTTCTTTACAAGAAATTCCTCGACGACTTCGGGTTGGTCACGAGCGAGGTGCTGATTTCCGGCCCTGATGACCGCGAGGGCGAGGATGACGTGCACGAGGAATCAACGGACGAGGTAAAAGCCTTCTGGAAGAAGATGATGGCGAAGTACGGCTCGGACAGAGAGTACAATCGCCAGATCATCAGTGCCTTCAAGAACGCCGAAGAGCCCGAAATTATCATCGTAGTGGATAAACTCCTGACCGGATTCGACGCCCCGCGCAATACCGTCCTGTATCTGACGCGCCGCCTGAAGGGGCATACGCTGCTTCAGGCCATCGCCCGGGTGAACCGCCTCTGCGACGGCAAGGATTTCGGCTACATCATTGATTATCGCGGTGTGCTGCAGAGCCTGGACGAGGCGCTGGATATTTACGGCCAGCTCTCCGAATTCGACCAGGAAGGGCTGGACGATCTCTGCACGGCGCTCACGGATGTCGATACCGAGGCGCGGAAGCTTCCTCAGCGCCATTCCGACCTGTGGGATCTGTTCAAGACGATCAAGAATCAGCGCGATGAAGAGGCGTACGAACTGCTGCTGGCGGATGATGAACTTCGCGAGAAGTTCTACGAGCGCCTGAGCGCCTATTCCCGCACTCTCGCAATTGCCCTATCCTCCGCGAAGTTCATCGAGGATACGCCGGAAGCCAAACTGTCCAAATACAAGGCGGACCTCCGTTTCTTCATGAAACTGCGCGTGTCGGTGCGGAAACGCTATGCCGAGGTGGTGGATTTCAAGGAATACGAGTCCCGAATCCAGAAGCTGGTGGATCAGCATGTGGGGACGGGCGAGGTGGAGCGGATTACCGATCTCGTCAACATCTTCGACGCCGACGCATTTGCCAAGGAGGTGGAGAAGCTCGGCAGCACGGCGTCCAAGGCGGACACCATCGCCTACCGCACCAAACGCACCATTCATGATCGCATGCAGGAGGATCCCGCGTTCTATCGGCGTTTCTCAGAGATGCTGGAGGATGCGATACGGGCGTTTCGCGAGCAACGGCTCTCGGATGCGGAGTATCTGCGCAAGGTCACGGAGATCGCGGAGAAGATCAAGAACCGCACCGGTGACGATATTCCGGCGGAACTGGCCCATCATGACGTAGCCAAGGCGTTCTTCGGCATCCTGTCGGACGTATTTGCCGCACACGAACGCGACGGATTCGAGGCGCGATCGGCGGGAACGGAAGCGAGCCTCGCCATTGATGAAATCGTAAAGAACAACCGCATCGTCAACTGGACGAACAATACGGACGTGCAAAACCGGATGGTGGGTGCCATCGAGGATTATTTGTTCGAGTTGAAGGAGAAGCATGGCATCGATCTGACCTTCGAGGATATCGACCGCATCCTTGAAATGGTCCTCGATATCGCGAGGGCCCGTTATGCCTGAGACCGTGCTGATCGAGTGCTCGGGAACATCGGTGCCGGTAGTGCTTGAATTCAAGGATAGACAGCGGCTATCCATTTCGGTTCACGCGGACGGCAGCGTGACGGCAATGGCTCCAATTGACAGATCTCGCGAGGATGTACTGGCCCACCTCGCGCGGCGCCGGTCATGGATCAGCAGACAGCGCCGATACTTCGAGCGTTTTCAGCCAAGCCCCACTGAAAAGCACTATGCTTCCGGTGAGACGCACCTGTATTTGGGGCGCCAATACAGACTCCGTGTCCGGAAAGCCGATGAGAAATCCATCAAGCTGGTCGGCAAGTATTTCCACGTGGATGCGCCTAGCGTGACGGATTCCGAGGCTATCGCCGCAGCGATGCATCAATGGTATATGATCCATGCAGACAGCCTTTTTCGGCAACGGATGGATCGTTGCGTCGAAACCACACCGGCACTGCGGATTGAAGCGCCGGTGAACCTTCGGTTACGGAAGATGGAGAAGCGTTGGGGAAGTTGTTCAAAGGCGGGAACGGTTACATTGAATGTCGATCTGGTCAAAACGCCGCTGCATTGCATTGATTACGTCATCATGCACGAATTGTGCCACCTGCGCGTTCATGATCATGGACCAGCGTTTGAACGGCTGCTTGGCCGCTGCATGCCGGACTGGAAGACCCGGAAGGAACGGCTCGAATCCATCGTTATTCGCTGAAGTGCGCGAATCTTGCTTCAATTCGAGCTATCTGCCGGATATGCAGCAACGCGCGACAGAAACTGAACTGGAGCAGGCAGATGTGTTGTGTAGAGACTGGATCACGGTTTGATCTTCGGTGATTTCGCCTGCAGAATTCGGCACGTGGACTGGACACCAGCATGAATCGCCGTGAACTTGAGAAGCGGCTCTCGCCGATCACGAACGAGTTGCTTGCCGAGAAGGGGTATATCGCCTTCGCGGACGTGTTCATGCGGCTCGGTTATCTTTCGGCGGAGGATTACGACGCCTGGCGCAGACGGAAGATCCCATTCCTGGAGAAGGCCGTCAAAATCAACCTGAAAGCCATCGGCTTTGTGATGAAGACGGTCATCCGCAATTGCCGGAACGGGAAGTTGAAGGAGAGCCGAACCGATTACCGGTCCTGGGGCAAGGGGCGCAAGATCCCCATCCGCTTTTCGAAGACCGGCGAGCGGAATATCGAGGAGGCGTGGGCCACGCATTTTCTGAAAGGAGCGGGAATGGATGACGGGAAGCGGTATCGCACCGAGTGCTTGAAGAAAATCGACGCCTTCTGCGAAGCCTATCCCCAACACCGCCCGCTTGCCCCGAAAGCCCGACGCGTCCTGGATATGCTTATCGGCAGTGGCGAACCTTTTCAGGGAAAGCCCGGTGGCTGGGCCGGTGGCATCGTCCATGCGCTGACCTATACCGGTTGCGGGGTGCCGGGCGTTCTCAATGCGGATTTGGAGAAATGCTTCGACGCGTCCATCGGCACGATCCGCAAGCGCGGAGCAAGGATCGAGAAACTGTTCGACATCAGACCTTGAATTCAGCAACCGACAATTGGATTACCCCGATCCCGCGTCCCTTGGGGCTGCCATTCAGGCCTCGATACTCCCACACGCGATCCACGGCGCCTTTGACTTGAACTGCGTTAAAGACTGACCGAACGCCCGGTTCATCTGGATTGTGGGTATCGTGAAAAATCACCAGCCCACCCGGACGGACCAGCCCTCGGTAGCTCTCCCAATCTGCAAGGCACCCCTTCAGGCTGTGGTCGCCATCAATGTGGAGTAGATCCACGCCTCCGAGGCGTTCCGCCCATTTCTGTGCGGCATGGATGGCGTCAGTTGATTGGGAACTCATGGCCAGATGGTCCACGGAGTGGCCCTCTTCTCGGAGCATGGTCGCCACCTCACCGAACTTGCGTGGGTAATCGGACGGGCATTCGCCGGGACGCGGGTGGCTGTTGGGGTCGGGATCAATGGCAAGGATGTTGAGCGGTCGGCCAATGCACCCGGCAAGGATGCCAAGCCACCCACCGTCCGCGCAGCCGATCTCGATAATATTGACGATCTGCTCGTTGCGGAGCTTGTCGATCAGTTCCGCGAACTCGTGGTGGTTCTGGAGCGGCTCCGCGTTCATGTTGGTCAATATCTGCTTGCGCGACAGATACAGGCTCCAGGTGTCTCCCGTCGCCCACGCTGGCGCGTTCAGCTCCTTCAATACCTCGCCGGCCACGTACTCTGGTCGGATCGCATCCATACACGGGCGGCGATCTTCAGATTCAAAGGGGCAACTCTCCGCCTGGGGCCGATCCCAACATGGCTCGTGCTGACACCGGCGGGAACGCAGTACCTTGCACCGGTCGGTCCAAGGGCGGTTCTTGCGCTCGGATGAAGGGCCGTAGAGAAGAACGCTGGAAGTGCCTACGGCTGCCGCGAGGTGCGAGAGGCCATTGTCGATCCCGACATAGGCCCGGGCCAGTTCCAGAATGCCAGTAGCCTGAGCGATGCTGGTCTTTCCGCAGAGGTTGATTCCGTAAATGTCCATCCACGGCTCGTCTTCCTTAGTTGTGCCGAGAAACACGAGCGGCACGCTCTTGTCGTGAAGCAGCCGGGCGAACGCCTCCCAATGGGGCCACTTCTTGGATGTGTAGCCCGCACACCCCACACCCACGGCCACGTAATCCTCGGGCAAGGCGAAGTCGACCCGTTTCCACGATTGCAGACGCGCATCGGGGGTGATGCCGGTGAACACGCCATCCAGGGCATCCATGTTGCACTCGACCTCGTGCCGGGTGCGCCAGCCCCGATGCGATTCGCACACCACCGCGCCTTTGGGCGAGAACGATGGGGTGGACGCCCAATACGATCCGACGATGTGCTTGTAATAGCGAAGATCTGGCTGATCACAATTTGTGATGACCTTGCGGACAAAGGGCTGCATGGCCAGGATCTCGGCCACCCCTTCGGCCTGGTGCATACCCCGATCCCACACGTCGATGGGTTCCCCGGTGATCCGGGCGAACGCCTTCATGGCCGGAACGCAGAGAAGCACGTTCCCGAGGCCGGCGGATACGCAGTAGAGCCCCCGACGCGCATTGGGGTGAATGCTTTCCCCCGGATAGGGAATGCCCATGACTTCGGTGAAGAACTGGGCGTCGGTCCTTTTCTTTACCGCCTGGAACGCTTCGATCTGCTCGTCAATCCAAGCGCAGGCCGCGAGTATTTTCTCCGCGTCCTCGTTCTTGTGGTTGCGGGCGAACCACGGCTGCCATGCCTCCAGCCAGGTCGCCTCGTCAAAGACGATGCGGTGGCAGTAGCGCATGTTCACGCCCCTGTGGGTCTCGGGGATATGGTACGGCGCGAGCGCCTTGCCCTTGGGGTGATTCCACGACCTGTAGCGATGCAGCACGCAGCAGCTATCGCCTCGCATCCCGTAGATCGGCACCGCCGCGAACCATGCCCGGATCGAGAATCCCAGTTCCTGGGAGCCCCACCACCCGGGATAGCGGTTGATGCCACCGAGTGCAGAGAGAGTATCCCTGGAATAGGCGAAGCAGGACGGATTGACCACCTGGGTCTGAAAGATCGCCTCTGCCGGCCAAGAGATGGTGTTGTCGGCGAAGAGGCCTACATCCTGGCCGTCCTTTCGGAAGGAGATGCGACCACCGTGATAGGAATTGCGCGGCGGCTCCGCACCGTCCTCGATCTCCGGGCATTGGACTGTACAGGTCTTGCTCGCGTGTTTCTCGCAGCTCTTCGCCTTGGCACACCCGAGAGGCCCCACGGCAGGCGTTACGATACAGGGCTGGCGCTCCAGGCAAAGATCGCCCACTTGGCGGAGCGTTCCCCGGATCATGCGGTTGT
>CAYWFP010000122.1:0-9514 GCA_964457365.1 uncultured Planctomycetaceae bacterium
AAGTATCACAACACCGTCAGGCCACACCGGGGGCTGGAGAATTCGCCTCCGGATCCGAGGGCGTGCAGTCCGGCTTTGGGCAAGGTCCGGCGGGTCTCGATGCTGGGCGGGCTGCTGAATCATTACTATCGTGCGGTGTAGGTACCGCCCATACGCGGCGTGAGATTCATGTGCACAGTCTTTGGATAAACATCGCTTTTTGACTTTTCTTGAGTCGCTTGATCCTGCGTTCCAGCCGCAAGGCTTCGCCGTGTTCGAAGCGGCAGCCGGAGAAGGCCACAAGCGTGACCGGCAGGCGACCGCGCGTATACTTCGCTCCCTTGCCGTCCTTGTGGGCGGCCAAGCGGCTGTCCATGTCGTTGGTCACGCCGCAATAGAGCGTGCCGTCGGAACATTCAAGAAGATAGACGCCCCACTGGCTCATCGATCAGCCTTCGCGATTTGAAATTCGATCTTGTCGCTGTTGTCAGCAGCGGGGTTCCCATATTCCATCACGACGAAAAGCCGTGTTGTTGTCTCTGCCAATGCGTTCAAAGATCTTCTCGAACAGGTTTCTCGGTCATTGCCTGTCTGGCCAACAGATAAAACCGTCTGCCGGGCCGATTTTGGGGCTTGTTATGGTGGAACATGAATTCATTCAGGCATTGCTGAGGGGTTTTCATGGGAAGGCTTTTTGAAGCAACCTGCTCGATCCACCTGTGCAAGCGAAGGTAGGCCTTCCGAACAGATTCCAGAATAGCCGGGGGCATGGCTGACGTTTGGCTGGAAACAACGATATACGACTTTCCGTTAATATCTATCAATCCCTCTCGCGGTGCGCCGGCGAGCTGTATGGATGAATTCGGCTGAACAAAGCGCTCGATAATGACCTCCTGATCCAGCGGCTTGCGTTGAGGCGACCATATGACCTTGATATCACCAATCGTATCGGACTGCTGAACCAGGAACCAGAGATGGTGATCCTGCCACGGCGCGATGGATGGAAGATCGGCTTCTACGCCAGGACAAATCCTTTGAATCTTGATAAGCCCCGCCATTTTTACCTCTTCCACATCTCCCATGATATCCCGAATGTGTCGAATCAACGCATGCGCCGTTGTATAGCTTCCGAGTGAGAACCTGCGCTTCAAGGCATAGGCCGTTCCACGCGTGTGATCGAGCCACCACAAAATCTGGAGCCAGGTCTTGAGCGGTATTCGCATACGATCGATCATGGTTCCTGCTGTTACCGAAACCTGGTATTCGCAATTACGGCAGACAAACAAACCGCGCCGGGAACAGCGCCACGCCCGACTTCGTTTTGACAGATCGCCCGGACGCCTTCTCGGCAATTCCCAATGGCAGCGAGGACAATCAAATCGCTCCAGATCTTGGCCCCAGCGCAGCCAGGCCAGATAGTCCCGGCATTGCTCCTCGGTGGAGAACCATTGCTGGAACTCGGCATCTGAATTCGGGAATGGCTTCATGGGGCCAGAATACCCGCAATATGGACTGGAGGCAAGTAGATATATCAGAGGGGCTTCAAAGCCGCTATATCAGCGACGAGGAACTCTCAAAACCCAATACGCCAAACATTTACATAGATCACTCTCCGCTTGGCCGATGCCTTCGCGGATGGATAGGAGGTATCTTACTATGTGAATTTTGGCAAGAGAAAGGAGAATCATGCTCTACCAACAGGGTGATGTACTGATCGAAACAATCACGGAATTGCCGTCCCATGCGAACCCGATATCGCCTTCGACAGGTCGGGTGATTCTTGCTCAAGGCGAAGCCACGGGCCATGCGCATGCCGTAATCGAGCCAGTCGACCTGTATGAAGTAGGTGACCGGCTATATTGTCGGGCGGAAGGTCCGTTCACGGTAGTGCATGAAGAACATCGAGCCATTAAGGTGCCTGCTGGACTGTACCGGATTCGGAAAGTGCAGGAGTATGACCATTTCGCTGAAGAAGCACGATGGGTGGAAGATTGATGGATTTACTGACAAAAGATGACATCGACACGATCAGGTCGCTTCTTGATCGTCAACGGTTCTCAACCGAAAAGGCGGATCGCGCACACGTGGAGGAGGCCGTGGCCACGCTTTACAAGGCTATTGGACTTGCGCCCCCGCTTGTGCTCTGGTTGTTATCGCCTTCGGCGCTCGAATACATTTGGGGCTTGGTGAGTGGGGCTATTCCTTCCTGGTTTCATCCTCGACGGCTGAATCCGGATTTGCACGCACACGATCCGGATATTCCGAAGTCTTTTTGGGAAGGCATCGACGATATCCTGCCTTTTGTCGGCCGCAATGAGATTCTGCATCCGGATCTGGAATCCACAGATAAAGGAAGCGATCTTCTTCGCTACATCGAGGAAATCCTCCCGTTCGAGATCAATACTCACATGCACCATTTTTGGCCTGACGCTCATCTTTGGATCGGCGGTTATGAGCCCTCAACCTGGAGGGCGCTTCTTGCGGAGAGTATTCGCTATGCCATGCCTCAGCAGACGGTCGCTGATTTGTGGCTTGCGTGGATGTCATCTGCTTCTGGCTTGCCACAGGCATGTGGGGATGATGCGGCTTTTGTTCAATCGCTGAATATTCTTTCCAGGAATTGCTCCGCATGGTATCCTTTTCACGACGTGGTATTGGCTGTCGAGCCCCCAATGTGTGTATATCATCAGGGAGTTCCCCATCGTGAAGACGGGCCTGCCGTAACCTGGCGGGATGGCGTTCGTTCGTGGTATCTCAATGGCGTGTTGGTGCCGCGCCGTATCGTTGAAGCGTCAAGAGAAGAACTTCAGGCGCAAGAGGTGCTAAAAGCGACAAATGCCGAGGTGCGCAGGGAAATTGTACGCAAGATCGGAATCGAGCGTGTCTGTCGGGATCTCGGAGCGCAATGCGTCGACCGTGAGGGCGATTATGAACTTCTCCTGCTCGAACTCGGTCTGGTTGAGGATGATGCGGTGCGCTATGACGAGACAAGCGGAAAACTCATCTTCCCCGGGTTACAATGGAACGAGGCGCTTGGCAAGATGGAGCCTGCGCTCCCGAGAGGCCGTCCCTACCTGAAGATGAAGAACCCATCGACCGGCACCTATCATGTGGAAGGTGTCCACCCGGACTGCCGTACCGTGGCCGAGGCGTTGGCGTGGCGGAATGGTACGGGCAGTGTACCTGAATTGATGACCTAGTCATTTGGAGAGGAGAATGAGCAATGAGTGTATTTAGTCGAGGTGATGAAGGGATTGTGCAGGCCTATGGATCCATAAATGGTAATTCGCTAAAGGACAGGCTGACAGAGGATATTCACAAGGGCTTGGTATTCCCCGCTCTTCGCAACAATGGGATTGCTTTCTACTACAAATGCAAACGGATCTTCCTTTTTGACGGAACTGAGTTTCGGACAAATATCAAGTATGCGCTGGTTGTACCAGATTCACTTCCGTCAGCCTATGTTGCCGAAGGGGATATGAAGAAGTTGTCGCTCTGCAGCGATTTTGCATCCGCGTATGAAGATATCAAGAAGCTCTGTGACCGATATGTAAGCAAGGAAGACGATTGTGTTGCAAAGTTGATGAGGGCAACAACGCCCTTCTCAAAAAGATCAAACAAGGATATTTTTGCTGTCGATTGTGAAGTGGCCTTTTCACGTGAAGTACCCACAAATGATGGGGTTGACTATGACGATGAGCCAAGAACGGGGCAAGATCGCATTGATGTTCTTCTTTATGACAGCGTGACTCGACAACTGCTCTTTCTGGAAATCAAACGCCTGCATGACAGCCGTGTCCGGGCAAGTGGCGAGGCATTACCAGAAGTGGTCTCGCAAATGGAGCGGTATGATGGATCTATTTCCTCCAGGAAGAACGAGATCATGGAGGCCTACTTTGAGTACTCCAAGAACATGTCATTTATTTTTCCCCAATGGCCAGTGGGAGAACTACAAATAAATGACATCAAGCTTGCGCTGGTGATTTCAGATTTTGACAGTTCGCACCTACAGGACGATCGACAAAGGATACATATTGATAAGTGCAAAGGAGACGCGTGGTCTGTTGGTAGTATTGGTGACATCAAAGGGATCACAATCCCCGGAACCATCCGCAAGTGGTTTTCTTGAGTGATCTTGAATTATCTGGCCATTTCTTTTTGGAGGCTATTGAGTGAATCTCACCATCCATCGCGGGACACACGAAATTGGCGGTTCCTGCATCGAGCTTGAGAGCAAGGGCAAGCGCCTGATTCTGGACATGGGCTTACCTTTGGTAAATTCCGACGGGTCGCCCTTCGATCAAACTGTAGTGGTGGATCGCTCATGTGACGAACTCATCGCGGACGGCATCCTGCCAAGTGTGCCCGGACTGTATGGAGAAGGCGATGACAGTGTTGTCGGGATCAACCTCTCCCATACGCATCAGGATCACACGGGCCTTGCTTCCTTCGCTTCTTCCTCCATTCCCGTCTACATGTCACGTGAGACAAAGACCCTGCTGGACGTGTCCGAACTGTTTCTACCCAATCCCACGCGGATCAAGAATCCGAAGGTTATCGAGGAGTATTGGGATCCTTTCAAGATTGGGCCCTTTACTGTGGAGGCCCTCCCTGTGGATCACTCCTCCCCAGGAGCAATTGCCGTGGTGGTGGAAGCGGACGGGAAGCGAATCTTCTATACTGGGGACTTTCGCGCTCATGGCCGCAGGAAGGGAATGTTCGAGAATATCCTGAAGCGCCCGCCGAAGGACATAGACATCCTGCTCATGGAAGGCTCTGCCTTTGGTCGCAAGGAAGGGGAATACACATACCCCACGGAGGAGTCGGTCGAGCTGGCTTTTGCCGAAGCGATTAAGGATGCCAAGAATCTTTCGCTCATCTTCTGCGCCGCGCAGAATCTGGACCGTGTGGTCAGCGCCTACAAGGCCGCACTCCGAACCGGCAAGACCCTTGTCATCGATCTGTACACGGCCTACCTGCTTGATCAGCTTCATTACATGTCGGATCGCCTGCCTACCTTCGAATCGGACAAGCTTAAGGTAGTATATTTCAAGCACCATATGAACAAACTCGACGACGCTAGCCTTGACTCATTCATGAGAAAAATCGGATATTCCCATAACGGGATTCAATTAGAGCGTATTGGCGATGCCTCACGCTACGTTTTTCTGGCCCGCGCCAACAGCCTGTTGCCAGCAATTGTAAAGAAGCTTCCTTCGCCAGAGAACCTTGTCCTGATCTGGTCCATGTGGGGCGGCTATATCAAGGGCGATGATCCCTTCAGTCGCTTTTGCCGTGAGTTCGGCTACTCGGATGACCAATGGCTGCACATTCACACAAGCGGACACGCCACCATTCACGACTTGGCGAAGGTGGTGAAGGCGGTCAAGCCCAGGCAGCTGGTGCCGATTCATACCTTTCATCCAGAGGCTTACAAGGATTTCGAAGCCCCGATTCTGCAGCTTTCAGACGGCCTGACCTGCGATCTGGACGTGAAATCCCTGGCGGTGCATCCGCGCTTTCCTCCGCTGTCTCAGGAGATGTTGAACCTGATCTTCGATTGCGTCTACGACAACCTTATCGGCAGGGATGATATATGCCGGAAACACCAGGCAATGCTGGAAAATCCCGAAACCGAAGGCTTCATCGAGATGTTGCTTGCGATGCAGAAGTATTATGCAACCTATCGGGTTGACGACCTTGCAGACCTGCTTCCGGTATTCGAGCGAACCATCGGCCACTTCGAACTCAATTCTGACGGCACTACGATGTGGCTGGCAATGGGATGCGCATTGATGGATTTGTACAGCCTCGACAAGAATTCATTAGAGACGCTTCTCGATTCAGTCACGATTCGCAAGTAGCACATTGTTGTTCTTCAGAGCGGAGGAATTCCATGGTTAAGGACGCGTTCGTTCATCTTCACGTCCATACACACTACTCCATACTCGATAGCGCCTGCCAGATAGAGCCACTTATCGATTGCGTGGACAACCTGGGGATGACGGCGGTAGCTATAACGGATTCCGGAGTAATGTATGGCGTGATCGATTTTTACAATAAAGCCATAAAGAAAGAGATTAAACCAATCATCGGCTTCGAAGCGAATGTCGTGGAGTGCTTGACCGACCAGGAAAATGTCAATCAATCCGCCTGCCATCTGACTTTGCTTGCCCGGAACCTCGAAGGCTACCGAAATCTTTCACGTTTATGCACAGCCGGTTTTCTGGACGGATTCGACGGCATTCCGCGCATTGATAAAGGCTTGATCAGCAAGCATCACGAAGGTCTCATCGTACTCTCGGGAGGGTATGATAGCGAAATTGTGCGGCATCTTCTCGATAATCGCATGGATGAAGCCGAGAGGGTTGCGCGGCAATATATGGAGATTTGCAGCCATGACTGCTTCTTTCTTGAAGCGCAGAACGACGGGCTTCCAGGACAAGATCGAATCATCGATATGCTTGATGCTCTATCACGGAAGACCAACATACCCGTAGTGGCAACCTCTGACGTTCGTGGCTTAACACCCGAGCATGCAAGAACGCTTGGCATACTTCATTGCCTCAAATATGGGAATCGGTTCCGTGATGATGATATGGAGAAGAATTTTGGTCAGCGTTATCTTCGGAGCGCCGAGGATATGCGCTTGACCTTTAAGGGCCACAGCGACTGGTGTGATCGTACGCTAGATATCGCCGAGCAGTGCATGTTCAATCTACAGGATCTGCACATGGATAAGCACGGCATCGAGCAGAAGTTCCACCTGCCGATAATCGTTTCCTCTGAAGGCGGTTCACCCGAAGAGGTTTTGCGCCAGCGATGTATTGATGGACTGCTTGGTCGCTATGGCGAACCACTGCCCGATACCGTGATCGCACGCTACGAGCACGAACTCAAGGTGATTGAACAGATGGGATTCTCCTCCTACTTCCTCATGATCGGTGATATTGTCCAATATGCCAGGGAAAACGGGATCTGGATCGGTCCTGGGCGGGGTTCAACAGCCGGCTCGATAATAGCTTACGCAATGGGAATTACGGATATCGATCCTTTGAAATATGGATTGATATTTGAGCGATTCCTGAATGAGTGTCGCGACGAGATGCCTGATATCGACATCGACTACGCTAGGGATCGTCGACAGGAAGTGGTTGACTTCATCTTTCAACGATTTGGGGCTAACCAGAGTTCGCAGATCGTTACCTTCGGAAGAACCACTTTTCGATCCGCGGTGCGTGATGTTGGTCGAGTACTGGGAGTGTCATCACGCAAAATAGAAGCAATACTCAATACTATTCCTGATATTCTGCAAGGAAGGCGCAATAAAAGTTGCCTCGAAAGTGTGATGGAACAGAGTTCCGGCCTGAAGGAGTTTTATGATAAGGCTCCGCAGGTGCAAGAACTCTTGTACTTGGCCGCAGAGATTGACGGTCTGATTCGTCAAACCGGCATTCACGCAGCAGGAGTGCTCGTCAGTGACCGGCCGCTCATAGACCATTACGGCCCATTGGCAAAACGTGGCGATAATACCTTCTTCCAGTATGATATGAGGAAAATCGAAATGCTGGGGTTGTGCAAAGTGGATGTCTTGGGGCTTGAGACGCTGATGCTGCTGAAGAGAGCAGAAGAGGTCATCCGACAGAATGCCGGTAATGAGATCGACGTCAATAACGTGTCACTGGATGACACGGCTACTTACGAGATGCTCGCACGAGGTGACACCGAGGGCGTGTTCCAGTTCCAAAGCGAGGGCTTTCGGAATCTTCTGTCCAGCCTTAAACCCGACCGATTCGAAGATTTGATCGCTGCTGTGGCTATGTTCCGTCCTGGAACGATGGAGTTCATTGATCCGTATATCGCGCGTAAACACGGGCGTGAGGAGGTTGTCTACCAGCACCCACTGATGGAGCCGATTCTTGCCGAGACCTTCGGGCTTATAATCTATCAGGAGCAGGCGCAGGTCGTGGCCAACCAACTAGCACACTTCAGCTTATCGGAGGGGGACCTGATGCGACGGGCGATGAGCAAAAAGATCCCCGAGGTCCTGCAGGACTACAGACAGAAATTTGCCAAGCAGGCGCATGATACTGTCGGCGTGAATGTCGCGGAGAATATTTTCGACTCTATCGAAACGTGCGCAACCTTGCTGTTCAATAAATCGCATTCGGCCTGTTACGCACTGATAGCATACCGGTGTGCTTATCTTAAATGTCATTTCCCGGCTGAATATGCAGAGGTATTTTATGAATAAAGGCTTGGATATATATTGCAAATAGCGGAACTATTTTCGGAGAAATGACATGTTAACAGCGACTCTCAAAGCATTTGTCGAAGAGCAGAACTGGATTTTTGCCAAAACATATGCAGATACGTGGCCCCACGAGTATATCGTGCGGGATAAGGTCGACGAGAATCTTTTCGTCAAACTTGTTGAACACATTCGCAAGCATGGATATGAAGGAAAGTTCTATAAGAAGACAATTGTCTATTTCGACGCTGATGGCATGACTTATTGGACCATGGGAGCACCAATAGAAGATACTGTGATAATTAATCGGTGCCGCAAGGAACAAACTTACGAAGAGCGTGAACGAAATGATACTTTGCCATAGGATAAGCCTGCGCACATAGCGCATGGGGCTTCTTATTGTCAATACCCAAGAAAAAGGCCCGGAGCGCACCCTTTTTCCGACGCCCGTAGGGAATACGTAACCGTCCGGTGAAGTACACCCTTGACGTGCGGCATTCTTTTGACCGGTTGAGGCGATGGAGAAGCGGATCGAGGGCGGGCTATTCGGGAGAGGCGTCGGGGCGGCCGTGCTCGCGCTTCCAGACGTCGGGAAGGAATTGGTCGAGCCGGCTGAGCGGCGTCTGGGCGATGCGCTCCAGCACGTCCTTCATGTAGGCCCAGAGGTCGAGACCGTGCAGTTTCGCCGAGTAGAGCACGCTCGTCAGGATCGCTCCGGTCTCGCCGCCCCGGTCGCTGCCCAGAAAGAGCCAGTTCTTCCGCCCCACCGCGATGTGGCGCATGGCGTGCTCGGCGAAGTTGTTGTCGATCTCCAGATCCCCGTCCTCGACGTAGCGGTTCAGCGCCGCCCAGTTCGAGCGCGCATAGCGGATCGCCTGCCCGACGGGGCTCTTGGGCAGCACGGCCGCCTCCTGCCCGGTCAGCCACGCGTCGAAGCTTGCGAGGATCCCGACCGACTTCGCCTGGCGCAACTCGTTCCGCTTCGCGACCAGAAGCGCGCGGCGCTCGTCCTCGCCGAGACCGGCGCCGGCTTCCCCGGCATACGCCTTGGCCTCGCGCTCGACGTCGTAGAGCCGCTTGATCCACGCCATCGCCGCGAGCGCAATCTCGGGCTGCACGGATTTCGCCTCGTCGAACTTGCGCCGCGCGTGCGCCCAGCACGCCACCTCCTTCACGGTGTGCCCCGCGAAGATCGCATCGTACCCGGCATAGGCGTCCGCTTGCAGATATCCCGAGAAGCCGGCGAGAAATTGCATCGGCCCGTCGCGGCTGCGGCTGGGCGTG
>CAYWFP010000123.1:0-9504 GCA_964457365.1 uncultured Planctomycetaceae bacterium
TGGCAATGGCGCCAGGCAGACGACCCGATCGCCCTAGAAGCAGAGGCGATCGCCCAACTCCAAACCCTTCTCCAGCAAGCCATCCAGCGTCAACTGGCGCATCTGCCTAGGGGCAAGGTGGGGGTGCTGCTGTCGGGGGGCTTGGACTCCTCCATTGTGGCAGCATTGCTGGTGCAGGCGGGCGTTGATGTCCAGCAGGATCTCGAGAGTATCGCCGAAGCCGGTGCGGATGAAATCGCCGAGAATAACCCGGTCGCCGACACGGTAGGGGGGGCGTTCGTCGTTGCGATCCAGCGACCGCGGCACGCGTCCCTGGACAAACGTCACCTCGCCCGCTTCGGTACGATCCTGGCGGGCGAGATAGCTGATACGCCTGAGCGTCTGCATGTCTTTCGCCGAGGCGGTCGCGCTCAAGACCATGCAGAACGCCAGCGCCCCGAGATCCCGAACAAGCCGGGCAACCGGGGTCGACGCATCAGAACCGAATCGGTGACATCCGTGTGCGGTGAGAGCAGAGAACGAACATCCGTGCGATCGCCCCGTGCACTTCGCGCGTGTCATTGCGAGGCGAGTGAATGCAAATGCTGGGCCAACTCAGCTCGTTTTTTCGGATCAAGTTGACGAATAATGCTAAATGCCTTGGGTACAGGCATATAACGCAAATATTCCGCCATCTCCTTGGGACTCTTCGCGTAATGATTAGTCCCTGGAGTAGTCCATAATTTTACAACCTGGGCGGGCGGCATAGCGGCATATTTGTTTTCCATCTGCGGCAGAATCTGCCTCACCGTCTGCACGTCCATGGCGCCGAAAACCTCCGCGATCGTATTTGGCGGCACATAATCGAGCAGCATACGGACGGCATCTTCGAGGCCGGCCTGGTTGGCTTGCGCGGCAATGAATTGGGCGATCAACTCCGGTTCCATGGTCTTGAAGACGCGCTCGACTTTCTCGGTACGAGCGGCCATATCGGCCTTGGCCAGTTGCACCTGCTGGTTGGTCAGGTTCGCCCGGGCTTCGTCGGCCTGCTTCTTCAGGTCCTCGATTTCCTTGCGCAACGCCTTGAGCCGCTGCTCCTCCTCCTCGATCAGGGTCCGGCTCATCCGCTCGCGCTCCCGCAGGAGTTCCTCGGCCGCCTGCAGGCTTTCGGCGGAACGCGCACGGGTCTCGCGCATGCCCTCGCGGACGGCGAGGGCCTTCTCGCGCGCGGCCTCGGCCTCCTTGAGCCGCCTGTACTCCTCGATCTCGGAAAGGGAGAAGGCGTATTTCTTCTCGCCCATGACGACCTTGGCGACATCGACGAGCTCCTCGCTGCTGACGTTCTCGGAGTACCACTGCCAGTAGAGAAACCCGGCGATAGCGATATAGTTGAAGGCCAGCACGATCATCAGCGAATAAAACGTCGTGGTCAGCATGTTGATGGGTTTGGCCATGATCAGTCCTCCTGCGTCCGGTGCCGCCGGGCCATGATGCCCAGCTCATCCAGCTCGCGCTGGGCCTCGCGCTCCTCCTCACGCGCGTGCTCATCCTGCCGCTTCTCCTTGAGAATCTCGACGCCGCGGCGGTCGCGGCGGGCGGCGATATAAACCTGGCGGCGGCGTTCGGCCTCCTGCTCGAGTTTCTTGAGCTCGTGCAGACCGACGTTGACGTGCTTGTCGATGACGTTGATGTGACGGTAGTTTTCCACCACCTGATGGAACGCGGCGTTTTCCTGGTACAGATCGCGCACGTCCTCCTGCGTATGCAGGCGATCCTGGGCCATCTGTTCCAGATGTTGGCGCTGTTCCTCGACGGCCCGATTGGCCACGGCGAATTCCTTCTGCTTCTCCTTCTCGATCATCTCGCGATACCGCAGCACCGCGTCGAGCTTGAACCGAAATCTGCGCGCCATCGTCTCGCCTCCGTCCCGCTACGGCCCGCGCGGAGCCGCCCGCGGCGCCGGCGGCGGTTTCTGCGACTCCTCGGCGAGGACCTGAAGCTGCTCGACCGTCTTCTCGTAGTCGCTGCTCTCGTTCATCTCCTGCATCAAAAACGCGTTGAGCTTCGGCATGATCTGCCGAGCGCTGTCGAGTTCGGGATTGCTCCCGGCGGCGTAGGCGCCAATATTGATCATGTCCTCGTTCTCGGCGTAGATCGCCAACGCCCGCCGCAGCACGCGCGCGGCCTGCAGCGCCTCGGGCGCGACGATCTCCACTTGCAGGCGGGAGATGCTCTCCAGGATGTCGACGGCCGGATAATGGCTGCGATGCGCCAGGCGGCGCGAGAGCCAGATATGCCCATCGAGGATCCCGCGCGCGGCGTCGGAGATCGGCTCGTTGATGTCGTCGCCTTCGACGAGGACGGTGTAGAAGCCGGTAATCGATCCCTGCGGGCTGCGGCCGGAGCGTTCCATCAGCCGCGGCATCATGGAGAAGACGCTTGGCGTGTATCCGCGCGCGGCCGCCACCTCGCCCACGGAGCTGCCGATATCGCGCTGGGCCATGGCCATGCGCGTCACCGAGTCCATCAGCAGCGCCACGTCGTGCCCTTGATCGCGATAGTACTCGGCGATGGCGGTGGCCACGAAGGGCGCGCGCACCCGCAGCGGGGCGGGTTGATCGCCGGTGGCGACGACCACGATGCTGCGCCGCAACCCCTCCTCGCCGAGTTCGCGCTCGATAAACTCGCGCACCTCGCGACCGCGCTCGCCGACGAGGGCGATGACGCTGATCTGCGCCCGGGAGTAACGCGCGATCATTCCCAGCAGCGTCGACTTGCCGACGCCGGTGCCGGCGAAGATCCCGATGCGCTGACCGCCGCCGATGGTGAGAAAGCCATCGATGACACGCACCCGGGTGGGGAGGACCTGTTCGATGCGCGGCCGCATCACCGGATCCGGCGGATCCGCGTAGATCGAGCGCGTCGCCGTGGCGTAGAGCGGGCCCTTGCCGTCGATGGGGCGCCCCATCCCGTCGAGGACGCGCCCCAGAAGCTGCGGGCCCACCGCGACGACCTGCTGGGTCGCCACGCTCTCGACCTTGTCGCCGGGCCCGACGCCGCGCATCTCACCCAGCGGCATCAGAAGCGTGGCGTTTTCGCGAAAGCCGACCACTTCGGCCTCGACCGGCATCCCCGAGAGGCGCGCGTGCACCCGGCAGAGGCTGCCCACGGGGATGGGCATGGCGCTGGTCTCCATCACCAGCCCCACCACCAGCCGCACCCGTCCGGTCACCCGGCCGGCGAGGATATGCGGCAGCATCTCCGTCTTCTCCGTAAAGATCGATGCGCTCATACTGTTTTCTACGCCCGCGTGGGCGGATTTCCTTCATCCGTCATGGAATAATCAGGCCGGCGTCTCCGGCGGGGGCGATGCGGAGTCGTCCTGTGGCTCGCTTGTCGTCTCCGACTCCGTCGCGGACGGTTCCGGATCCGTCGGCGGCTGGTCGCTGCTGGGCGTCCGGGAGGAGAGCGACTTCTCCACCGGCGGCGCGAAGTCCAGCGCCTCGGCGGAGGCTTCGGTCATCTCCTTCTCCCCGACCAGGGCCCGCTCCAGCGCGGCGAACTGCTCCTCCAGGCGCATGTCCACCTCGGTCTCACGGCCGAAGAGATGCAGGCCGCCGCGGTCGATCGAGTCGTCGACCTCGATCCGCACCCGCTCCAGGTCGGTGAACGCCGCGTGCAGCCCCGGGAGTTCCGCCTCGATGACCTCGGCGTCGGCGGGATTGACGCGGAGCATGATATCGTTGCGCTCGGTACAGAGGCCGATCGCCTCGCGCACCACCGGCAGGATCGCCTCCGGATCGACCGTGACCTCGCGCCGCACGATGCGCCGGGCGACGGCGATAGCCAGGCGGAGCATGTCGGCCTCGGCCTGCGCCTGCAACGCGACGCGGTTCTCGTGCAGGTGGGCGAGCAGTTCCTCGAGCAGCGGCACTACGGCGTTGGTCCGCTGCACAAATTCCTCGCGCGCGGCGTTCGCGCCCTGCTTGGTTCCTTCCTTGAGTCCTTGTTGCCGACCGGCCTCCAGCCCCTCCTTCTGCCCCTTTTGGAAGCCGGATTTCTCCATGTCCGCGACCTGTTTCTGCGCGGCGTTGATGCGGTCCTGGGCGACGATGTTGGCGCGCTTGAGAATCTTCGCGGCGAGCGTGCGCACGTCCTGGAAGGTGAACGCCGAGGGCAGTTCGCCGAGATTGTCTTCTTCCTGCAGGATCGGATCGGGCATGGGCCTCTTCTCGCTCAGACGACGATTTCATCCTCGCCGCCGCGGCCGGCGACGATCACCTCGCCCGCTTCTTCGAGACGCCGGACGATATCGACGATCCGCTGCTGCGACTGTTCGACGTCGGAGAGGCGGGTGGGCCCCATGAACTCCATGTTCTCCTTGATCAGGCTCGAGGCGCGCTCGGACATGTTCTTGAAGATCTTGTTCTGCAACTCCTCCGAGGCGGTCTTGAGCGCCAGGGCCAACTCGTCGTGCTCGACCTCCTTGAGCACCGCCTGGATGCCCTTGTCGTTGACGAGGATCAGGTCCTCGAAGACGAACATGAGCTTGCGGATCTGCTCGACCAGGTCCGGGTCCTCCTCCTCGAGGTTCTCCAGGATGCCCTTCTCGGTGGTCCGGTCGACGAGGTTGAGGATCTCGGCGATATTCTCCACGCCGCCGGCACGCTCGAGGTCCTGGTTGACGATGCTCGAGAGGCGCGCCTCGAGGCCCTTCTCCACCTCGCGGATAGCCTCGGGCGTGGTCTGCTCCATGCGCGAGATGCGCTTGACGACCTCGAGCTGTTTCTTCGGCGTCAACCCCGAGAGGATCTCCGAGGCCTGTTTCGGATGCAGGTGGGCCATGATCAGCGAGATCGTCTGCGGGTGCTCGTCCATGATGAAGGTCAGGAGCGACTCGGTATCGGCCTGCTTGAGGAAGTGGAACGGCGTCTGCTGGATCGACTGCTCCAGGTCGGCGAGGATGGTCGCGGCGTCCTCGGGAGAGAGCGATTTCTCCAGCAGCATGCGGGCGTACTCGATGCCGCCCTGCTCGACGTACTTGGCGGCCATGTAGGTCTGGTAGTATTCGCGCACGACGCTGTCGCGCACGTCGGGGGTGACCTCCTCCTCCATGCGCGCGATCTCCATCGAGAGGATCTCGATCTCCTCGGTGGAGAGATTGGCCATGATCTTGGAAGCGATGTCGGTCTCCAGCGAGACCATCAGCACCGCGGCCTTGCGCAGGCCGGTCAGCCCCTCGGTCTTCTGGATCTTCGGCATCGGCATGGTCTACCTCGCGATTCCGACGACAGGACGGCATCTCATATCAGTGTACACGCCGGACGGGGCAATTTCCAGCACGCGCAAGCGTCATCGCCCTGCCTCCCCGACCGGCGAAGCCAGCTCAGAAGCCCTCACGGCTGGTCATCCAGCGACGCACCAGCGTGGCGGCCTTGCCCGGGTTCTCCGAGATCAACTCGCCCACCTGGTTGCGCAGCGCCTCGAAGTCGGCATGCTGCTTGTCGGCCTCGGACATCTCCGGCAGCGCCAGCTCGTACTGCTCCTCTTCGACAGCAATCTCCTCCGACGGGAGCGAGCGCTTGGCCTGCATGTAGATGAAGTAGACGGCCACCAGCAAAATCAACAGCAGCACCAGCGGGACCATCTTGTCCTGCATGAATTCGCGGATCTGCGTCGTCGCCGAAGGAGGCAGGGGCGGCGGCTCCTGATCGGGCAGGAACGGCACGGTGGTGATGGCGATATCGAACTGATTGGCGTCCACCCCCGGCGCCTGGCCGGCGGCGTACTTGATGCTCTTCTCCAGTTCGTCCAGTTCCGCGCCCGGCAGGTCCTGGATCGCCGACTCGAGTTCGTAGATCACCTTGTCGGTCGCCGGATCCTTGGCGGCGTTGCCTTGCGCGTCCTTGCGCGCCACGAGCGTCTCGTTGCCCTGCGCGTCCTTCTCGGTCTTGATCTTGTGCGGCAGGTGCACCACCACCGAGATGGTCTGCTTGACGATCTTCGGCGCCTGCTCGGTGTGGGTCAGTTCGTGGCTGGTGTCGTAGATGGCATCGCTGTCCTTGCGGTCATAGTCGCGTGTAACCCGGCGGCCCGGTTCGGTGAGTTCCGCCGCGCCGGCGATCTCGGGGCGCGCGCCGGTCTCCGCGCCGGGCAGGTCCTTCTGCTGATCCTTGATCGAGCGCTTGACCATGCGACTGGGAGACCCCTCGGTCACCTTTTTCTCGTCCTTGACCACCTTGGTGAAGTCCCAGGTCGTATCGACGAAGGCGAAGGCCTCGCCGCCCTTGCCGTACTGGGCGAGATACTCGCGCACCAGCAGTTCCACGCGCCGGCGGACGTTCTCGTTGGTCCGCTCGTTCATCTTCACCGCCTTGGCCGCCGCGGCGCTCATGTTGTCCGTGTCGGAGACCATGTAGTGCTCGCCGGTCTGGTCGGTGACGATGACGTCGGCCGGATGCAGCCCCGGATGGGCGTAGGCGACCATGCGGATGATCGCCTCGGCCTTGGTCTGGGTGAACTCCTTGCCCATGGCGGTGTGGATCGAGACGGTGGCACGGGGCTTGTAGGAGGGGCGGAAGACGCCCTTCTTCGGTGTGCGGCAGTAGATCACCTTGGCCCGCTTGATCCCGTCGATGCCTTCGATCATCCACCGCAGTTCGTTCTGCAGCGCCACGCGCATGCGTTCGGCCGTGACCGGTGCGGTGTCGTTGAACTTCACCTTCTCGAGCATCTGCTCGAAGCCCGAGGCCGAGTCGCGCGGCAGCATGTTCTGCTCGGAGAGGAAGATGATCGCCTTGCCCCGCTGCTCCAGCGGCACGTGAATCTGCCGCTCCTGCAGGTCGTACTTGGCCTTGTCGATGCCCTGGGCATGCAACTGGCCGAGCAGTTCGTTGGAATCTTCCGGAGCGACCCGCATGGGCAGCGCGACCATGCTGGTCTTCTCCCCGATCGAGCCCAGCCACGCCGCGAAGGTAAGCAGCGAAGCCACCGTGAGGATCATGGTCAGGACGCTGACGCGCTGCGTCGTGGTCATGTCGCGCAGCACGACGCGCGCATCATCCATCAACTGCCGCAGAACATCCATTGACGTTCCCCCTTGTTGCGCCGGACCGGGCGATGCCGCCGCGGCGCCGCGGTCAAGAAACGTTGCCTACCCAGACCAGGCGACGGTCTTGCCGCACTCCCCCCGTAACCGTCGCGCATTCGCGGGAACCGGACGAAGGCGCGCTCAGACAGACCCCCCTGCACGTCCGTTCCCGCCGGTCGAACCGGCGGGATTTCCGATTAAAGTTGTCGACCGCGGTCAAAAAAACGCAAGCGGACCGGTCGCTTGCATCAATGCCGCATTCGTCCGCGTCCCGAGGATGATTACGCCCTCGGCGCGCGGTTTCATCCCTAAACCCGCATACGCAGGACTTCCTGATAACTCTCGACAAGCTTGTTCCGCACCGCCATCAGGGTCTGGAACGCGACGTCGGCTTTCTCCACCGCGCCCATAACGCGGGTGATGTCGGTTTCCTTGCCCGTGACCAGATCGTTGACCGCGGTATCGGCTTCCTGCTGCATCTCGTTGACCTTGTTGAGGTTATCGAGCAGAAACTGCTTGAACTCCTTGCCGTCGACCGGTTCGGTCGGCACCTTCGGCGCCGCACCCTCGGGCCGATTGAGCGGATTCATCGGATTGATCGGGTTCGATGTCATTTCCTGCTCCTGGCCGCGCTGTTTCTTCCGCCGCCACTTGGTATATCGGCAGTCGCGGGCGACTCTTGCCGTATTCCTCTTTCATCTTACGCCGGAAGGAGTTATAAAGCAAGCCCCTAGGCGATAATCTGCAACGCTCCGGTAAAAATCTGCTTGGCCGAATCGAACGCGGTCAAATTGGCCTGATAAGCCCGTTGCGCGGTCATCATGTCGACCATCTCCAGCGCCACGTTGACGTTAGGATACTTCACATAGCCTTCGGCATCCGCATCGGGATGATTGGGCTCGTACCGCTTGCGGAAATCGGTGGTGTAGTCGTCGTCGATCTTGTCCACCTCGACGCCGAGAACCTTGGAACCGGTGATCGAGGGCGCGCCGGGCTTGAAGAAGATGCGTTTGCGGCGGTAGGGATTGGGCTTGCCGTCCTCGTCGTGGGTGGTGTTGATGTTGGCGAGGTTGTTGGCGTGGACGTTCATCGCCGCGCGCTCGGCCTTGAGCCCGGAACTGCTGATATCGAACATGGTGAAGACGCCACCGACGATCATAGTTGTTTCTCCTCAGCCGTTACACCTTATCCCGCAACGACATGCGCATCATGGTCAGCTTTTTCCTGAAGAGTTGCTGCATCCCCGACATCATCAACTGGTTCTTGGCCAGATCAGCCATTTCCTTCTCGATCACGACCGAGTTCTCGCTGTGGCGCTCCGGACCCCATTCCTGGCCGTTGAACATGCGCATGCGCGGATACGGGCCGACAAAGCGGACATCAAGGCCGTCGTCCATGCGCCATTCATTGGGATGCAGATCCTCGCGCTCATTGATAGCCATTTTGAGTTTTTCGCGGAACTCGTTTTCCGGCAACTGCTTGCGCTTGTAATACGGGGTGCGGACATTGGCGATGTTGTTCATCACCACGAGTTGCTTCTGATGCGCAAAGCCCATCCCCGATTCCAACACCGGCAAGGTCTCGCGCTGAAAAAGCTTGTCCACCCATGTCGGCATGCTTGCTCCTCAACAACAATGCGCTAATGCCAGATTCAATCGGTATACCAGAGCCGCCCTTCGCGGGCATTTCTATTCGTATATCGACAACTGCATGAGCGAAAATGAGTTAAAATTACGAAAAAAGTTGGCGCTCAGATCATATGTAATGATTTGCCACAGCGGAAGCAATGCAAAAGATCGGCAAAAAGCACCGACAAGGGAAAAATACGCCGCGTCAATGCAAGAACCAGGCGCGTCCGCGGACACGCCTGGGGAAAGCGGAGAAAACCGCGCTGCCGGGGCGGTTACCAGCTGCCGCTGCCGACCTGGGCCGGTTGCGCGGGCGGTTGCTGGGGCGCGGGCAGTTGGGGCATTTCGTGCGCCGACGGCGTTGCCGCGGCCGGCTTGGCGACACTGGCGCCGCCATTCTGTTGCTGCTCGAGCGCCTGGAAGATGCCCGAGGCGGTGCAGCGAGCGCTGAGCATGGCTTCGTTGAGGCTAAAGCGGCTGAGCACCTGCTGCAGACGCGTGGCCTGGCCGCGCAACTCCTGCGAGGCGGAGGCCGTCTCTTCGGCGAACGCCGTGTTCTGCTGCGTCACGGTATCGATCTGGTGCAATCCTTCGCTCACCTGGGTAATCCCTTCGGCCTGCTCGGTCGAGGCTTCGGCGATATGGCCGATCACCTCCGCGAGGCTGCCGGCCTGGTCGGAGATCTCCGTCAGCGCCTCGTTGGTACGCTCGGCGATCGAGGTGCCGTTCTCGACCTTCTTGCCCGCCGTTTCGATCAGGTTGGCGGTCTCGCGCGCGGCCTTGGCGCTGCGGTTGGCGAGGTTGCGC
>CAYWFP010000124.1:0-9358 GCA_964457365.1 uncultured Planctomycetaceae bacterium
ACCTCCAGGGCGCGGCCGAGGCGATGCGCAAGATGAAGCGCAAGCTGATGAAGAAAATGGACAAGGACGAGCTCAAGCGCCTGCGCGAGGACATGCGGAACTTCGCCGACCAGCTCGACAAGCACGGGCTGAAGAAGCTCTCCAAGGCGTTCAAGGACATGGCCGACGAACTGGCCTCGCTGGAGAAGAGCGAGCTCTTCGACAAGCAGAAGGAACTGCAGGACAAGCTCAAGGAGGCGCTCAAGGACGCGCTCAAGGACGAGAACAAGGGCGGCAGCATCGACCTCAGCCAGCTCACCGAGGAGGAGCGCCAGCTCCTGCGCGAATTGCAACAGAAGCTCGCGCAGATGGATTACACCGCCGACCAGCTCGAGCAGATGGCCCAGGCGGCCAAGCAGGGCCAGGTCCGCCAGATGACCATGCAGGAACTGCGCGACATGCTCAAGCGCATGAAGCAACAGCAGAACTGCCAGACCTGTAAGGGCGCGGGCTCGATCCCCTGCCCCACCTGCGGCGGCGACGGCAAGCTCGACGACGGCAAGCCCTGCCCCGACTGCCAGGGCACCGGCAAGCAACCCTGCCCCGACTGCCAGGGCCAGGGACAGGGCCAGAGCGGCGGCGGCCTGGGGATGCTCCCCGGCGGCGGGATGAACCTCGGACAGAACAGCGGCTCGGGGCAGGGCAACAACACCGGCGGCGCGGGCCAGGGCCGCGGCGGCCGCCCGCCCGAGGCCGAGAGCGACCACGACTTCAAGGACTGGACGGTGCGCGCGCGCAGCATCCGCCAGGGCAAGATCGTCGGCCAGACCTTCGTCCGCGGGCTCCCGCCCAAGGAGGGCGAGGGCCTGAAGACCGACTTCGCCGAGACGCTGCAGGCGGTGGAGTCCGCGCCCGAGACCGCGCGCGAGAAGGAACTGATCCCGCGCGAGGACCGGGACATGGTGCGCGCGTACAATAACCGCCTGCGGAGCGTCGACGCGGATTAACCGCCGGCGCGCGCGCTTTGGTCTTTCGCTCGCGAGGCGGCAGCGGCCGCCTCGTGTCTTTCGCAAAGGCGTACCCGGTGCGGGCACGATCCATAGGCATCCTGGTCGCGGCGCTCCTGGCCGGCTCGGCCGGCTGGGCGCTGACCTCGCTGAGCTCGGGACGCGGCGCGACCTTCCTGGCCTGGGGCCGGCCCGGGCGCGAGAAGCCGGGCTTCTTCGACCGCCCCCGCTGCGTCGCGATCGCGCCCGACGGCACGCTTTACGTGCTGGACCTGACCGGCCGCATCCAGCACTTCACCCCCGCCGGCGAGTACCTCGACGAGTTGCAGATGCCCGACGTCTCCGTCGGCCGGCCGCAGGGGATCGACGTCGGCCCCGACGGCTGCGTCTACGTCGCCGACACGCATTACAACCGCGTCGTCAAGTTCGCCCCCTCCGGCGAGATCCGGCTGATCTTCGGCCAGGGCCCCGCAGCGGGCGAGACGCCCGCGCCGGGCGAGCTTTTCTGGCCCTGCGCCATCGTCGTCGCCGAGGACGGAACGATCTTCACCACCGAGTACGGCGCCTACCACGACCGCGTGCAGGTCTGGTCGCCCGCGGGCGGATTTCTCCGCGCCTTCGGCGCCTTCGGCACCGCCGAGGGGCAGTTCATGCGCCCCATGGGGCTGGCGCTCGATCGGGCCGGGCACGTCTACGTCGCCGACGCGGTCAACCACCGCGTCCAGGTCTTCACCCGCGAGGGCCGCTTCGTCTGCGCCTTCGGCGGCCAGGGCGCCGCGCCGGGGCGATTCCGCTATCCCTACGATATTGCGGTTGACAGCGCCGGCGTGGTCTATACCGTTGAGTACGGCGGCCACCGCGTGCAACGCCTGAGCCCCGCGGGCGAGCCGCGCGGGCACTGGGGCGGACTCGCCGGAGACGAGACCGGGCTCAGCCACCCGTGGGGCCTCGACGTCACCCCGGCGGGGACGGTCTACGTCTGCGACACCCGGAATTGCCGCGTGGTGCGCGCGCCGCTGCGGCCGAAGGCGGATAACGAACGATGATCGAGAACCTGCCGGTTCGCTTTCTGCGCCCGGAACTGCTGCTGCTGCTGGCGCTGCTGCCGCTCTTCTGGCACATGGCCCGGCGCAGCCTCGCGGGCCTGCCGCCGGCGCGGCGCTACCTCGCGCTGCTCTTGCGGCTGCTGATCGTGGCGCTGATGGTCCTGGCGCTGGCGGGGATCCAGTGGCGCAAGCTCGCCGACCGCGTGGCCGTCTACTTCGTCGTCGACTGGTCCGACTCGATCCCCACCGCCCCGAACAACTTCCGCAGCGAGCTGCTCGATTACATCGCCGCTGCCAGCCGCCGCAAGGAGAAGAACGACCTCGTCGGCCTGATCTACTTCGGCGCCGACGCCACCTGCGAAACCCCGCCGCGGCCGCTGCCGCCCTCGACCGAACGGCAGGCGGTGGTGGAGACCAACGGCACCGACATCGCCGCGGCGCTGCGCCTGGCGCTCTCGACCTTCCCGCCGGGCTCGCGCAAGCGCGTGGCGCTGATGACCGACGGCAACCAGAACCGCGGCAACGCCCTCACCGAGATCGAGGCCGCGCGCGCCCAGGGCGTCGCCGTCGACGTCTACCCGATCACCTACGTCCACGAGCGCGAGATGCTCGTCGAGAAGGTCATCCTGCCGCAGAGCGTCCAGGAGGGCGTCCCCTTTCTGGTCAAGGCGATCATCAACTCCACCGCCGCCAGCCGCGCGCGGGTGATCCTGCGCCAGGGCGAGCAGGAGGTGCTCAGCCGCGAGATCGACCTCGAGGCGCGGCGCAACGTCGTGCCCATCGAAGTCCGCGCCGAGTCCGACGAGGAGCACATCCTCAGCGGCGTCATCGACTACGAGGTCAGCATCGAACCGATCCGCACCGGCGACGACCGCATCCGCGAGAACAACCGCGCCACCGGCTTCAGCCGCGTCAAGGGCCCGCCGAAGGTGCTCTACGTCGACGGCAACCTCGGCATGAGCGGCTACCAGCCGCAACTCTACCACCGCCTCGTCCGCCGCCTGCGCCTGATCCACAAGGGCGAGGAACAGGAGGTGATGCTCGTGCTCGTGCCGCGCGACCGCATCCCGCGCCAGGAGCGCCTCTCCGGCTTCGACTGCATCATTCTCGACAACGTCCCGGCCGAAGCCGTCGGCGTGGCGCGCCAGGAGCACATCCGCGCGCTCGTCAACGACCAGGGCGTGGGGCTGATCATGATCGGCGGCAAGAATTCCTTCGGCGCCGGCAACTACCTGCGCCAGCCGCTGGAGGAGGCGCTGCCGGTGGACATGGACCTCAAGCACAAGAAGATCATGCCCAACGGCGCGCTGGCCATCATCCTCCATACCTGCGAGTTCGCCAACGGCAACTTCTGGGGCAAGCAGATCACCAAGAAGGCCATCGACACCCTCGGCCCGCACGATTACGTCGGCGTGCTCTACTGGGGCTGGGGCGCCAACAACGGCAACCAGTGGCTCTTCGCTCCCAAGTACGGCCAGGGCATGGTCCCCGCCGCCGACCGCTCTTCGCTGAAGAAGCTCGTCGACAAATGCGAGCCCGGCGACATGCCCGGCTTCGAAGGCACCATGAGCATGGGCGTCCAGGGCCTCAAGGCGACCAAGGCCGCGGTCAAGCACATGATCATCATCAGCGACGGCGACCCGTCCCCGCCGAGCCCGCAGGTCACCAACGCCATCCGCAACGACCCGGAACTGACCGTCAGCACCGTCGCCATCGGCGCGCATTCCACGCCGGTGCTGCTCAAGCGGATCGCCGCCATCGGCAACGGCCGTTTCTACCCGGTCAAGAACCCGCGGCAACTGCCGCAGATCTTCGTCAAGGAGTCGATGGTCATCAAGCGCCGGCTCTACATGGAGAACCCCGAGGGCTGGCAGGTGCGCCTCGTGGGCGATTTCGGCGACGAGTTCGTCAAGGACGTCCTGCCGGCGAATTTCCCGCGACTCTACGGCTACGTCGGCACCACCCTCAAGCAGAAGGCCGAGGCGCCGCTGCTGGCGGTGAACGACAACGAGGACCCGATCCTGGCGCACTGGCAGTACGGGCTGGGCAAGGCCGTGGCCTTCACCGGCGACGCCAAGAACCGCTGGGGCCGCGACTGGCTGCAGTGGGGCAGGTTCGACGACTTCTGGAGCGGCATCGTCTGGCGCGTGCTGCGCGACCAGCCCTCGAACCTGCGCCTGGACACGGATATCGAGGCCGGCCGCGGCCGCGTCGTGGTGCAGGCGGTGGACGACGAGGGACAGCCGCTGTCGTTTCTGGACCTGGAGGCGCGCGTCACCTCGCCCGAGGGCCAGAGCCTCAAGCCGCTGCGCCTGCGCCAGACCGGCGTGGGCACCTACGAGGGCGACTTCCCCGCCGACGCGGTGGGCAAATACCAGATCAGCGTCACCAAGCGCGAGGGCACGCCCGGGCCCGAGGCGGCCGCCTACGGGGGCGCGTCGGTGCCGGTCTCGACGGAGATGGAGAACCTCACCGCCAACGAGACGTTGCTGAGCCGCCTCGCGGAGAAGGGCAAGGGCCGGCGCCTCGCCGGCGACGTCGAGACGGACGACCTGTTCAACCGCGACCTCCCGGCCGCGCGCGACTTCGAGGACGTCTGGTGGTGGTGCCTGGCGCTGGCGGCGCTGCTGTTCCCCTTCGACGTCTTCACCCGCCGGGTGATGATCGACTGGGCCGCGCTCCAGCGCAAGCTCGCCGCCCGCTACGCCGCCTGGCGCGGCACAGAGCCGCCGCGCGAGGAGAGCATGGACCGGCTGATGGACGCCAAGCAGGAGGCGCGCCAGCGCGGCACGCCGACCTTCGTCGACAAGGCCGCCGGCCCCGCCGACTTCGACTTCCAGGCCCCCGACGCGAGCGCGAAGCCGAAACCGGCGCAACCGAAACCGGCCGAAACGAAGCCCGAGGCGGCCGAGCCGACCTACACCAACCGCCTGCTCAAGGCCAAGAAACGCGCCCGGGACGAGCGCAAGCGCAACCCGTAGCGGGAGGCCGCCCGCATGCCCACACCCCCGCCCCGCCTCTGCGCCACCGCCCGGCGCGCCTTCGACCGTCACGAACCTCCGTGGCCGACGCCGGGAATGCTGCGGCAGGATTACTGCCCCTTGCGCCAGGCGCTCTGCGACGCGCTGACGTGGTTTGTGCTGATCAGCCTCTTCTGGCTCGGCAAGTGGCTGGCGGTGGGGATGGTCTACGGGCTGCACCCGGTCATGAGCCTGCTGATGCAGGTGATCGCGACCACCCTCTTCCTCCCCTACGCCTTGGCGGCGCTCCTGCGCTTCCGCGAATTCTGGCTCGACCCGGTGGACAAGGCCCTCGCCTCCGTCCTCGCCGGACTCTACCTCGGCGGCCTGCTGGCCGTCGACGTGCTCGTCGTTATCGGCACGCTGCTCGACTGGCTCCACCGCGCCGGACTTCTCCGCGCTTGACCCCCGCGCGCCGATCCATAGGCTTGGAGCCATTCGCGAGGACGAGGAGAAGCCATGCCCGAAGAAAACGAGAACGCCGAAACGGCTCCCGAGAAGCCGAGGTACTGCACCTACGACGATTTCTGCAAGCTGCAACTGCGTGTGGCCGAGATCGTCGAGGCGCGCGCGCGCCCCGATGCCGACAAGCTGCTGGTGCTGAGAATCCGCCTCGGCGATAAGGAGAAGCAGATCTGCGCCGGGATCAAGGGCTTCTACGAACCCGCGAGCCTGGTCGGCAAGCGCATCGTCGTCATCGACAACCTCGAACCCCGCAAGCTCCGCGGCGAGGTCAGCGAGGGCATGCTGCTGGCGGCCACGGACGAGACGACCGGCGAGGTGGTCGTCCTCACCCCCGACAAGCCCGTCCCCGGCGGCTCGCGGGTGAGCTGACCCTGCTTCACGCTCTCGCCGCCGCCTGCAGGTTGATTCCGCTGGCGACGTCGAAGAGGTGGCACGCGGCCGGGTCCGGGCGCAACCCCACCGCCGCGCCGGCAGCCGGCTTCTGCGCCGTCGGCACGGTGAGGCGGATGGTCTCGCCGCCGCAGGCGACATGCACCAGCGCCTCCTCTCCGTGCATCTCGACCATCTCCACCACGCCGCGCCACGGCGCGCGCTCCGGCGGCTCCGGCGTCAGCGCCCGCGGCCGGACGCCCAGAATCACCGCCCCCGCCGGCGCGTTCTCCGGAAGCGCCAGTTCGAGCCCCCGCGCGCGGAAGACGCTCGCGCCGCCTGCCGTCTCGATCCGGCCGGCCACGAAGTTCGTCGCCGGCGTGCCGATGAAACCGGCGACGAAGCGGTTGGCCGGATGCGCGTAGAGCGCCTCGGGCGTGTCGACCTGCTCGATCAGCCCCTCGCGCATCACCGCCACGCGCGCCCCCAGCGTCAGCGCCTCGAGCTGGTCGTGCGTGACGTAGAGCGTCGTCGCCCCGAGGCGCGCGTGCAGCCGCAGCAGCTCCCCGCGCAGATCCGCACGGAGCTGCGCGTCCAGGCTCGAGAGCGGCTCGTCGAAGAGCAGCAGCGGCGCCTGCCGCACCAGCGCCCGCCCGATGGCCACGCGCTGGCGCTGCCCGCCCGAGAGCGTCTCCGGCGCCCGCGACAACAGCGCGGCGATGTCCAGCAGCGCCGCGGTCTCCTCCACCCGCCGCCTGATCTCCTGCCGCCCCAGCCCGCGCAGGCGCAGGCCGAAGGCGAGGTTGCCGAAAACCGAGAGGTGCGGATACAGCGCCGGCTCCTGGAAGACCATGGCCACCCCGCGCGCGTGCGGCGGCTTCGTGTCGAGCGCGGTCGCGCCCAGCCGGATCGACCCGCTGGCGAGCGTCTCGAGCCCGGCGATGAGCCTGAGCAGCGTCGTCTTGCCGCAACCGGAGGGACCCACCAGCGCCACCCGCTCGCCCGGCGCCACCGCCAGGTCGACCCCGCCGACGGCCTCGATGCCGCCGGGATAACTCTTGCGCACCGCTTCCAGATGCAACGTCTCCATGGCGCCCCTCCTCGCCTTCCAGCATCGCCGCCGCGGCCCCCGGCGTCAACCCCCGGCGCTACTCGCTTGCGCCGCGGCGTTTCCGTGATATGATGCCGGGAGAAACCGGGCTACGCTTGAAGCTGGCGCGCCCGGCCGCTTCCCGGAGCCAGCCGCATGGGTCACCGCCACCGCCTGCTCGCGCCCGGCCTCTTCCTCGCCCTCTGCGCCGGCGTCTACGCGTACGTCCGCACCGGCTCGCCCGTGCCCGCCGGGCAACCCGCGGCGCTGCCGACAGCGGTGGCCTATGACCAGGCGCCCGCGCTGGCCGCGCGGGTGCGTGCGGGAGAGCTGCCGCCGGTGGGCGAACGCCTGCCGCGCATCCCGCTGGCGGTGCCGGCCGTCGCGTCGCCAGGCGCCTACGGCGGCACGTGGCGGCGCGGACTCACCCGCAGCCGCGACCACGCCAACCTGCTGCGCGCCATCGGCTACGAGAACCTCGTCCGCTGGAATCCGCAGTGGACGCGGGTGGCGCCGAACCTGGCGCTGGCGGTGGAGGCCGGCGAGGATTACAGCACTTATGCCTTCACGCTCCGCCTCTGGGACGCGGTCAAGGCCACGGGCGATTCGCAGGAGCAGATCGCGCGCATGGAACGGGTGCTCGACATCGCCGCCGAGCAGTTCTACGGCATCGGCATCTGCCTGGCGGGCGAGAGCTTCGGCGTACGCAGCCCGCGCCTGCGCAACGTCCCGGCGGTGATGCCGATGGGCTGGACCTACCCGACCCCGGCGCCGACCGATCCCTGCCAGTACCACTTCGCCGCGGCGGAGGCGCGCGAATGAAGACGACCCCCTTCGCCAAGAGCCTGCCCTTCCGCGCGGCGGTGACGGTGGTGCTGGTCGAGGCGCTGGCGCTGGCGGTGCTGGGCTCCTTCTACGCCACCCGCTTCGCCGAACAGGTCGACATGCGCACGGCCGCGAAGATCGCGATTCCCGGGCGTTTGCTCTCGGCCGGGCGCCTGAGCTACGACGCGGTCACCGACCGGCAGAGCCTCGAGCATATCGTCGGCGACGAGGTGGTGGAAGCGATGGTGGTCACCCTCGACGGCTACGTCTCGCACGCCCTCGCGCGGCACGAAGGGCGCAACGTCCGGCAGCTCCCGGGCGTCGAGGCGTCGTGGTTCGTCCTCGGCGGGCGCGAGCGCATCGTCCAGGTCGACGAGGGGGGCGAACACTTCCTCGTCTGCGTCACCACCCTCTACGACCACGACGGCGTCACCCCGCGGCGCTACGCACTGGTCAAGACACGGGCCACCTACGCCGCGCGGGAGAAGCGGAGCATCCGCTCGGTCGTCTTCGTCGGCTCGCTGGCGACGGTCGTCTTCACCTCGCTGGTGATCTTCTTCCTCTTCCGGCGCATGGTGCTGACGCGCCTGGGCGGCGTGCTCGAGGTGATCCGCCGCGTCGAGGAAGGCGACCTGGACGCGCGCGTGGAAGGCCACGTCGACGACGAGATCGGCCGGCTGCAGACCGGCGTCGACTCGATGGCCTCCACCATCGCCCAGCGCACCCGCACCCAGCAGGACGCGCAGGAGGCGCTGCGCAAGAGCGAGGAGAACCTCGAGATCACCCTCACCTCCATCGGCGACGCGGTCATCGCCGCGGACATGCACGGGCGCATCCAGCGCATGAACCCGGCGGCCGAGGCGCTGACGGGCTACCCCGCCGCCGAGGGAGTGGGACGGACGCTGGGCGAGGTGTTGCGCCTGGTGGACGCGGAGACCGGCGAGCCGCTGCCGAACCCGGCCGAATGCCCGGAACGCTCCGCCCCGCCGGCGGAGGTGACCGACCGGCCGCTGCTGATCGCGCGCGACGGCACCGAGCGCCGTATCGCCGAGCGCGCCGCGCCGATCCTCGATCGTCGCGGCGGGATGGTCGGCGTGGTGGTGATCTTCCACGACGTCACCCGCGAGCACCTGCTCCAGGAGGAGCTGCGCCACTCGCAGAAGCTCGACGCCATCGGCCGTCTCGCCGGGGGCGTCTCGCACGACTTCAACAACATGCTCGGCGGCATCATCGGCTTCGCCGAACTGCTGGCCAAATCGCTGCCGGCGGAGCAGGAGCGCGGCCGGCGCTACGCCAGGCGTATCATCGAGATCGCCCAGCAGGCGGCCGACCTGACGCAGAAGCTGCTGGCCTTCTCGCGCAAGGGCAAGGTCCGCTCCATCCCCATCGACTGCAACGAGGTGCTGCACGAGGTGGGCGGCATCCTCGAACGCACCGTCGACCGGCGCATCCGTATCGTCGAGCGTCCCTGCGCGGAACCGGCGGTCGTCCTGGGCGACCCGTCGCAGCTCCAGAGCGCGCTGTTGAACCTGGCGGTCAACGCCCGCGACGCCATGC
>CAYWFP010000125.1:0-9165 GCA_964457365.1 uncultured Planctomycetaceae bacterium
CATCGACGAGGACTACCTGGAGACCGTCCTTGGAATTTAAGTGCGATAGCCCTGTGTCAGTATCCAGGCTGCCGGAGTTGTCCTTGCGACAGCGTGAATCCGGTTTATAATGATGCGTTCGGATCGTTTCTGTCGCCATATCGTAGACGAATGCGTTTTCGCGGGATCAGGCCATGGACCGGAGTTCTCCGATCGTCGGCAGTCATCCGGCGCTGCAGAAAGTGCTGCGCCAGGCCGAGCAGCTCGCCTCGGTGGCGCGGCCGCTTCTGATTCGAGGCGAGCGCGGGACAGGCAAGGAGTTGATCGCGCGGCACCTCTACACCAGCGGCGCCTTCGCCGGCAAACCCTTCGTCCCCGTCAACTGCGGTGCGTTCGGCGGCGACCTGTTGCGGAGCGAACTCTTCGGCCACGAGAAAGGCGCCTTCACTGGCGCTACGGCCCAGCGCGCGGGCAAGCTCGAGCAGGCCGACGGCGGTATCCTCTTTCTGGACGAGATCGGCAACATGAGCACCGAGTTCCAGGAGAAGATCCTGCGGGTCGTGGAGTACCAGGAGTTCGAGCGCGTCGGCGGAACCGGCCAACTCCGGGTCGATGTTCGCGTTGTCGCGGCGACCAATGCCGACCTCGAGCGCCTGATCGACGCGGGCGACTTCCGGGCCGACCTGTACGACCGGCTCAGCTTCGCGGTGCTGGAGGTGCCGCCCCTGCGGCAGCGGCGCGGCGACATCCCGGAGCTGATCACCCATTTCGCGCGCGCGTTGGCCGAGGAGATGCCGAGCATGGAGTGGCGCTCGTTCTCGCTCGAAGCGGTCGAGGCGATGCAGGAGTATTACTGGCCGGGCAACATCCGGCAGCTCAAGAACGTCGTCGAGCAGTTGTACATCCTCGGTGACGGCGAGGACGAGGAGATCCGCGTCGACGAGCTGCCGGCGGATATCATCGCGCGCGACGCGGTCGGTCAAAGCTTCGACGAACAGGTCGACGCGTTTCAGCGACAGCTTCTGGGGCGAGCGCTGCGCGAGAACGGCAATTGCCAGAAAGACGCCGCCGCGCTGCTGGGATTGACCTATGATCGTTTTCGCCATCTGTATAAGAAGCTGGGAATGAAAGAACAGCCGTGAATGGCGCGAATGACCGCCGGCTGGTCTCTGCGCCCGCTTCGTCGCCAAGGGTAAGTTGACAATCTGAACTAGAACAGGGAGTTATGGCTCTGAGCGGGTTTGGCACAACCGTTGCTTGCCGAAAAGATCGATAGTATTGAGGAGATCGATATGGCTCTGTTGGACCGTTTGCGCGCGCTCACCGCGACCGATATCGGCGAGATGATCGACCAGGCGGAAAAGCCGCTCGATACCGCGCGCCAGGCCATCCGCTTGTTCGAGAGCGATATCGGGCACTGGCGTCGCGAGGTGTACGCGGCGCGGCAACGGGTCCAGCGCACGCGGCGCCAGCTCGACCAGGCTCAGGCCGAGGCGGAGGCTCCGCGGCAGCGCGCCGAGTCGTGTTTTCGGCAGGGTGACGAAGAGGGCGCCGAGCGGGCGCTGGCGCGCAAGGCCGAGGTCGAGGCGGCGGTGAAGAAGCGCGAGGCCGACTGGTGGCTGGTCTGCCAGGATCTCGAACGCGCCGAGGAGCAGCTCCGGGCCTGCGAGGACAAGGCCCAGTCGGCGCGGCGTAGCAAGGAGACCCTCTCGGCCCGCAAGCGCGCCGGGCGCAGTAGCTCCGACTTCATCCCGGTGCCGCCGGTGCAGAGCGAGCCGGAGGTCGAGCCCGACGTGGAGGCGGAGCTGGCGAAATTGAAACGCAGACAAGCTGATCGAGCCGGTGAGGACCCCGGAAAGTCGTGATCGGACGATTCATTTAACCGCGAAAGGGGAGGATATGGGCATTCTCGGGCGACTGAGCGACATTCTCAACGCCAACATTAACGACATGCTCGACCGGGCGGAGAACCCGGAGAAGATGATCCGGCAGATCATCCGCGAGATCGAGGACTCCATCGACAAGGCCAAGCAGGATCTGGCCAAGGTGCTGATCGAGGCCAAGCAGCGGGAGAAGGACCTGGCGGCCAAGGAGAAGGACGTGGCCGAATGGAGCCGCCGCGCCGAGATGGCCGTGAACCAGGAAAACGACGAGTTGGCGAAATTGGCGTTGGAGCGGAAGCTCGCGCACGAGAAGCAGTTGCGTGTCCTGGAAGAGCAGTTGGGCGATATCCGCGAAGCGGCCGAGAACATGAAGCAGAGCATTGTCACGCTGCAGGACAAGTTCGCCGAGGCCAGTGCGCGCCGTGCCTCTCTGACCGCTCGCGCACAGGCGGCGAAGACCGGCAAGCAGGCGCAACAGACCGCGCGGGACTTCGAGTCGCCGAACAAGGTGTTGGGCAAGTTCGAGCGTTTCGCCCAGCGGGTGGAAGGGCTCGAGGCCGAACGCGCCGCCGGCGAGGCGGTCCGCGAGGCCGGGCTCGAGGCCGAGCAGCATTTTCGGAAGATGGAAGACCAACTCGTCGTCGAGAACGAACTGCAGGCGCTCAAGGCGAGGAAGAAAGGCTGAGCATGCGCGCGGCCGGACTTTTCATCTGGCTGATGCTGTTCGCCGTCTGCGTGCGCGGCGGCGAACGCGGCGGCCGCGGGTCGGGCCAGGAGCGAGTGGATCAGGGCGCCCTCCGGGGCAGCGCGGAAACGGCGCGGCGGCACGTCACCGTCGCCGTCTTCACCTTCGCCAACCTCACCGGCAGCAACGAGCACGCCTGGATCGGGCACGGCTTCGCCGAAGCCCTGACGAACAAACTCCGCAACGTCGACCAGATCCATCCGCGCGACCGCCGGACGATGGCGGATCTGGCGCGGGTGACCGCCATCGATCAAGACGCGCTGGAGGCTCGCAACGCCGGCGAGGTGGGCAAGCTCGTCGGCAGCGACTACCTCATCTTCGGTGCGGTGCAGGCGGCGGGGACGATCGAAAAACCGCAGACACCGCTGCGGGTGACTTGCCGGCTGGTGGATGTCCGCACCGGCCGCATCTACCGCGCGCAGCAGGCGGACGGCACCATGGCCGATCTTTTCGCCCTCCAGAGCCGCCTGGCGCTGGCCTTCGCCGAGCAACTCGACGTGGATGTCAGTGTCGTGGCCAAGTCTGCGATGCAGCAGCACGGCACCGATTCGCCGGCGGCGTACAAGCTCTACTGCGAAGGCCTGCGCCATCTCGACGCGCAACGCTACGCCGCGGCCATGAGCGCTTTCCGCGCTGCACAGACCAGGCATCCGGGCATCTTCTACGCCGAGGCCCATCACGCGTTGGGCGTGGCCTATTTGCGCAGTGACAGGAAGCACGAGATGCTCCTGGAGTTCCGCGGCGACGCTGCGCGCCTGGCACCGGTCTGGTTCGACCTGGGCGTGGCCTACGAGCGCAACGGCGAGTACGACAAGGCCGCCGACGCGTTGAAGACCTTCATCGCCTACACCGACCGCCGCTTCGCTCCGTGGATCCATCGCCCTACGCAGGAGGCGAAGCTGCCTGCCGCCGCGGTCAACGCGCCGCACCTGGTCTTCCTCGGTCGCGGGGGTCGGATGCATTGCCTCGATACGCGCAGCGGTCGATTGCTGTGGAAAAAATCCGTGCCTACCGGCAAGCGCGGCCCGCCGGTGGTCCTGATGAACGGTTACGCCTATTTCGGTACCGACGACGGTACGCTCTATTGCTTGCACGCGGCTATCGGCGAGGTCCGTTGGCGGGCGAAGCTGCCGGCACCGATACCGGTACGGGTGCTGGTCGTTCCGGGGCAGAACCTCGTTGTCGCCGCCGATGCCGAAGGCGGTGTCAACGCCGTGGACGCCGGCACGGGCGAGCGGCGCTGGCGGCGCGCGGTGGGGGAGTCGATCACCATGCTCGACGGCGGAACGAAGAGCGTCTTCCTGGCCGACCGCCGCGGCACGCTCTACGCCCTGGCGCTCGCCGATGGCGCAGCCGAATGGGAGCGGCAGGGCGAGGACGAGGTGCGTCTGGCCTGCCGCCACGGTGGGCAACTGGTCGTTCTCGGCACCTCGGGTGCATTGACCGCCTATGCTCTCGCCGACGGGGCGGTCCTCTGGCGTTATGCCGGCGTCGCCGCACCGGGACCGGCCGTACTGGGGGAGGGCCATGTTGTGGTCACCCTCGCCGACGAGACGCTGGCGCTGATCGCTCCGGACGGGGCCGAGCGCTGGCGCCATGCGCCGGTGAAGAAACCGCTGCATCTGCTGGTCAAGGGCGACCGGGTGATCTACGCCGACGAACGGACGCTGGTTTTTCTGGATCCGGCGACCGGCCGGATCGCGCGCCGGCAGCGGCTGCCCGAAGCCATCGCGGAACTGCGCCTCGTCGACGAATTGCTGTTGCTGAAGACGCGCGACGGTGTGCTGCACGCCTTCGGTTTGTATCCGACCGGCGATAAACCCGACGACTTGGCGGGCTACCTGCGCCTGGGCGAGGTGTTCGAGCGCATGGAGAAGACGGGCGCGGCGACCAAGACCTACCGGATGGTGCTCGCGGCGGTCGACCCGCATTGCCGCCAGGCCATGGTCGCGCTGGCCCGCCTCTACCGGCAGGAGGGGCACCAGGACGAGGCTCGCGCCATGGAACTGGCCATTCGCGAACTGGCCGTTCAGGAATAGAACAGGAGGAGCGTATGCTCGTCGACGGCGAAACGATCGGAAAGTATTCTGTCAGACGCCAACTCGGAAAGGGCGGGATGGGGATGGTCTACCTCGCCTGGGACGAGACGCTCTCGCGCGAGGTGGCGATCAAGGTGATGAATCCGAAGATACAGGGCGTTGTTAATGCTCTGCAGCGCTTCAAGGCCGAAGCCCAGGCCGTCGCTAAGCTTTCCAGCGAACACGTGGTTCATATCTATGATTTTCATCCCGACGCTCCACGTCCGTACATCGTCATGGAATACGTCCGCGGGGAGGCGTTGATCGACCTGATCGAGACGCAGGCGCCGCTCTCGCTGGAAACCGTCGCCGACTGCGGCCGGCAGGCGTTGTTGGGCCTCGTCGCCGCCCACCGCGCCAGCGTTATCCACCGCGACGTCAAGCCCGCCAACATCCTCCGCAGCGACGAGGGCGTGGTCAAGCTGATGGACTTCGGCCTCGCCCGCAGTCTCGACGTGGAGAGCGGCCTCACCGCCAGTGGCGCGGTCGTCGGTACGGTACACTACCTCGCGCCGGAAGTGGCCCGCGGCGAACCGGCCACCGCGCAGAGCGACCTGTACAGCCTCGGCGCCAGCCTCTACGAGATGCTCTCGGGAGACGTTCCGTTCAACGACGAGAACCCGCTCAAGGTGATCAGCCGCATCGCGCGCGAGACGCCGCCGCCGATCCGTGTCTTCCGTGAAGACCTGCCGCCGGCGTTCGCGGCGTGGCTGCACAAGCTGATGGCCGTCGACTGCGCCGCGCGCTATCCCAGTGCCGACGCGGCGCTGAAGGATCTCGAGCGTATCTCCAGCAGTCAACTTCGCGCCCACGTAGACGAAGAGAGCAACGAACGGAGCACAATGGAACTCCCCGCCGCACAGCAGGCTCGCCGGGCCGTCGCTGACGATCCGCGGCCGGCGCCGGTCGCGATCGACCGTGAAGAGGCAGACGCCGTGCTGGCCGAGGCCATGCGGATCGAGAAGGAGGGGCGCAACGCACTGAAAGCGGACAGCCTGATGGAGATCGCCCACGCCGTCGGCGTCGGTGAGGACGCGGTACGCCAGGCGCTCTCGGTTCGCCGCGAGCAGCTTCTGCGGGTGGACCGGCGCAACCGGATTCTGCGCGTGGCGGTGCCTGCTGTTGTCGGGTTGCTCCTTCTGGGCGGGGCGCTCGCGATGTGGTTCCAGCCGCCCACACCGGTTGCGCGTCAATACCGGACCAACGCCGGCGGAGGAGAGATCGCGCCGCCGACCGTGCCGGTGGCTAGGGCCGAAACGCAACATGTCGGCGCGAATTGGAAAGACAGCGGCGTCGAGTTAGACGCCACGCGTAACGTGCTCCTGCTTCATGTTTTTGAGAGCGGTCCGGTGCAGTGCCGCGTCGGCGACGGCACCCCGTTCGAAGTCGCACAGACGTATTACGGCACGCCCGGCGGCGAAGGTCGGGTTCATTTGCGCACCGTCGGCGCGCCCGCACGCGCGGCCGCCGCGACCCTCCAGTCGTTGCGCATGGCGGTCATACCCTTCTCGGCGGCCAGCGGGAGCGACCCCGCCACCAATTTTGCCGACGGCGTCGGCACTACGCTCAATACGCGTTTGGCTCAACGCGGCTGTTTCGAAATGATTCAGCGCGTCAACATCGAGGAAGAGGTTCTCGCCAATCTCGATCTGGAGAACACCGCGTACTTCGACCCGAAGACCGCCAACGAGATCGGCCATGTTCTCGGCGTCGACTACCTTCTCGGCGGCAGCGTCCAGCAGTCGGGCGGGCGCTTCCGCATCACCGCCGAGCGGCGCGAGGCCGCGACCGGGCGCGTGCTCGATAGCGTCGTCCTCGACAGCACCGATCCGTTCACGCTGCAGGATCGTGTCGCGGCGGAGCTGACCGCTCGGATCATTGAAACCGAGCGGAAGCGGTTTCTGCATCCGGATTGAACACGGGCGTTGGCGGAACAGCGCCTCGGCATCCTCGAGGGGTTCGAGATGAGTATTCGAAATCTTCTGGCGGGGTTGTGCTGCGGTCTGCTGTTCTGGTTCGCCTCGCCGTACACCTCCGCGACTGCGGAGCAATCCCCGCCCCTTCGCATTGCCGTGCTGGATCTGGACAGCTCCGACGCGGTGCCGTGGCTCGGGCCGGCGGTGAGTGCAGCGCTGAGGACCAAGCTCGTCGGCATGGACGACGTGACGCTTCTCGAGCGCGAACGTATGCGGGAGATCCTGCTGGCCAAGAATGACAAGCCAACTACGCCGGAGTTGCTCGGCACCGACCACCTCCTGCGCGGAACGGTCCAGCTTATGGGCGCGTGGACGGACGAAGCGGCGAAGGTGCGTATCAGCGCCAGTATCGTTTCTTCCGCGAATGCGAAGATCGACGGCGATGCGTCGTTTGTCCTCGACGGCACGGTCAAGGACTTCTTCGACATGGAGACCGAGTTGGCCACCCGTTTCGCCGAAGCCATCGGCAGGGAACCGAGGCTGTTGCAGGTGCGCTATCGCGAATCGAAGAACCTGACGGCGAAGAAGCTCTTTGGGGAGGGCTTGCTGAAACTGCAGGCGGCCGAAGCCGAAGTCGGGGGGGATTCCAAAGACGTGGCGTTCGAAAAGAAGCGTGTAACGGCCGCGCTCCTGCGGCAGGCGGTCGATCTTTTTCGCCGCGCTCAACATGAAAACGAGGGGACGTTTTTCGCGCGCGCTCATACCTGCGAGGGCAGAGCCCGCGAGTTGCTGGCACTGTCACAGACGGACGACGACAAGGCCAGGGCCGTCCGCGAGGAGACGGTGAAACGGTTTCGCCAGGACGCCGCCGATGCCGCGCCGGCGTTGTACGATCTGGCCCAAGCGCTGGCGGCGAACGCGGAGTTCGAGAAAGCATTCGTCTCTTTCGAGGATTACCGCAAATGGATGGACGAGACTTTCCGCGTCATTCGGTACCGCCGACGGGAGGTGCCCAACGGCCGTACTCAGATGCCCGCGTTCTTCGGCACCAACGTCCCGCTGGTTCACAACTTCGAGCGCATCGCCGCGACTCCGAGTTATCTGCTCGTCGGCGGCGTCGCGCGCATGCTGGTGCTGCGGCGTGAGGACAACAAGGTGATGTGGGAGCGGTCGCTGCCGGGCGAATCCAGGAATGCGCTGCATTCGGGGCACCATGTACTCAATGCCAACGACGAGATCCTCGCCTTCGTCAACGGCCAGACCCTGCACGTGGTCGCCACGCCGACTGGCGAGGAGATCCTCAAGCTCACACTCGATCTACCCACCGCGAGCGACAAGCACTTGATGGATCATACACTGCGCAACATGACCTACCTCTTCGGTAAAGGCGAGACGGTCACGCACATCGGCGTGGAGCGGCGCTACCGCAACACCGCGACGGGAAAGCCGGCGCGGCGGGTGCTGCACGTGGTCGATCTGGAGACGAAGCAGCTCGCCTGGTCCAGACGGTGGGAGGGCGGCAGCGAAACCTTCCATTTCCATCCGCTGCTGCACGCGGGCGTCTTCATCTGCCGTACCCGCGGCGAGACCGATGTGGAGTATCTCGACGCCTATGCCGGCACCGACGCGGCCGAGCGCGTCCCGGCGCCCCTGAAAAAACTGCTGGCCGCGAAAGACGTCTGCGACAGGCCGATCCTCATCCTTCCCGACGCGCAGAGCACGCATCATTATATCGCCATCCGGGATCAGGAGGATGCGGCCGTGCCCGTGCGCCTGTTGCGCTTGAAGAGTGACGGGATAATAACGCCGATTACAGATATCATGTATCTTCACTGGCCCGTGCACTATACCATCGACCGCGGCGACCAGGGCTTTCTGAACCGCGTCGATGATGGTCCGGCCAAGGGCGACTGGCTCTCCTACGACTTCGCCCGCAAAGGCTTGATTCGCCGCAGCGAGGAGTTGCCGGAGATTCCGGAGAAATGGCACTGGGGCGGATACATGTACGACGATTTGCTCTGGCTGCGCAGGAAATCCTCCTTCCGCGCCTATCGCCTCGTTCCGGACGGAAAGCCGGACTACGTCTTCGAGTATACTCATCCTTGGATCGTCCAATCGCGCCCGGTCTTCGACGCGAAATCCTTCTATCTCTTCGTCACTCTGAGCGGCGTCGGCGGTCACTGCGATCTATTGGAGATCGGTATCCCCCCGGCCGGGCGTGGGCGCGTCAGTGAGCCGATGGTCCTCGGCGACATCGCCACCTGCCACGATCGGCTCGGGCGGTTCGACAAGGCCGCTGAGGCCTTGGAGGCGGCGGTGGAATGCCATTACAACCAGCCGGAATACCATTGGCGCCTGGCACAATTGTACGAGAAACAGGACAAAGGGGGGGAATGCAGCTTCTTCTGCGAGAGCCTGATCGACCTTGTCGGCAAAGAGAGTGAGCAGGGCAGGAAAGCGCTGTCTCTGTACAACAAGGTGCTCGGCCGCATCGAAGGCATTCCTCAAAAGTAAGCGTTCACCAGATCAAGGCGGGAGCATCAAGGTTTTGCAGATGACAACGG
>CAYWFP010000126.1:0-9047 GCA_964457365.1 uncultured Planctomycetaceae bacterium
GAAAACGCGGAACTTCGCGCGACCGTGGCGAAGTTGCTTGCGCGGATCGACGAATAGGAGAGGAAGATGCTGCAATCCTGCGAACACGCGGTCGTCTACCGCGACGACGAATACTTCGCCGCCTGGCCGTTCAACGGCGGCCTCTGGCAGTTCGCCGACGGCGAAGTGGCGGCCGGCTTTGTACGCGGCCGCTGCACCTACGAAGATGCCTCTACCCACCACCATGAGGTGGACAATGCCCGCGGCGAACATATGGTGATCCGCTCGCGCGACGGCGGAGTGAATTGGGACGCAGACGACATGACGCTGGTCTACCGGCGTCCCGACCTGGACGAATCGCTGCGGCAGGCGCCGCCGTGGCTGGAAAGTGAGGCGCCGGCCGATCCGAACGCCGACGGCTTCTGTCTGCTGGCCGGTTTCGGCATCCCGCCGCACGAAGACCAGAAGGCGTCCTTTATCATGCGCTCGCTGGACCGGGGGCGGACCTGGAGCCGGCCGCTACGCCCGGCGGCATACCGTTACAACTTCCTCTCCATCCGCCCCGGCTACTGCGTACGCGACGACGGCACGATCCTGATCTTCGGTATCGCCAACGACGCGCCGACACCGACCGAAGCCGACGCCTTCCCCGTCGTCTACGCCTCCAAGGACGGCGGCGTGCACTGGCACCTGCTGGGACATATCGAACCGGTGCCGCGTAAGCCGATGTGCATCATGGGCGATCCGCTGATCCTCCCCGACGGCACGATCCTCGCCGCCTTCCGCCGCGAACACGGCCATTGGGCCGCGTATACCCAGATCTATCGATCCCTGGACGGCGGGCGGACCTGGGCGTTTCTGAGCCGCCCCAACGACTGGGGCGCGCCGGCGAACCTGGTGCGGCTTCCCGACGGGCGCATCGTCTGCGTCTACGGCTATCGCCAGGCGCCCTGCGGTATCCGCGCCTGCTGCAGCGAGGACGGCGGCGCCACCTGGGGGCCGGAGTTCATCTTGCGCGCCGATGGCGGCAGCGCCGACCTGGGCTATCCGCGCACGCTGCTGCGCCCCGACGGCTCCTTGCTGACGGTCTATTACTTCAACGACCGGGACGATCCGATCCAGCACCACGGCGGCGTCCGATACATCGTCGCGACGAGCTGGCGGATCTGACCGTAACGCCGGGTTCGTTGCACCCTTTTTCGGCGAAAGCGATATTGCAGAGACGCGAAACGTGGCGTATGCTGCGAACGGATCGCAACCAAGAGGAAAGACCGATGCGAAAGTTCATGCCGTCCGTCCTTTGCGGGCTCTTCCTGGCCGGCGTTGTCTGCGCCGGGGACGAACAGGACGACACCAAGAAGGCGAGCAAGACCGCGGTCGAGGACGCGAAGAAGAAATGGAAAGATGTAGCCGGCGCCATCCGCGCCTTCGCCGAAGAGCAACGCGGCCGCTTCGAAACCTACGCCGCCGAACGCAAGGCCGAATCGGAAGCGCTTCTGAAGAGCATCCAGGGCAAGGAACCCGCGGAGATTCTCAAGCTGCTCGAGACCCACAGCGCGCAGCGCTACCAGACCGCCAAGGCGTTATTCGCCTCGCAGAAAGCCAAGGCCCTGGGCTTCGTCGACGGACTGGACGCATCCGATCAGCACAAGAGCCGGGTGCGCGGCAATACCGAGAAACGCTACGGCCTGCTAGACGCCTCGATCAAGACGTTGCACCAGGAGGCCGAAGCGATCCTGGCCGGGCTCAAGGCCGACGAGGAACTGACGCACAAGGACATCAAGGCCAGCGTGGAAAAGTATATCGCCACGCGCACGGCCGAGGTCGAGGCGCTGCGCCCGAAGATCAACGAAACCTTCGGGAAGTAACGTCCCGGCGCGCACGGGATCCCCTTCCGGACGGATCGTCCGCTCTCCTATCGGGGGCAGGTGAAGAAGACGAAGCGGTGATACCAACGCTCTTTCTCCATGCGCGTAAGCGGCAGGTCGTTGGTTTTGCGCAGGACATAAACCGGGGCGGCGGTATCTACTTCGACATGCCAGTCCGCATTCCGCTCGTGTGGCGCGAGTCGGAAGGTATAGACCCAGTAGCCGTCCGCCCTGCCCTTTCCTGTCGGCGCGCTGGCCTCGCCCGCCTCGTTGACCAGGCGCATGGCAGCCGGTGGCGATCCGATGCCGAATACATAAAAGAAGAGATGCCTGTCCGCATCGGCAAACCATGCCGCGGGCAGCGTGCCGTCGGCATTTAGACGCTCCGCGAAAGCGGGAGTTCCGGGAATCGCCTTCACGACACTCGCCAACTCGACGTAGACCGTGGAACCGGGCTGGTCTTCGACGTGAATATAGGGATTATCGTACCAGGTGAAGAAGGGAACGAAGCCTTTCTCGTCGGTCTCGAGAACCCGCGCGTGATTCTCTCCGACATACTCCGCAAGTACCGCGCGCATGGTCGTGCGGGGGTTCCAGCGACGTTCGGGATCGGTAGCGAATTCGAGGGCCGGCGCTTGCCGAGCGGCCTGGATCAAGCGTGACCAGCCGCGGCAGTTGACGGCGTTGACCCGCATGGCGAAGCCGTGGGCACGCAGGCCCTGCACGATGCCGGCGGCCGGCAGCAGGATCGCGGTCAGGCACAGCAGGAGAAAACCCGTCCGCAGAGACGGACCGGTTCGGCCAAGCCACCGTCGCCAGTGACCAACGGGGTCGTACCCGCCGCCTGAGAGCATCGCCACGAGAATGTAAGCGTAGATCATATACGTGGTTGAGCGGGTATAGCTGGCCATGTGCAGGACGATGTTGAGGAAGAAGAGCGCGACGAAACAGAGCAGCAGTCCCCCGAAAACGCCGATGAGCATGTCCCGCCGCAGAAGCACGGCCAATCCCAGAAGCAGCAGCAAGCCCGTCCGGCTCAGCCAGACCGGCACGACAGCGTCGTGACCAAGAGCCAGATAAGCGATGTCGGCCGCGGCGACAACCGCGACGATCGCCAGAGCGGGATAGGCGAGCTTGCCGGCGAGGAGATTATTCGCAACGGCGAAGAGCGGCAGGATCGCCAGGGCCGGCAGAACCGCGCCGGTGCCGACGAAGATCCAGCCGGCGTACATCAAGGTCTGCGCCGTCACACCGTAGGGATTGATGTTGACGAACCGCCCGGCAAGGTTGAAGCTCTCCCACTGCCAGGCGACGAAGGCCGCGCCGAGGACGGCGAAGCCGATGCCCAGAAGCAGAAGGCGGTGGCGCCGGAGGGATCCGAGCGCGCACCAGGCGCGCAGACCGATCCAGAACACTGCGACGAGCATCACCAGTTGAAATCGGGGAGACGCCTGCAATCCAAGCAAGACGACGACGACGAGGCCGAGAACATGCCGCGCGCGCATCGAATCGGCAGGAACGAAGTAAAAAATACCAGCGCGCGGCCGCGACGCGAGAAAGTCGCCGGCAGACAAGGAGCGAGTGAACGGCGATGCGAGACATCGGCTACAGCGATAGACGCAGGATGCCGGCGACAGGACGCGCCCTTCGGGCTCGGGGCGACGGCCCCCTCCGCTTCGTTGCCACTTCGCACCAACCATGCGGGTTGCCTTGGCGCTGCGTCTCTCCGCCCGCTCCTGATTGAAGCATACGACATAGCGCGCGTGTTAGCAGATAGTTTGAAAACGGTCAGATTTGCGGCAAGAGTTGAGTGTGTCGATATCGGGATCGGATCCCAGCACCGCGAAAAAAGGGGCATTACGGAGAAATCGGCTGGGGAATGGATCTGCTCGGGCAGAACCTACTTGCCCAAACTCAGGCGCAGAGCCAGCGCCTCGGGCAAGCCGGCCTCCACGATCTTGCGTGCGGCCGTGCCAATGTCGTATTCCACGCGGTGGAGCTTGATTTTGTGTTTCTCACTGTCGTAAACGGCGAAGCAGGCGCGCGGATCCTCGTCGCGCGGCTGGCCGACCGAGCCGATGTTGATAATGGTCTTGACGCCGGCTTCGAGGGGGATGGTGCTTTCGAGGGTATAGGTCATCGGATCGGTGTTGAAGAATCCCAGCGGTTGGTGGCTATGGCCGAGAAAGAGGATCATCGTCTCCATGGCATGAAAGTTGAATTCCGCGTCCTTCAGCGTCTGGACGTAGTTGAAGAGTTCAGGATGATGCAGGCTGCCGTGGACCATGCTGAACTCGGCGGTGCGGCGCACGAACGGCAATTCGTTCAACCAGCGCTTCGTCTCGTCGGAGAGGTGGTTCTGCGTCCAGATCGCCGCGTCGCGGGCATACTGGTTGAAGTAACTGATGTCAAGCCGGCCGATAGCGGCGTGATCGTGATTGCCCGCGACAGTGCCGGCAGAGACGTCGCGGACGATGCTGGCGCATTCTTCCGGATCGGCGCCATAGCCGACGATGTCGCCGAGGCAGTAGATCTCGTTCACCTCAAGACCGCGGGTCTTCTCCATCACCGCTTGGAGCGCCTCAAGGTTGCCGTGGATATCGCCGAATAGTGCGTAGCGCAATGCCACTCCTCGATCCACATCCGGATCGCTTCGTCCGCGCGGCGCTTCAATGGCGGATAACGAAGCCGGAAAGACCTTCCGGTGGGGCCTCCTGGGTCGATTCGTTGCGTATGTGGCCGCTCATCGCCGCGCGCAGATCTCCCAGATACGCGTCGACCTCGCCCGGCTCCCCCTCGGCCACCAATTCCACCGCGCCGTCGGCGCAGTTGCGCACCCAGCCGTCGACCGTATAATTTCCGGCCAGTCGTCGTGCTGTCCAACGAAAGCCCACTCCCTGAACCTGGCCTTCGAAGCGCACGCGCATCTGCACGGCCACGACACGTTCTCCATGCATGCCAATCGTTTACGATACAACTGGTCATTCTAGCGACGGTTCTGCACCGGCGCAAGCGCAAAACCTGAAGGCGACAAAGAGACCGCTTGCGCGTTTCCGGCGGATTCACTCGCTTTTTCCGTCCGCTCGGCACCTCCCCGCGCAGCGAGCCACATCAGGGGTGACTGGTTTCGCTCAATAAAACGACGACAAGACCAACGACGATGGTGACGGCAGCGTTTGCCGATCAGCACGACTGGCGACTTGACGACAGCCGGGGAAACACGGTATTCTAATCTCTGTTCCCGCGCCGCTTTCGGTGCACAATGAATCCGGAATCCCTTTATGCGAAAACGGGTTATCCTCATCCTCGCCGTCTTGCTCCTCATCGGGGGCGCGGTCTACCGGCTCTCCTTTTTCGCCGAGTGGACCGCGTGCTTTGGCGACGACAAGGAACGGCTTGATCTTTGCCGCGCAATCCCGGAGAAACGCCCCTTCCGCCAACGCCGTCTGCTCCGGTGGCTGTTGCAGGATCCGGCTCTGCCGGTGCGTAGCGCGGCGATAACCGCTTACGCCCGTTCGCAGCGCGACGCGGCGCTGGAAGCGCATATACGCGAGTTGTTCCTGGACGAGAACGCGCCGGAGGAGCTTCGCAGCAAAGCCGGACTGCTGCTGGTCGAACGCGACCCCGTGGATCCGCAGGTCGCGGCCTATCTCGATGCGCACGCCGACGACGAGTCGTTCCGGCTGACGCTGCCGCAGGTGGCGGCGCACTGGGTCGTCGGGCACGTGGTGCGGCTGTCCAGAGCGGAGCGGCAGATCCTGCTGCAGCGGGCCGTTCTGGTGGAAGACGCGGCGCAGGCGGTGCTGCAACATACAATCCGCGAGCATGCCGGCGAGTTCGCCGACCTGCGTGAGGAGTTCCTGGCCCACCTCCGCCGCGACGGCCTCTCGACCCGCGCGCGCCAATTCCTGCTCGGCTGCCTCGCCGAGATCGACGGCCGTATGCGCGGTCACGCCGCCGAGGACTGGGAACAGGCCTCGCTCCGCCCGGCCGACCCCGACGCACCGCACGCCTTCGAAGCCGAATGGGCCTGCGAAATCAAACCAAACTACATCGTCGGCCCGGCTCACGGCGAGCTCTGCCTGATTCTGGAAGAAGGCGCCGGAGGACGCATCGGCTGGCTTAAAAATCATGACGGCTCGCTCGATATCGGCCAGGCGCGTTTCTCGCTCTACGCGCCGCGGGAAGACGAGTACACGCTCTACGCCCGCGTCTACCTCGACGACAAATGCGGCAACTCGTTCGGCATCTGGCTCGACGGACTGCATTTCAAGAACTTCCCGGATTACCGGAACGTGCTGGGCGCGTGGCACTGGCTGCCGCTGCACGGCAACCGCGGCAAGACCATTCGCCTCCAGTCTGGATTCCACAGGCTTCGCCTGGAGGCGTGGGAGGACGGCGTCTATATCGACAAGTTCGCGCTGATGCCGGCCGGAGAGGATCCGGCAACGTTGTCGGATCCGCCGGCAATGCGCTGGGATCCGGCCCAGGCAGCCTCGATCAGCTTCTGCCCGCGCTGGCAGGCACAGCCGCGCGGCACCACGCAACCGGTCATCGTCTGGTTGCGACGCATAAGTCCCGAGACCAGAACGGGCACACTCACGCTCTCGATCCCGGAACCGTTTCAAATCGCCCCCCCGGCGACGGTGGAACTCTCGTTCGAAGGAGACAACCCGCTGGCCCGGGCGACATTTTACGTGCATCTTCCCGCCGACGCGATCGCGGGCGAGGTGGAATTGCGCGCGCTCTACGAAGACGTCTCGGGCACGACCATCGAGGGCGGGATGATCCTGGGCGCGCAGTTCGACTGGCTGACCACCGGACCGCTGGATCCGCACAGTGCGCTCCACCAGAAACTGCAGCGCGTCGAGCAGACCGGCGCACAGAAATACGTCCCGCGCGACTGGTCACCTTATCCGCAAAAAGGATACGACACCTATCGCCGACTGCTGCCGGAAAACGCCTGGGGCCAACTGCAGGACAAGTATATCTACTTCTGCACCGACATCGTCTGCGAACAGGGCGGCATCTACGAAGCGTTTCTCAACTCGGACGACCGTTCTCGCATCTACATCGACGATCAACTGATCATCGCCCAGACGCGCAACGGACCGGCCGAAGGGCGTATGATGCGCAAGAAGTTTCGCCTCGAGAAGGGCAAGCATCGCGTCTTCGCCCAGCTCTATCAATGCAACATGGCCGACCCGACCGGCCGCGACGCCGGCCGCCACAGCTTCAATCACTGCGCCTTCAAACTGCTGCTGCGCAAGGAACGACACCTGCACGCCCCGGCCATCAAGGGGCTTCCGCACCCGCTGCGCGGCCGTCCGGCGAAGATGAGGAACGGCGCCCCGCAAGCGGCGGACGCGCCGTCAATCCAGTGAACGAGCAAACCGCGCGGATCAGTCCTGCTCGCCGCCGACAATGAGCAACTCGCCGTAGATCTGCGCCTCGACGCCGGTGGCGCGGCGGATCAGCTCGATCACTTTCTCCTGTCTTTCCTCCAGCGTCTCTTCGACGAATCCGTCGTCGTCCTCTTCGCCGTCCCAGTCCGGGGCGTGAAAATCGCGCGGCGTGCGCAGCAGATCGGCGATGTTGTAGGCACGTACCTGCGTGTTCTTGGGGCGCAGGCCGGTGACGTACAAGGCCTGGCGATGATAACGGACGCGGTAGCCGCTCAATTCCATCAACCAGTAGAGGACATCCTCGACACGCATATCGCGAGCCCGAAAATCGATTCGCTTCTCCCGGTCCACATCGGGGGCGATGACGATATTCAGCCCCGCTCTCGCGGCGACATGCCGCAAGGCATCGGCGAGTTCGAGTTCGTCGAACGTGACCGTAATGCGCCGATCGAGCCGATTGAAAAGTTCGATCCGCGTCAACGGCCGCCGTGACGCCCGGCGCGGAGGCATTTCACTCGCGAGCCCACCGGCGCCGAATAAAACCAAAAAAACGAAACCCGCCAACGCGATTCTCTTCATCGATTCGCCTCCGCCTGTATTCTGCTGCATACGGCACCTCCGTGCAAGTACGAACCGGTCAACCTGCAACAGTTTTACGCTTGGGCGTTCCGTAAGTTCCGTAAAATCATTTCGTCCTCGACGCCATCACGACCATAACGCCAATGAAGAAATCAGGTTGCGACTCCTGCGCCTGCCGTCAACTATGCCGTTCTTGTCGCAATGCGGATCGCGAGAAGCTCACTCCACGCACCGATTCCGCGAAGCCGAAGGGTTATGCCGCAGAACTCCGCGCATTTCATTTCTATCAGTGGCCATGCCTGTGCAAGCAACGATACAGTTACACTTGAAGACTCCAAAACCAGAGGCAATTCCCTATTGGCGAGTATTGGTTGAAAATATTCATATCGCGACAGCATCGATCCGCAGCGAATTATTATATCGAACCTTCATTCCTGACGAGAAAATCCAATCTCATCAATATTTTTATTGCTTGCATTTATAAATAAAATAGCTATGTATGATTGCTAGTTCGACATTCCATTTCATTTCAGAAAGGGGAGTTGCATGCCACCACGCAAGAAAACCGCGAAACGCACGACCAAGAAGACCGCCAAAAAACGCACGAAAAAGACGACGAAGAAAGCCGACGGCAAAAAGACCTTCGACTTGAAAAACGTCTCGGCCAAGGAACTCTACCGCCTCGCCAAGAAGAAGGAAGAAGAGGAATCCGAGAAGGAGACCGCCGCGCAGAAGCAAAAGGTCCAGGAACTGCGCAGTCAGCGCCGCGAACTCATGAAGCAGGTCAACGGCATCGACCGGAAACTGGCTAAACTCGGCGGACACAAGAGCGCGCGCAAGGCCAAGTCCGACGACGACGTCAACTTGCGCGGCATGACCAAGAAGATCCACGAGGCGATCAAGAAGAGCGACACCCCGCTCTCTCCGGACGACATTCTCAAAGCGCTCAAGCTCGGCGTCAACAAGCGTGCCTCGGTCTACGCGACGCTGCACAGCCTCAAGAGGCGCGGCCTGGTGTACTCGCCCGCGCGCGGGCGCTACGCCGCCTGATAATCGCCTCGACCTGTCCGCCGCCACCCCGCATCGAATCTGGTGCGGGGTGTTTTATGTGACCCAAGATTTCGATATGGAAGCAGAGGTTCAGTTCGCGCGCGCGCGGTCGCCCAAGGCTTGCTGGAACTCGCGCTCGAGTTTGCGCTGACGGCGGTAGACCGCG
>CAYWFP010000127.1:0-8951 GCA_964457365.1 uncultured Planctomycetaceae bacterium
GCCGCCTGCGTCTTGGGCGGCGTGCGGTTGATCTCGTCGGCCAGGACCATGTTCGCGAAGATCGGACCGGGGACGAACTTGAATTCCTTGCGCCCCGTCTGCGGATCCTCCTGGATGATCTCGGTGCCGGTGATGTCCGAGGGCATCAGGTCGGGCGTGAACTGGATCCGCTTGGCGCTGATGCCGGCGACCTTGGCGATGGTGGTTACCAGCAGCGTCTTGGCCAGCCCCGGCACGCCCATCAGCAGCGCGTGGTTGTGGCAGAAGATGCATTGCAGCGTCAGATCGACCAGGCCCTCCTGGCCGACGATGACCTTGTGGATCTCGTGCTTGACGCGGCCGATGATCTCGCGGAACTCATCGGCGGTTCGGGTGTCAATGGTCTCGTTCATCTTCCTTCGTCTCCCCCGCTGCGGTCACTTCCGATGACGCCGCCGGCCGCAACTCGCCGTCGACATACTTCTCGCTGCTGAGCAGCGTTCCCTCGCGATCGTACGCCTTCACGGTGCCGTGCGGTTTGCCGTCGCGATACGGTTTCTCCCAGACCACCCGGCCGCCGCGGGTATAGACGCGCGTCATGCCCTCGCGCTTCCCGGCGCGCCAGCGGATCTCTTCGTGCAGTTCGCCGGTGGCGAAATACCTCTTCTCGACTCCGTCGAGGACGTCGCCGCGGTAGCGCGCCACGCCGACCGGTACGCCGGCCCGGTCGTAGCGGCGCGCCAGGCCCTCGCGCAGGCCGTTCTTCATCTCCATGACCGCCGCGGGGACGCCGGGGGCGTGAAAGACGCGGACCGTGCCGTGGGCCTTGCCGTCGACGGTGGGGATCACCTTCGCGGGCGAGCCGTCCTCGAAGTACCGCTTGTGCTCGCCGTGGATCACGCCGTGGCGGTAGGGGATCTCCTCGCGCAGGGTGCCGTTCTCGTAATAGATCAGGGTCGTCCCGTGAAGCCGCCGCCCCTGCCGGCGAACCTCGCTGCGCAAGCGCGTCTTCTCGTCGTCGAAATACCGCCGCTCGACGGTCGCCCCCTCCGGCTCGGCGGCGGCGGCGCGCGCGCAGATCAGTGCCAGCAGCAGCGGGGCGAATCTCCTCGGCCAAGCGCGCACGCCTATTCCTTCCCCTGCGCGGCATACTTGAACTCGTTCTTGCTCACCTCTTCGTCGTCGATCCAGTAGCGTTTCTCGACGACCTTCCCCGCCTCGTCGTACTCGACCTGGACGCCGTGGAACGCGCCCTCGACGCAGGGGATCTCGCGGCGCAGCTTGCCGCTGCGGTGGAATTCCTTCGCCAGGCCGTTGACCTCGCCGTTCTTGTACTGCAGAATCTTCTTCGGCGGCGGATCCGGGTCCGGCTCGCCCGATTCGAGCCGGTCGGCCGAGGGCGGCCAGTAATCGATCATCTCGCCCTCGCGCACGCCCGCGACGAACCGCCCGACGCGGAGGGGCTGGCCGTTCTTGGCGAAGCTGCGGCTCTCGCCGTGGGCCTTGCCGGCGACGTATTTCACCTCGCTGGCGATCTCGCCGGTGGGATAGAACGTCTTCCGGATCCCTTCGACGACGTCGTTCTTCCACGGAATTTCCTTCTCGACGTACCAGACGAGCTTGCCGTCGATCTTGGTATAGGCGTAATTCCTCTCGATCCCTTCGCGGACGCCCTCGACGTAGGGAACCGTGCTCAGGGCCTGGTGACCGTACTGCACCTTGGTGACCACCAGGCCGTGGATCTGCCCGTCCCGGTTCACCGGCGTGAAGGTCTTGATCCGTTCGCTGTTGGGATAACGGTCCACGCGGATCTCGATCTCCGCGGGCACCAGATTCTTCCCCCGCGGCAGACGCTCGCTCTTCTCGCGCAGGTAATGCGAATACCGCTGCCGCACGTGGGCCCGTTCCTCCTGGTCGGCCTCTCCGGCGTGTACGATGCCGACGCCCAGCGCCAGCAACGCCGGCAGGATCCGCCATCCGACTGTTCCGCTGTTTCGCATTGTTTTCCGCCGTCTACTCGCTCTTCAACAGGTGCAATCCGTCGAGAACGCCGCCGGCCCAGACGGTTCCGTCCTCGGCCTGCATCACGCAGGCGATGGGGAACTGGTTGTCGAGGGCCAACTCCCATGCCTTGCCGTTCCAGGCATGCAGGCCGCCCTGCGGTTGCGCGCAGAGCCAGACGCGTCCGTCGGGCGTGGCCTTGAGCAGGCTGACGACGCCTTCTTCGCGCAGGAAATTCCGCCACTTGCCCTTCTCCAGCCCCCAGACGCCGCTGCCGCTGGTGGCGACCCAGACGCGGTCGGCGGTATCGGCGGCAATGGCCAGGACGGCGTTGGGCTCGTCCGCGAGGTGGCGCGTCCAGGCATTCTTCTCGTAGACCGCCACGCCGCCGCCCCAGAAGCCGCACCAGACGCGCCCGGCACGATCCTCGTAAACGGCGGTGACGTTCATCCCCGGAAGATGGTACTCGGCCTTCGATGCGTCCGCGGTCGGATCCAGCGCGCAGACGCCGTCGCCCTCGAGCGTGATCCAGAACGTCCCGTCTCCGGCGCGGCGGATATCCACCACCGTCCGCTCGGCAAAGGCCGCGACCGGCGTCCAGGCCTCGCCGTCGAAGCGCATGAGTCTGTTGCGTTCGGTGCCGCGGTGTTTGGCCAGGCACCAGAAACGTCCCTCGCCCGCGGGGAGGATCGACGCGATGGTGTATCCCCCCAGGTAGCGTTGGGCGGCTTTCTCGCTCCACCGCATCGCGCCGCCGTCGTACCCGATCCACCAGGCCTTGTCGCCGGCGGGGATCACCGTCCACGTGGCCATTCCGAGCGGCTCTTTCTTCTGGTTCTTCAACAGCTCGAAGCGCCCGTTCTTGAAACGCGAAACGCCCGTGAGGGTGCCGATCCAGACGCTGCCGTCGGGCGTCTGGCCGATAAACTGGATCTCGTCGCCGGCCAGTCCGGGCGTCTTCTCCTTGGTGATGGGCGTCCACGCCTCGCTCGCCGCGGCGAAAGCGGCGTGGCCCAGCAGTACGGTGGCCAGCAGAAGCAAGCTGCGCATGCGTTCGTCTCCCGATTGCCGACCTGACGCCGGCCTTTCCCGTCTACGGCAGCCAGTAACCCCAGAGCAGCCGGAAGTCGTGGCCGTCGATATGGAGCGGCCCGTAGATCTCGGCCCCGCCGGCCTTCGGCTTCGTTCCCTGGACCGCGCCGTTGTCCTCCAGATCCCGCAGGTGGAACACCCGCGCGTTGGCGCGGCCGCCCTTGACATATTGAAGCGACCAGTCGCCCGCGGGCGGGACGACGGAGTAGTCGTAGCTCTTGCGGATCGCCTCGAGCGTCAGGCGGTTGCCGCCGCCGAAGACCGCCGCCGGATCGGGGACGAAGAGCCGGTCGCGGACGGGCGTCGCGTTCTCGTTGGCCACGACGAAGAGGACCTGGTAGCCGGTCTTCCTGCCTTGCGTATACGGCCGCCGGTAGAGCGTTACCCGCACTTCTTCGTTCGGATCCTTCTCCGTCACCTCCAGGCCGCTTTCCGGGTCGAACGCCTCGCCGTAGCGGAGCAGCGCCTGCGAGCGCCAGTAGGGGATCGTCTCCGTCTGGCCGTCGGCCTCGAAGTAGCCGAACTCGTGCAGCGCCGCGGCGATGCGTCGGGCTTCGGCCAGATGCGCCAGCCCCCGGCCGTCGAGGCCGATGTCGTGCAGCAGCGCCCGCGCGATCACCACGCGGTCGGGGGCCGGGTTCATGCCCGGCCGGATCAGGTTCACGCCGTTGGAGCGCACGCGCATCGTCAGCCCCGTATGCGTACCGGAGAGGTAACGGAAGAGCGGCAGCGGGCAGACGGCGGCCGGATTCTGTGCCGCGGACAAGCCGTCGCCGCCGGCGGGCCCTGCCAGAAGGCCGTACTGCACGAAACCCTCGTTGGCCACGGCGGTATCGGCACGGGCGCAGGCGATCGGCTTGCCGGCCAGCTCCGCGCGGGCCGCGAGCGTGACCGGCATGACCTGGGCCGCCGCGTCGGGCCACCTCAGCCAGGCGAGTTGCCGCGCGTTCTTCGCGGGCATGCGGGCCGGGTGAGGTATCAGCGCGAAGTCGACCTTCACCTGCTCCACCGGTTGCGGATGGTTGACGAAGAGGATGCGCCAGGACGTGCCGGCGTCCCCGCGCGTGAGCGTCATGCTCGAGACCTTCGGATCGACCGGCCAGCCTTCTTTCCGCGTGAGGAAGGTGAAGCCGCGGTCGCCGTCGCCGACATAGAGGTGCGGCACCACGCCCGGCATGGCGCGGCCGCCCTTCTCGGCATCGGCCTCGGCATTGCCCCAGATCAGGCCGTCCTCCGCGCCCGGTTCGAAATCGCTCGCCGGCAGCGCGACGGGCTTGTCGCCCACGGCCGGTCCGACGACCAGCGTGTCCGGCACGTACGCCAGATCGACCGCCAGCGCGAGCGACTCGACCTCGCCGCCGCCCGTGCCGGTGAGGGTGGCCGTCAGGGCGCCGTCGCGACCGTAACGCGCCGCGAACGCGAGCGCGCGGCCGGCGGCCTGAAGCTCCGCCGTCACCGTTACCGCGCCGTTCTCCGCTTCGATCCGCGCGGTTCCTTCGGCCTCGACCTCCTTGCCCTCGACCTGCGCGAGCAGCCGCAGCGGCGCGCGCAACTGCGCCCCGCGGCCGATCCGGCGCAGCACCGCCGCCTCGGGCGCGGCGTCCTTGTTTCTCTGCGGCAGCGGCACCTCCGACGGCGCGGCCTTGATGTGAATCTGTTTGGGCAACCCCGTCGGCGCCAGTTCGATCTCGTGCCGAAGCGTCTTGACCGTCTGCCCTTCGAGGGTCGGCGCCGGCAGCGCCTCGCCCGCCACCGCCGGCGAGATCGACAGCAGCGCCGCCAGCAGCAGCGCCGCCAGCAGCAGCGCCGCCAGCAGCAGCGCCGCCAAGCGCCTCGTCGTCTTGCCGGAGTTCTCGATCGCTTCCGCTCGCGGTACGTCGTTCATCGTGTCACCCTGTCCTTCCAAGCCCGCGCCGCGACCGCGCCGGCGCGCGTCGTCGATCCTACTCCACGTGCCGCGCGTACAGCAGGCGATAGTCGTGCGGTTTGAGATACAGCGGCCCGTAGCTCTCCTCGGCGCCGTCGATGCGTCCCGCCACCCCGCCGCTCTCCAGGTCCTGCAGCACCACCTGCGCCGCGCGCTCTTCGGCCAGGTTCGCGTACCAGCCCTCCAGCGCTGCGGGCAGCGTGCCGGAAACCTCGGCGTGCGTGAGCGTATTCGGGCCGCCCAGGAGCTTCCCGACATCGATCAGCCGCAACGGCAGTTCCACCGCCTTGTCGTTTTCGTTCATGACCACCAGGACGGCGTGGTAGCCCGTTTTCCCGTCCTTCTCGAACGGGCGTCGATACGCGGTGAGGTAGATCTTCTTCGCCGGCGCTTCCCCGTCGTTCGTGCAACGCGCGACCGTCTGCCCGCGCCAGTAGGGAATGAACTCGGTGGTCTCCTCGGCGAAGAAGCCGAAGTCGTCCAGAGCGTGGAAGACGCGCATGAACTGCTCGATGTGGACGTGCCTGCCGTGCGGGCCGCCGGGGAGCATGCCGATATCGTGCAGCAGCGCGCGGCCGATGTACTGCCGGTCGTATACCTTGTCGTCGCCGGTCTCGACAATGCCCTTGGAGGTGATCTGCGCCACCAGGCCGGTGAACGGGTGCGCCGCGTAGCGGAAGATCGAAATGGGGTAGGCGACGACGTTGTCGATCTCCATCGACTTCGGATCCGCGCAGGCCTCCTCCACCAGCAGCGTGTTCCAGCCGAAGGAGGCGAACATCGTCGCGCTGTCGTTGGCCCAGAAGTGATTCCGCAGCGGCACGCCGTTCGTCTTGTAGACGCGCGCCAGGCGTTTCATGAAGTCGCGCATGTGCAGCGTGACGTAGGTGTCCTGCCACGGAAGCTCCCCTTCGGCCACCGTCGCCGGGTCCCGGAGGTAGGCGCCGCCGTTGGCCAGGCAGCCGTCGCGGTATCCCGGCCAGGTCTCGTCCCACCAGAAGCCGTGCGCGCGCGCGATGCGCACCCAGCGCTCGAGGTAGTAGACGAAGAGATCCTGCCAGCACTTGTTCATCGTGCACGCCGCGCCGGGCAGTCCCTCTACCTTGTAGGTCTCGACCTTGCCCTCCTCGTCGACGCGCTGCGCGGTGCGGTCGGTGACGATGGGCTTGTTCCGCCCGGTCAGCTCCCCCGTGTGCGAATTGGAGATGAAGCCGGGGAAGGCCTCCATCACGCCGCGAAGTTGATAGAAACGTTGCCACGGCGCTGTCTGCGCCGCGAAGTTCAGGGGATCCTCCTCCGCCAGTTTCTTCAACGCTTCATCCTCGGCGACACCACGGTTGGCGTAATACTTGATCGCATGGACGCGTTCCATGTTCAGATTGTCTTCCGACTCGGTTTTCTTAAGTGCGAAATACTTGTCCGCCCACTTGGGCCCGCGGAAGAACCAGGCGTGGGTGCGGTGATCCGCGGGCTTGGACCGCGAGGGGTGGGTCAGCATCATGAACTCCAGCTCGCGCGCGCCCTCGACCGTGGCGGGGTGGTTGACGAAGAAGACCTTCCAGCTGACGCGGCCCGCCTCGTCGCGCTCGAGCCGCATGGAGGAGCCGTCCTTGTCGAGCATCCAGTGCTCGTCGCTGTTGGCCAACCAGCTGAAGCCCCGGTCGCCCGAGCCGAACCACGCCCACGGCACGAAGTGGCTGTAGAAGAGATCGGCGCGCTCCACGTCCTTGCTGTCCCAGATGACGCCCGGGGTATCCGGCAGCGAGATCTCCCAGCGGTCGGCGCCGATCATGCCCCCGCCGGTGGAGCAGAAGCCCATGTCCACGAGGCCGGCGATATCGGCCACCAGTTGCATCCGTTCGATCCGCACCGGCGCCTCGGCGCCGTACTTCAGCCGGACCCGCATCGCGCCGTCGCAGTCGTACTGGGTCCGCAGCGCGATATCCATCCCCGCGAGCTTCAGCGCGGACGCGTACTCCACTTCGCTCTTCCAGGTGCGCACGCGCTTGGCCGGCTCGACCACCTCGGCCTCGACCTCCCGGCCGTCCACCGTCGCGGTGAGGCGGATCGGGGCGCGCAGCTGGTCGCCGCGCCCGCACGTCAGCAGCGTCTCGGGCGTGGCCTTGGACGGCGCGGCGCGGAGCTCCAGCGGCAATTCGCGCGGATCGGGCTTGATATGGATCTGCGCCGGCAGGCCCGAGGGGGCGAGCGTGAAGCGGTGCTTGAGCGTCTCGAAGCCGGTTTCGTCGGCGCGGATCGGCACGTACGGCTCCCAGACCACGTCGTCGAGGCCGAGCTTGTTGTGCTCCCAGTTGTAGCTGGCCTTGGCGAAGGGGCCGGGGTTCTCCTCGCCGACGATGCGCTTGTTCTCGTCGAAGAGCAGCAGGCTGACCTTGTACTTGCCTTCCTTCAGCTCCGGCAGATCCACGAGAAAGATGGCGTAATCGTCCTCGAAGGGAACGTCCTTCTCCAGGATCTCGGTCTCGTCCTCGTCGTCGGCCATGAGAATGAGCTTGGCCTCGACCGCCCGCTTGGCGCCTTCGCTGGCGCCGTAGATGCCGCGGTCGACCACCGCCGAGAGCCGGTTCTTGTACGGCGAGAAGGCGTACCAGAAGTCGAAGTCCTTGCGCGGCGGGCGCAGCTTGGCGATGACGTCGACGCGCCGCCAGCGGAAGGGGATGTTGTCGACCACGCCGCCGTCCATCGAGTGGAACTGGACCAGCCGCGTGCGGTGGAGGATCTTCGCCGGCGTGCCGGCGCTGCGCACGTCGAACCAGAGGCTGTTGCCGTCGCGGCTGATGCCGGGGAAGCGCTTGCGCAGTCGTAGCGTCCGCACCTCGCCGGGCTTGAGCTCCACCAGCCCTTCCTGCGTGACGTCGTCGTCGTAGCTCGAGTAGATCAGCCCCTCGGCGTTCTCGATGAAGAAGCCCAGTTGCACCGTCTCCGAGCGCGTGTTGTGGTTTTTCAGCGTCAGTTCGACGTCGATCTGGTCCTCCATGATCGGGCCCAGGTCGTTGATCTGGAAGCCCACGCAGCGGGAGTCGAAGACCATCTTGGTCTTGGTGGTGTTCCACGAATGGTTGTCGAAGACGTTGAAGAAGGCGCCGTTGCCGCCGATGCCGCGGGTGAACCAGCAGCGGTAGGCGGTCCCGTCCGGCGGCGGCAGCGGCACCATCTCGCCGCCGTTCTCCTCCGTCTTCGTGTAGTCCTTGTACTTGAGGTTCTCCAGCGGCACCTGCATCTCCAGCACCCAGCGCTCGCCGTCGACCGTGGAGCGGACCCGGGTGCCGCTGCGCCAGCGCTTGCCCTCGCCGTGTACGGGGCTCCAGTACTGGTCGCTGTAGACGTTGAAGGGATTGGCGAACCACTTGAAGAGGCCACTGCGGAAACCGACGCGGTTGTCGTGATACGGGCGGATCTCCAGTTCGACATGGTCGTCCCATTGCAGGCCGTAGAGCGCGTGGCCGATGACGTCGTTGTGGCGCGCGCGCGCCTTGAGCCAGCTCTTCTCCGGGTAGACCGGGGAGTTGTAGCAGATGTAGAGGTTGTCCTTGTCGTAGCCGAGATAGACCTGCAACTGCGTCTGGTAGGGCGCGAGGAAATAGAAATGCGACTGGCCGTAGTCGTACCAGAAAGACGAGAGCGCCGAGGCGTCCTCCCATTCCTTCTCCTCGAAGATTCCGTCGATCGTCGGCGGATTCTGCATCAGCGGCAACCGGATGATGGGCGTATCCACCTGCGCGACCTGTCCCGACGAGGTTTGATTCTCCATTCCCCGGGCGCTGTGGCCTGCCAGGAAGAACAGCAGCGGTATTCCCGTCGCCAAGACACGGCCCGGCCATCCCCGTTTGCTCATAAGGCGTTTCTCCTGTGTCGCGAAAGAATTGCGTGAAAAAAGGTAAGCGTTCACGGGATTCGCAAGGTTCCTTTCTCCCGTGAGTCCTGGTTGGAC
>CAYWFP010000128.1:0-8933 GCA_964457365.1 uncultured Planctomycetaceae bacterium
CCAAGCCTTCGCAACCAACCTCTGAGAAAAGCAGGACATCAATGGCTTCTCTTGCCTCACTTGGCATCTTGAATCGCCTGCGAAGTTCGCGGCGTTCTTCATCTCCCACATCGCCGTGAATCAGGCCGACGCGAACCTCGCAGGCTCTAAGCTTGCCTTCCAGATACCTAAGGGTGTGTCGAAACGTACTGAAAACCATGATTCTGAGATTTGTTGCGTCTTGCTTATCCTTGATTACATCTAGAAAAGCATTGAGCTTGGGGTCGTCCGGGGGGAGACTGGCTGCCTGTTCCGTTACAGAAGCGATTTCCTTCGCGAGAGTATTCTTAGCCTGATCGCCAGGTCCTTCCTCGTAGTCGCAGTCTTCGATGCCCAATTCATCCAAGCGCCGAGTCAATATATCCTTGATCATCGGTGCCAACCCGAAAATGCAACTGGCGGCCTGCCGCCTTATCGTAGACATCATGAAAGCAATGCATGTATTCCCATGCAGAAGGGACAGGATGCGTGCTTGAACAGCAAGAAGGCTATCGTGAAGTTCACGTTGAGCTTCTGTGAAGTCAACGGAAAGTGTCCTTGGCTTGCGTATGGTGAAGTCTCCAATATCTCGACGTCGAGTACGATTGATGATTCCGGCGAATGAATGGAGAGCCTCAAGGGTCGATATTGCCGCAACCCGTTTCTGGTCAGTAATGCTAGCATCGTTGAGAATCTCGTTGGTCTTGATGTAGGCGGGATCGGATGGGTAGACAGCCCGCCCCCAAGCAGTACCGGCAGCTTCGGCGAGGGCCGCCTGGGCCTCTTCTTGCCAGTTCTGACCCGCCCCGCGAGCCAGACTAACGGCACGATTGATTGCTGGATTGGGCGCGGCCATTTCCTCATAGCTTGCCTGATCGATTACAAGATCCGGCCGGAGTGCCCTGAGGAGGACAAAAAGGTCATGGTCTCCCATTTGCAGGGGGGTTGCGGTCATAAACAATACGGCCTCTGCATGATCGCAAAAAAACCGAACACCCTGATGGCCAAATGTATTCGGGTTGCGAATGTGATGGGCCTCGTCAACGATGACCATGTCGAATCTCGGCGGAGGATCGAGATCAAGAAGTCCTTTTCGTTTGGTTCTTCCCTGGGCACCGTGCAGGAGTTTCTCATCAAAGAGTGAGTATGGGATGATCACACGGGGATGCTGAGGGTCCCATTGCCCTTCCAGGTCTGTCTCTTCAATACAATGGCGCAGCCCCCGTCCGTCTAAATGAACAAACCGCTCGTCAAACCGCCGCATTTCTGATTGCCACTTCCTTTCTGCGACAAGTGGCTTGGGACAAACGATGAGCACGTTTTGCATTTCGCGTCGGGCCTGAAGTTCCCGTAAGATCAGTCCTGCCTCGATGGTCTTACCAACACCTACGCTGTCTGCGATAAGCAGTCGAGGTCGTTCAGCATGCATAAACTTGATGACAGGCCGGAACTGGTAAGGGATAAAATCGACTCTCGCCGCGTTCAGTGAAAACAGTGTGGTGCCGCCTGGGCGAGCTATCTGTAAGGCCGAAAGCCTCGCCTGAAACGCATCGGCTTCAGCAACCTTGCTGCATTCTGCAGGAGATACCGCCTCGGGCAATAGTTGGGACGCATAGAATGTGCGTTTTTCGCCATTGACGAATACTTCGTATCTATACTCGGGCTCAGCTTTAGAAATGCCCACGACTGCGCCACTCTTCTCAGGATCTGAACGCATTCTGACGATCTGGCCAATCGAAAACGACGAATCAAGATTGTATGTATGCTCCGAGCACGGTTCAACTACCGGCGCTGTATTATCCGGTCGACTGCGAGGACTATTCAGTCCCAGTATTTCTTGCTTCAGGTTTGATAAAGCGTCAATGGTATGGTTTTCGGGAGCAATGGCTGTCAAAAGGCGCTGGGCGGTATCGATATCCCGGTAGACCAACTCCGTCGATTCAGAAAGTGCATTGGAGTGAGCCCATCTGTTTCGAATCGACTGCATTTCCTTCAGGTAGTTACGACAATCTGGCGGCAGGGAGTTTTTTTGAGACAATTCCCACCAGTTGGCGTCAAACACACGCAGGAGGGCTGCCAAGTCCAGGGATGCCAGAGTTTGCTCCGAAGAACGCTTCAAATGATCAGATTGCTGGCGCGATAGGTTTCGAACAACCAGATCATCCCACCATCTCGCAGCCTGAAGTTTCGGCAGAACGGCTTGAAGGTATTCCGTGAGTGCTTTTGACAATTCCTTGAATAAGACCGCCATCTTCCCATCCAAGTCGTTCTTCACATCCATGGCTAACACTCCCGCTGATGGCAGTCACTTGTTTGGGTCGCCCAAGAATCGCCTTCAATCCTGAACCAACGTCAATAAAAACCCACATAGGTCTAGCGAACCGTATTCGGCATCACCATTTGCACAGACTTGTGACGAGCACCTGATCAAAATCATGCGACTTCGCTATTAGCGTAGTACGGCGAAGGCAGTGTCGGGTAGACGCGATACACGTGGCGGTAGACCTCTTCGGCTCGTGTCTGCACGTCATCCTCTGTGTATTGGTCAACAGGGAGGCCGGTTGACTCGCTCCATAGGAAGTCCCTGATGGCTAAGCGAACTGCATCGCGGGTGGCCTCCTTGTCCGTCCAGTGGTCAACACGCAACTTTTCCGTCTTGAGCGTTTCTAGCAATTCGATAGCCACGCCCTTGATGCGCTTGATCTCCTTGGGCGACAGGTCCGGTTTCTTTAGCAGGTCAAACAACGCCAGCGACTCTTCGTCAAGACCTTCACGAACGGCGCGGCTCTCTTCATCACTCATCTCGCCCATGAGTTGCAGCAGCGCCTCGAAGGTCTTCTCGATGGTCATCCGGTCCTTCTCGCGATTGTATTCCGCGACGATCTCCTCGTAGTGCCTCTGGAAGTCGGTGCGAAGCGGGTTCTGCTGGAGCAGTCGCTGCAAACGTTGTTCAATGGCCGTTTTGAGATTCTGCACAGTAGTCCGCTTAGCCGGGATTCGCTCAAACTCCTGCCGCAGCCGGTCGAAGTCGATCTTGCTGATGTCATAGGCCTCGGAATCCTCGCCAACGTGGTCAGACTGAGTGTCAATTGCCTCGTCAACCACTTGATGCAGTTGTCGGATGATATCGGAAATGTCCGCTTTCTCGCGATCCTGCTGCAAACTCTTATAGACCACGTTGATGGCGTCGTAGTCGGCTCGATGCGCATTGACACCCTCGACAATTATACACGCCTTGAATTTTGTAAACACAGCGCGGCACATCACCTCGAACCTCTTCCGTGTCTCGTCGTTCTCGTTGGCTGCTTCCTTGGCGGCAAGAATGGCCGCATTCCGGGCAAAGCCCGTCTGTGTGATGATGTTGTCCAGTGACGCGCTTCGCTCGTCAAGGAACCCGCGCACAAAAGCGATAGCCTCGGCCAGGTCAGCCAAGAGTTCATCGTCAGGTTTGGCTGGTTCAGTTTCGCCACCCTCGCCGCCGCGACTGCCGTCGCCGGTTCCGGCAAATGTCGCCAGTGCCTTACGAAGATTCTTCAGGATGCCGCAGTAGTCTACGATCATCCCGTTGTTCTTGCCTTCGTTCACGCGATTCGCCCGCGCGATGGCCTGCATCAGGGTGTGCGCCTTCAGCGGTTTGTCCAAGTATAACGTCGAAAGGCTCGGTACATCGAAGCCGGTCAGCCACATCGCGCAGACGATGGCGATCCGGAACGGGTGCTGCTCTTCCTTGAACGCGTCTTCCAGAGCCAGTCTCTGCATGTTTCGGAACTGTGGCAGCCGACGCATACTCTCTGGGAGGTCCATGCCTTCCTTGATGAGGCGGCGATGTGGTGTGATGTCCAGGTCCCACTTGCGGAACTTCTCAACCTCGCTTTGCTCCTCGCTCACGACAACAGCCGTGCGTGACTGGCGCATCCACTCAATCTGCCGTCGTCGGTATTGCTCATCCTGGTCATCGGTGGCTGAAGGCAATGCCGCCTCCAACTCAGCGATGCGCTCGTTCCAGTACTTGACGATCATGTTGTACATCCGCACGCAGGTTATCTTGTCGATGCAGACCAGCATGGCCTTGCCGGTTTCCCATGCCTTCGAATAGTGCAGCACAAAATCGCGGGCCATCTGGTTCAACCGCTTGTCAGCCGTGATGATTTGATAGTCGCGCTTCAGCTCCTGCTCCAGGCGCTGCTCCACATCAATGTCGTCAGTTTCAAGTTCTTCCAACTTTTCGGCGATCCGATCATTCAGGTCGCCCACCGCCACACCGAGTTTGTCGCCGCGTGCATCGTAGTACAGCGGCACCGTGGCCTTGTCCTCGACGGCGCGCTGGAAGTCATATGTCGAGATGTAGCCGCCAAACACCCGTCTGGTGATCTCGTCATCCTTGAACAGCGGCGTGCCCGTGAACCCGATGTAGCTGGCGTTCGGCAGTGCGTTGCGCATGTTGAGCGCCAAGGTCCCGTACTGGGTACGGTGCGCCTCGTCCGTGATCACGATCACATCGTTGCGCTGCGTGTATCCCTCGTCAGGATTTACATCCTGGTTGAATTTCTGGATCAACGAGAAAATGTGCGACTTGTGCTGGGCAAGTAATTGGCTGAGATGGTTGCCGCTAGACGCCCGACACGGGTCTCGGTCGTTGTCCACCACGCCGCATCCGGCGAAGGTCTTGTATATCTGCGTATCCAGATCGTCACGGTCAGTCAACACCAGGAACGTGAAGTTCCCGCCGAGCTTACGGTGGATTTTCCGCGTGAACATCACCATTGAATAACTCTTGCCCGCGCCTTGGGTATGCCAGAACACGCCCAGCTTTCCGTCCCGGCTTTTCCGGTCGCGTACGGCCTCGACAGCCCGGTTGACGCCCAGGAACTGGTGGTTGCGGGCCAGGATCTTCTTAGGCTCTCCAGCAGAGTCATCGAAGAGAATGAAGTTCTCCACAATGTCCATGAAGTTTGTCTTCTCGCAAATGCCCTTGAGCAGAGTCTCCATGTCGACCACGCCCGGTTGGTCCTCTGCAAGACGTTTCCATTCGTGAAAGTGCTCAAAGCGACTCGTCATCGACCCCAGCTTCGCATCGACCCCGTTTGCCAGAACTACCAGCGCGTTGTGATGGAACAGGTGCGGGATAGTGTCCTTGTAGTCCTTGAAGTTCCGCTCGTATGCAGCACGGATATCCTTGCTGACGTTCTTTAACTCCATGAACAGCAGCGGAAGGCCATTGACAAATCCCACGATGTCCGCCCGGCGGCGATACAGGTCGCCTCGCACCCACAGCTCCCGCACACAGAGAAAGTCGTTATTCGTCGGTTCGGCAAAATCAAAAACACGCAGGCGCTGGCGTACGCGCTCGCCCTTGTCGTTGCGGAAGGTGACCTGGACGCCATCGCGAAGCAATGTGTACTTCTCCCGGTTTGTTGCCGCCAGCGATTGCGTCGCTGTCGTTGTAACAATTTGCCGCACGGCATCATCGTAGGCTTCCCCTGGCAGGCCCGGATTGAGCGCCATGAGCTTGGCCCGTAGCGGTCGAGTCAGCACCACCTCGCGGTCCGACGACCGACCCAGCAGGCTGTCAGGCCCGAAGTCCTCGTTGTTGTAGGCATATACCGACTGCCAGCCGAGCTGCTGCTCCATGTACTCCGCTGTCGTCTGCTGAACAAGGCTGTCTTCGGTGTAGCCGCTCATTTCCGGCCTCCTGATAAATCGGCGATGGCTGCCTTCAGTACTTGCATGCAGATCTCGGCCGTATGCTTGTCGGGCGTGAATTTGGATGTGAGCTGCTGATAGGGATGAATGTAGTTGCGGAAATCTCGCAGTTCATGGCTGAACTTTTTGACATCCAGTTTCAACGCTCCTAATCCGTGGGCGACATCGATAAACTGCGCCAGCGACCACTCGTGCAATGGCTTGACCTTGTTGTTCTTGTCTTTCGGCGAATTGGCGGCCAAGTTGAATTCTTTGGGCTTTTGCAAGGCGATGCCCAGTAGGATGCCTTCCATAATGCTGCCGCACAGAAAAATGGTAGCCAGCGGAGCGGATGCCAGACAAGTCTGTGCTTCCGCCAAACGAGACTCCAACACTGGCACCAGGCTGGTTTCGATGGAAAGGTTTTTGATAGAGATGTTCTGAAATCGCCGTTGCAGGAATTCCTGCTCGGTAGCCACCGGATCAGGTTGTTTGCCGGTCAACCGGGCGACAATCCCCGCCGCCTGTTGGTATTGTGAAGAATTGCTTGCCTGTCCATCCCGTGCGGCGGTGTACTGCCAGACTTCCAACAATCCGGTGAGTACCTTACCGACCAAGGCATCCGGTTCGGTTTCCCAGAATGCGCGTAACCGCTTGGCCTTCGAATCGCCGTTGAATGCGTATTTTGGTGCGTAGATGTCGATGTTGACGGTCTCACGGAAAAACTCGGCAAACGTGTTGTTCGAGAAGTCGAGCACATAACCGCTTCCCATCCCCAACAGGTCTTCAAAGACCCTTTTCTCGATTGCCTTGAGGCCGCTCATACGGCTATCTCCCCGTTCATCAGTCTGGGCAGGAGGAGGTCGCGAGCTTTGGCGAGCCGCGCATTACTAATTGTCAGATTCTCAATCTGGTCAAAGGCTAGCTTTGCGAATTTTGAGAAAAGCTCCAGCAGTTGCTTGGATGGAATAACTATTTTGATTCCAGAGAATTTTGATTTATTCACATTAGCCATCGTTGCACCGCCACCCATTCCTTCAAGCAAGGGCTTCAATTCCTTCGCCATGAAGTAAACCCAATACGTGACTGATTCGCTTGTAGGAACGATGCTGTTGATCTGTTGATTAGTCTGAGCTTGCGAAGCGTTAAATGCCACAGCTCCAACTGTCCCTATGCAAGAAACAAGAACCGACCGTGGTGGTAGTGTCTTCTTAGCCTGTATTTTAGCCCCTTCTTCTGAAAGCGACTCTTCTGTATGGACAACAATTGCGTTGCCGTGTATGTCCGGAGTTTTAATGAAGGGTAAATCGCTTCCGAAGTTCTCTGGCTTCTTTTTGCTAGGCGTCTTTCCGGTTATGACTTCTCCCAAATCACCTATCGCCCCAGCCTCCCACCTCTCCGGAACACCGTCGATGACCTTGACGTGCTCATGGCCGGGAAAGCGGAGGTGGACGAACCATTCCTTGTAAAGCAACCGCGCCGACTCTTCCAGCAACTGAATCCGCCGTCGATTGTTCTCGATCAGGTTGTCATAGCCCGACAGGGCTGCCGAAATACGGCGTTGCTGCTCCAGTGTGAATCGAGGAACTTCTCCTCGCAACACCGTGTCTGAATCAACAGCCGGATAAGAAGTGCCTTTTGTGTTATTGGTCAGGTAGCCAGTGAAACGAGGATCGGTGACAGCGTAATAGACGAAGCGGGGGTCTGCGTTGCACTTGGCTCTCAGTACTGCGAAGCCCGTGGAGGCTATTGTGTTGCTATTAGCCTGCGTCACGTAGAGGAAGGACCTAAGGTTAGGGCGTACCGTGGCCAAGATCGTATCGCCGTTGCGGACAATCCTCTTTGCCCGGCTCGGTGCCTCAGACAGCTTCAACGGCCTAGGGTACTCGACCATGTAGCCAGTCCCCACTGATGAAATATCAATGTATTCAATAAGATCATGAGGATATGATTTGGTGATCCCCTCAGGATTTATATCAACATAGCTGTCTAAGGATGTCCGTTTGGCCGTCATACACCCAGCTCCTCGAAGTTCTTCTTGATCATCGCGGCCAGTTGCACGGCCTCGGTATTGAGGTCGTCCAGCTCTACGTGGATGTCACGTAGTGCTTCCTCGAAGTCGAAGTCCTCGTCCACTTCCTCGGGAGCGACGCCCACGTAGCGACCGGGCGTGAGGGACCAGTCGTTCGCCTCGATCTCGGCTTTGTCCACCAGCTTAACCAGGCCTTCAACGTCGCACAGCTTCGCTTCCGGGAAGCGATCAGTCAGCCAATGGGCCTGCCGCCAAAAGTAGCGGACCTGCTTGAGCTGCTCGACGGCCAGTTGGCGGGCTTCGTCGGCGGCCTTGCGAGCTCGGGTAATGTCGCGGTTGGCCCAAGCGTCGCTATCGCGGGCCTCGCACTCGTTCTCGCATGTTTCGATGACGCGACACGCGAGCTTGTAGAGCAGGTCGGTCTGCTTGACGAGGTTGCGGCTGGCCTCCGCCAATGGGCCGAGACGGTCGACCGCCTTCTTCAGTTCGCCGTTGGTCGCCTTCTGTTTCTTCCATGCGTTCTGTTCTTTGGCCAAAGCCTTCTGGAAGGCATCTACATCGCCCATGAATGTGGGAACCGCCTCGTCCAGTTCCTTGAGCGGTTCCGCTTGCGGGCCATCGGCGGACAAGTTCTTGAGGAACGGATCGAGTGCTTTCCGCAGTGCCGCCAGTGAGCCGGTGAAAGTCGGCAAGGGCTCGATCGTCTCGCCATCGTCGTCCTGTGCGGTGAAGCAGCCTTCACCTTCGTCGAGGCAACGCTGGCAGTAGCTCGCCACGAGGTCAAGATACTTCTCGGTGTGGCCGCGATACAGCCAGACAATGGCCAGGAGGTTCTGTTCCTGCTCCGGGCTGAAGTCGTAAATTTTGCGGGTAACTTTGCGGTAGATGTTCCGCGCGTCGATCATCAGCACTTTGTCGCCATGCTGCTCCGGCTTGTCACGGTTCAGGAACCACAGTTCGCAGGGGACGGTACGGGTGTAGAAGAAGTTCGACCGGATGGCGATCATGACATCCACGTCACCAGTCTCGACAAGTTTCTGGCGAACCTTCGCTTCATCGCGCCCGGCACTGGACGCCTGGGACGACATGACGAACCCCGCCCTGCCATGCTCGCCCAAGTAGCTGTAGAAGTAGCTGATCCAGACATAGTTGCCGTTGGAGACCTTGTCCTTCTTGTTGACGCCGGGCAGGCCGAACGGCA
>CAYWFP010000129.1:0-8890 GCA_964457365.1 uncultured Planctomycetaceae bacterium
AAGGCGACCGACATGGCAGTGTCCTTGCGTGAAAAACGGGCTGAAAAGCTGGGCGCTACGGACGCGACATCCTTTTTCCACCCCGCTAGGTGGGGGAGGGGCGCAGTATACCGCCAGCCCGGGTTTTGGGAAGGCCGAGGAGCCCGCTCGTCTGGTAACTCGTCGGGTTTGTAACCAGAATGTGGCACAGAAAGGCTGCTACAGTTCACTTCAATTCACTGCGGTTACCACCACTTCATTTCACTTCATTTTTCATTTCTTGAACGCGTGACCGTGCACTTTCCGTGCACCAAATTCTTGTAACCTGTTGTCATATAAGGGTTGTTTCCAAAACTCATAACCCGGAGGCCGAGGGTTCAAATCCCTCCCCCGGGGCAGGACATGACCGGTCTTTCTGCGCTTACCATCCAAGTAATCGGCGCACTCGCTGCGTGCGCTCGGCCCGGCTCGCCCTTTGCCCCTCGCGGTCCTCCGGGATGGGCGGCGTCTGGAAGGGCTTCTCCGACGCCGGAGAATGTGAAGCTGACCTCAAGGAGAACCAGATGACCACGTACACCGATATCAAATCCCAGCCTGTTCCGCTGAGCACGCTCAAGATCAACCCCGACATCAACCCCCGCCTGCCCGACGGCAGCGGCGGCCCCGTTCAGGAGGCGGCGGCCAAGCGCTACGCCGAGAGGAAGCCCGACGAGTTCGACCCGCCCCTCGTCTTCGAGAGCGAGATCGAGGAACTGAACAACGTCATCGGCAGCGGCTGCACCCGGTACTTGGCGGCCAAGAATCGCGGCGAGAAGAAGATGCTCGTGCGCCGGGTCCGCGTGGACAGCTTGAAGGAGGCCTTCCGGATCGCCGTCGAGGAGAACTCGCGGCACGGCCTGTCGCTGACGGCCGAGGAGCGCAAGGCCGCGGCCATCCGACTGCACAAGGACGGATACGACAACGCCGCCATCGCCGACACCCTCGCCGTGTCCACGCGGACGGTCGAGCGCTATCTGGACAAGGTCCTGGCGGCGGCGCGAGAAGAGAAGAACGCCGTCGCGCTGGACACCTCGTTGTCGGTCGACGAAGCGGCGGAGCAGGCCGGCTTGTCGGCACAGACAGTCCGGAAGAAACGGGCGAAGGATGCGGCGGTTGGTAAGAAACGACAGGTGTCGGTTTCTACCACTTCGGACGGGCGATCGGACGCACCCGAATCCGGCGAAGACGGACCCGATCCGGACGAGTCGGGGGAAGACCCGGCGGCGGAAGAGTCGGCCCCCGACATCGTCCTCAAGCGGATCGACGAGGATTGGGATGAAGAAGTATTCGCCGCCGTCAAGAAGCTACTCCGCTCCAAGAAGGGGTTCAGAGAATGGGCCACAGGCGTTGTCGAAAAGGCAGAGTTGTTTGGTGCGCCTCTGCACGGCGCTGCGGAGGAAGCCATCGCCGCACTTCAATGGTTTATAGAGGAGCTTGCATATGACGAGAGGGTTGATGCTCATTTGTCAACCACCCTCTCTATTCTTCATCTCGTCCGCATACTGATTGCCAAGGCGAACCCGGCCATCAAGGAAGCAAGACCATGAAGCTCACATCCAAGCGCCTGTTCCGCCTGCCCGACCGGGCCGTGCAGGACCGTACGTACGAGCATTACGAGGACGTGCTCGACTGCCTGCGAAAGGGACTGGATCTCGACCGCTGGGGCGCGCTCTCGCCCCGGCGGCGGCAGAACCTCACGAACAAGGTATGTCTGCGCCTCAAGGCCATCGGCTTCATCGAGGGGCGAAGCGGCTGGGAGGTGCTGGTCGAGCTGCTGGAGATGAACGCGTGGGCGGCGGAGCTGGCGGAGAAGTCCGCACCGGGTTGGAGGGACAGTCCGGGGCTGCAGATCAGGGAGGTGCCGTGCATCCTGCCGGAGTTCGTCCGGGAGGAGGCCCTGCGCGAGGACTACACCCACCTGTTCTTTCTCCTGCAGGTCGGCACGAACGGGCAGGTCTTCGGCCAGATGGCATCCGACCAGCGGCAGGAGATCACCCGGATGGTGTGCGAGTTCCTGCGGCATATCGCCGACGTCCAGCAGCGTCATCCGCTGGCGGTGCTGGGGGAGCTGGTGGAGCTGAACCCGGTACTGCGGGAGGCGTCGTGAAGGAACCGGCTGCCGGCCGCAGCGATGGTGCCGAGGGGGTGCCGGAAGCCCCGGACAGGAACCGCTACCCCGGCAGGAGAGAGCGCGGCCGGGAGGAGCGGAGGGTGCCGGAGACAACCGGCATGCCCGAGCAGGTGAGGCAGAGCGGAAGTTCGCACAGAGAGTCGACGAGCAAGGTGTGCGCCAGCGTCGGCAGCAGGAGGCGCAGATGCGAAGCGGCGATGAGAGAAAGAGGGATGGGATTACCGCCCGTCGAGAAGGAGAGGACGCGGTGGGGCGGAACGGCGAGCAATCCGGCAGCAGTGCCGCAGAAGAGACAGAGCCCGCAGAGAGGCGGCGGTGCGGAACAGCCAGACAGGCCGGCAGGTGGCAGGTGTCGGCAGTACGCGGCGACAGTGCCGCAGCAGCCGGAGGAACAGACGCCGGCAGCGTGGGAACGGGGAGCGCCGAAGGGGGAGATGCGGGCGCGGAGATCGCAGGCAGGAGGGCCGGAAGGACATGAAGCGCGGCGGCGGGGAGGCCGAGGTGCGGGGAGCGTGTGACGAGTTGCGGGCTGCATGTTATTGTCGCCGAACCCCGCCTCCGCGTTGGCATCCGGCCGACAAAATATCGATAATCGCATCTGTGCTTGCCGGAGGAGTGGCGCATGGATGACGAGACCAACAACAAACTCGACACACTTGCCGACATGATCCGCTGCTACATGCGCCACCTTGGCCCGGGCGCCAACGGTATTGGCCGGGTGCCGTATACGCGCGATCTGAAGCAGGCCCTGCAGGATCTCGACGCCGACCAACTGGAGGACTTCGCGCTCGAAGTGGCGCTCCGGACGAGCGTGGCGGAGCTGCTCGACTGCCGGTCGCTCATTCTCCAGCTGCGTATCGACGCGGCCGACGGCGACAACCTTACCGATGAGATCGAACGCGAGCTTGCCCTGGCCGCCCAATACGAGCTGCATATCACCAAGCTGATTGCCGCCCGGTCGAAGCTTCTGAAGGACCGGCGGCTTAATAAGCACAAGGCCGGCGGACCGGTCCGGCCGAAGCTGCATCTGGTCGCGACGGAAGGGACACGGCATGGACGCACGAACGCAGCGGCGGGTTGAGGAACTGCGACGCTGGATGACCGCCCGCAAGTCGACGCTCTGTCGGCAGGGATATGTCCAGGCATCCGACAGGCGCGCCCGGCTGCGCTGGCGTATGCGCGACGCGAAGGGCTGCAGGCTGGAAAGCCGGTGGCTGCCGACGGCAGAGGAGGCGATCGAGGCCCGGCGGCTCCTGCAGGCCTGGCAGAGGAACCACCGGGATCAACTAAAGGCCTGCCGCTCGATTAGTAAAGACCACATCCGTGCCGGCCACGAGATACGCCGGCAGGCCCAAGCCTTCGCCCGCGAGCACTTCCCTCCCACCATTACCGAGGGCCACCGCCGCCGCTGCATGCGGCTTGTGCGGCAGGCGCTGTCGGTACCGGGCGGGGTGGAGGCCTTGCTGGTAGCAGCGCCGTGGAATCATCCGCCGAAGCGGGGCCGACCGCGGAAGCCGGTTTTGTACGATCGATGGGTTCATCCGGAGAGCGAGGCGACCGACACATGAAGGCGGCGCAGAAAATAGACGAGAACGGTTTTTCCGATCCAACACAGGGGGCCGGCGCAATCCCTCCGTCGGAGATGCCATATTTGGACGGCAAGAGAATCGTCTTTCCCCGGCGCACGATCTTGGTCTCCATTGCCGAACGCACCGGCGACGACCTGCCTCCGGACTGGCGGTGGAGGCGGTATCGCCGGGCGCGCGAACGTGGCGAGGTGACTGCCGGCGATGCAGCCAGCGAGGTGGCGGCCCTCATCCGGCTTGGCCTCGATGCGCGGCTGAGCGTGGAGGAGACGGGGGAGGAACTCGACCCGGCGCAGAACGCACGACTCTGCGATGCGGTTCGGTGGGCTCTCTGCGTGCGCCGCAATTACGGTCCCGCCCGCTGGCAACTCGAGGCCCGGATCCTGTCGGGCGAGCAGGAAGCGGCCAACGCGCAGCACGGCGCGGACCTGCGGCACTACGTTTTTCACGAACTGTTTTTCGACGTGCGGGGACGGCGCGAGCATGCCGACTGGGTGATCCGGGAGATCCTCGTACCCGCCGCCCTGCGCGGCCCGACAGAGGATGATTTTCTGTGGAAGGGCCTGGCCTGGAAACACGGCGAGCGGTCGATTGCCGATATCCATCCGCTGATCGGCGATAATCCTTCGCTCGAACTCCTGTGCTTGCACGCGCGGCTCAGGCAGGCGATAGCGGTGGCCGAATCGCTGGGATTCACCCCCGAAGTTCTAGTGCCACTGCTGTCGGGCGCATATGGAGAAGAAGCCGCAGCCGCCGTGTCCGAAGATAACGAGGCGGCTCCTGCGGATCTGCCTCCTGGGCTTCAGGCAGTGCAGGCGGCGGCAAAGTGGCAGCAGAGAACGTTGGAGAGCAACCGCAGGATGATCGGCTAAAACCCCTCCGGTGTCGGAGGGGAAAAGCATAAGTCGTTATCAGGAAACCCCAGACAATGCCCTGCCTGAACCCCAGCCGCCCTCACATCGGCCTGCCTCCTACCTGTCGGGCCCTTGATCCGGCCGAGGTCGATCCTGCCGTCCGCGAGATGCTGTGGGCCGAGTGGGAGATGGATAGCTGGATCAAAAAGATGGTGGGTAGACGCAGTCGCCGGCACCGTGATTCGACCCGGCGGGAACTCATCGACTACAAGCGCGAGCAGCTCCGGATGCTCTCGGGGGTGCTGGACGAGACGCCGGCGGCGGAGGTGTGGTGGTATGTGGGGTGAGGCAGTGGCATGAGCCGTAATCACAGGAAAACGCCCGCCTAGCCGCCGCTCTTCTCCCGCCTTCGGAAACCGGTTGATTCCCTTGACGGCACATGGCAGAATACACTCCGCAGTACGACACGCTCCGACGGCTGGCAAATGAACCGGCGGGACTTGCTGATCGTTATCATGAGACGTGAACCACACGAAGGGCGCATACGATGAATACTCCCCTGCCGTTCACGTTCGATCAACCGCAGTGGCTGGTGCTGCTGCCGCTTCTGCTGCCGCTGGTCTGGTGGATCGGCCGCAACAGCCTCGCGGGGCTGTCGCGTCTGCGGGGTGCGAGCGCCCTGGCGTTGCGGCTTCTGCTCGTCACCGGGCTGGTGGTCGCCCTGGCCCGCCCGCAGTGGAACCGCGCCTCCGACGCGGTAGCGGTCTACTTCGTCAAGGATATCTCCGACTCCATTCCCGCCGAGCGGAAAGATGAACTCAACGAGTACGTCCGCTCCGCGGTCGGGAAGAAACCGCTCCACGACCGTGCGGGGCTGATCTACTTCGGTGCCGACGCCTCCTGCGAGCAGCCGCCCAGCGAGCTGCCGCTGAGCCTGGAGCGGCAGGGCGTGGTCGAGCGCAGCGGCACCGATATCGCCAAGGCCCTGCGGCTGGCGGCCTCGACTTTCCCGCTGGATACGCGCAAGCGAATCGTCCTCGTCAGCGACGGCAACCAGAATCGCAGCGACGCGGTGGCCGAGGCCGAACGCCTGCGCGCCATGGGAGTGCGCGTCGACGTCCTGCCGGTGGAGTACCGCTACGACAACGAAATCCTGCTGGAGAAGGCGGACCTCCCGGGCCGCATCTACGCCGGACTCGCGACGGAACTGCGCGTGCTGGTGCGCAGCACGCACGCGACCGAGGCGCTGCTGGAGGTACACCAGGGCGGGACACCGGTCTCGCGCTCGCAGGTGGACCTGAAGAAGGGGGTGAACCATTTCACCCTTCCCGTGGCGATCGACAAGGGCGGCGAGTCGGCGGGTGTCCGCACCTTCCGCGTCAGCGTGACCTCGCTGCGCGCCAGCGACGACCGCATCCACGACAACAACGTCGCCTACGCCTTCACCCGCGTCGCCGGGCCGCCGCAGGTACTCTACATCGACGGCAACCTCGGCGGGGCCGAAGGCTACCGGCCGCTTCTGCATGAAGCGCTGGTGAAGGGGTTGCGGCTCTACCGGGGCGGGGAAGGCGGCGACGCGCCGGCGATCTCGCTCACGCTGCGTGACGCGCAGACGATCCCCGACGCCGAGTCGCTGGTCACCTACGACTGCATCGTCATCGATAACCTCGCCGCGGAGTATCTCGGCCCCGGCCGCATGGAGCGCATCCGCGCGCTCGTCGACGGCCAGGGGACGGGGCTGGTCATGATCGGCGGCGAGCACGCCTTCGGCGCGGGCAACTACCGCGACACGCCGATCGAGAAGGCGTTGCCGGTGGACATGGACCTCAAGCACAAGAAGGTCATGCCCAACGGCGCGCTGGTGCTGGTCATCGACCGCTCCGGCAGCATGGACGGGAGGAAGCTCGCCTTCGCCAAGGCCGCCGCCAGCGGCGCGGTGGACGTCCTCGGTCCGCACGACTACATCGGCATCATCGACTTCGACTCGGCGCCGAACTGGCTGGTCGCGCCGGTGCCGGCGCGGGACCGGCAGGCCATCCGCGCGCAGATCGCCACCCTCGGCTCCGGCGGCGGCACGGATATCATCGCCGCGCTGCGGGAGGCGCTCGCGGGTCTGATCCCGGTGAAGGCGACGGTCAAGCATATCGTCCTCCTCTCCGACGGCCAGTCAGACAGCCGCGGGCTGATGGCGCTGATGCAACAGGCGGCGCAGCAGGGCATCACCGTCTCCACCATCGGCATCGGCGAGAAGAACGGGCAGCCGCTGATGCAGGAGATCGCGCTCCGCGGCGGCGGGCGGTTCCATTACATCCGGAACCCGAGCCAGTTGCCGCGCATCTTCATCAAGGAATCGATGGTGGTCAAGCGGGCGCTGCTCTTCGAGGAGACATTCACCCCCGCCGTGGCTGACGCGGGCGACGAACTCCTGCAGCCTGTTCCGACGGTATCGCTGCCGCCGCTGCACGGCTACGTGGGCACGACCGCCAAGCCGAAGGCCTCGGTTCCGCTGGTGAGCACCAACGAGAACGAAGATCCGATTCTCGCGCACTGGCGGTACGGCCTTGGGCACACCGTCGCCTTCACCTCCGACGCCAAGAACCGCTGGGGGCGCGACTGGCTGGCGTGGGAGCAGTTCGCCAACTTCTGGAGCAACCTGGTCTATCGTGTTCTGCGGGAACAGCCGGCGAACCTGCGGCTGATCACCACCATCGAGGGCGCTCGCGGACGGATCGTTGCCCACGCCATCGGCGAGGACGGGGAAGCTTTGTCGTTTCTCGACCTGACCGCCTCGGTGACCGATCCCGACGCGCAGGTGAAGCGGCTGCGGCTGCGGCAGACCGGCGCGTTCACCTACGAGACCGAGTTCGAGGCCGACAAGGCCGGACGGTACGAGATCGCCGTGCGCGGAGAAGGGCCGGAAGGAGCCGAGGACGTCGCCGCCTACGACGGCGCGGCCAAGCCGTTCAGCGCCGAGAGCATGGACCTTGCCGCGGACATGCAGACGCTGCACCGGATCGCCGGCGCCGGCGGGGGGCGCTTGCTCTCCACGCTGGATCCGCCGGAAGAGCTGTTCAGCCGCGACGAGCTGCCGGCGGCGACCGCCTACCACGACTGCTGGGGATTATTCCTGGCGCTCTTCGGCCTGATTTTCCCGCTGGACGTCCTGCTGCGCCGGGTCATGATCGACCACCACGACATCTTCGCCAAAGTGCGCGGCGTCCTGGCCCGCCGGGACGAAGCACCGCCTGAGGACGAGCGCCTCTCGCGACTGGTGCAGGTCAAGCGCCGGGCGATGCAGCGGGGCCGCGCGCCCGAACTCGCCGCGGGACCGGATCCGGAGACGTTCACCTTCCCGACCGAAGCGAAGGACGCGAACGAACCTGCCCGACCCGCCGGAACAACGGTTCCGGCTTCATCGCCGAAGGAAGCGCCGGTCGAGGTTCCGGAAGAGGCGGCGACGTATACCGAACGCCTGCTCAAAGCCAAGCGGCGCAAGCAGCATCGGCGGTAAGCATGCTGCGTATGACGCTAACGGAACCAAGTCGACGCCAGTTCTTAAGGCCACCTTGCATGTCGCCACAGGGCCAAGCAACGGCCGGGCCAGAAGCAGCGCAATGCCGTAACGCCGTGCCGGCATGGCGCGTTGGCGCTGCGTAGCGGCAATATGGCGATCAGGACGTCAGTGCAGTCGCTGACCATGATGCCGTGGGGGACGTTGCCGTAGTCCTTATTGCGCATGCCCCGGCCGATCAGCACCACGTCCTCGCGCTTGCCGGTCTCGCCGCGGAGGGCGATGTTCTTATGACCGCCACGCAGGTGGACGGTGTTGGTCAGGCGATATTCTCCCTTGGCCAGGAGGATCGTGGTGCCGGACTGCAGGTTGGCCACCGCCCGCTGCAGCTCGGCCTCGTTTTCGACCCTGACGACCTTGCCCTCCGGCTCCGGCAGCTTCGGCGGATTCGTCCACGGCCCGTCGAAGACTTCGCCCGCGCACGCGGCGGCAGGCACAAGCAGATCGTGCTACCAGATGATCCGTATGCAGGCGAGCAAGCCGAAGAGAAGCCGTCGCCCCTGGCCATTGCCCTGGCGCGGGCCTATGTGTGGCAGAAGTGAATCGACGAGGGCAAGTACGGCAACGCCAGGGAGCTGGCTGAGGATATGCGTCTCGATCCTGCGCTGGTTCGCAGAACCATTCGCTTCGGGCAACTGAGCCCGCGCATTCAGGAAGAGGTCGTGGCTGGCAACGAACCAATTTCCCTGCATGCATTGATGCAGCTGGAGGTGCCGGTGGTGTGGAGGGA
>CAYWFP010000130.1:0-8824 GCA_964457365.1 uncultured Planctomycetaceae bacterium
GCTTCCATCATAGCCAGTAGTCCACACGAAAGTGAACAAGCCACTTTCAGGGGCTGTCTCGATGAATTCTGCTCGATAGGCCGTCACAAAGCCATCCCCCAAATCATAGCCGTAGTGCACTAACGCCTTGTCCACATCACCAGTAAGGCCAGAGAACTGCTCAATGATGATGCGCGTGGGCACATCAGTAATTGCATGAATACCGTAGAACACAGACCTGTCAATCTCATCCACGTTCTCTACCAGAACTGCGCCGCCAGACACAGGAACTTCATCTCCTTCGTAGAACGTAACAGAATCCCTTGTCGTGGCAGTAGGGTTGCACGAAATGAGGATATTGTGCCTAACCTCTACGGCTGAACTAATTGCATCCGATGGTTCAACACCCCCAACCCCAGCCCGAAACACCCTCGAATCCTCCCCCGTCTCGGTATACACATTCTCGCCGAACTGCATGACGGCGCCGTCGGGGTAGGTGAGCGTTAGCGTGGTCTTGACCATGTCGGGCCTGTCCGGATCCAGGGCCAGCGCGCCGTTCACGAGCGGCTCCCACGCGGCGGTGCCGTCGGGCTGGGCGCGCAGGACATGCGTGATCGTCAGCGCCGCCGTCGTCCCGTCGAAGAAGTCCCCGGCGAAGACGCCGGAGGCCGGCGCGGTCTCCGTCAGCGCCGGGTCGTCGACCAGCGGCTCGTGCGCGCCCAGATACAATTGTACCGCCTCGGCACCGCCCGCCGCAAGGTCCGCGGGCAGGAAGAGGCTCGCGTCCAGTACCTCCGGCGTCGGGTCGGCGAGCACCGCGCGGTAGAGGTTGCTGTCCGCTTCCGTTTCATTGAAACGCACGATCCGCTCGACGGTTCGGCCGGAGATGACATACGAGAACCGCGCGCGAAGGTTTTCGCGGACGTTGTCGCGCGAGCGCGGCGCGCGCAGCAGCGTGATCTCGCAGGGCCGGCCGTTGACGGTGCCGTAGAAGACCGGGCGGCGCTGTTGGCGGGCAAGGTCGGCAGACCACGCCGCCAGCTCCCGCAGATACGCGCGAAGCTCGCGAAGATAGGCCCGGAATTCACGCCACCCGCCACCGGTCCACTCCGTCGGCTGCGGCGGATTGTCCAGAAGCGGCAGGTTCTCGACAAGCTCGGAGTCACCGTCTTCGGGCTCACGCTCGCCGCGGTAGAAGCGGATGGAATCCTCCCGCGTCAGCAGGAGCGGCTCGGGGACATAGATATTGAGGACCACGTCCTCGCCCATGCCGCCGGCGCCATTGCTTCCTCCGGTACCGGGGATCTCGCGCTGCTCCAGCGTCACCGCCACCTCGGCGAAGCCGGTGTTGCCGGCGGCGTTCTCGGAGGTCTCGACGCGGACGATATGCGTGCCGGCTTCGGCCGGGAAGCTGACCGAGGTGCTGGCGCGCCCTTCGTACGGATGCTGCCGCCAGAAGCCGGAGACGCCGGCCTCGACATTGTTCAGCGCCACGGTCGAGCCGGTCCCGCCGTCGACGCTGACGGAGATGCTCTCGATATCCGCACCGCCGCCGCGCGGGACGTTGTCGGCGATGGGGTCGAGCACGACGATGTTCTCCAGGTTCACGGTGCACGTATCGCCGGTGACACTGGCCGTGGCCGAGCCGATCTCCACCGTCGGTCGCGGATCGCTCACGCCGACGAAATCGGTCGGCACGCGCTCGGCGTCGTAATTCGGGCTCTCCGCGTCGTAGTAGTCCTCGGCCGGGATGACAAACTCCATCACGATCACCGTCGCCGTGGCCAGGTCGCCCCCGCGCCAGTCGCACGTGCCTTCGAAGTCGAATTCGATCCCGATGCGATGCGTGCCGGGCTTGATGCCTTCGGCGAAGAGCCGCAGCGTCTTCGCGTCGATTCGGTTGTCCTCGCTCTCGGCCGTGGCCGAGTCGTCCTCGACGGTGAGCTGCTCCCAGGTGTAGACCGCCGACTCGTCCTCGCTCTCGTCGTGCAGGTTGCGGCAGGGCTTGATGTAGTCGCCGCCGGCGTTCGCGGGATTCCCGTCGCGCCTCACCCACGCGTCCTTTGTCCACAACCGCAGCGCCCCCCAGTCCTCGTCCTCCGGATTCCCCGGCCCGGGCTGGTAAACATACGGCTCTTCCTCGCCGTCGCCCACGCGCTGCACCTGCGACGGGTCCGCCGCGGAGTAGGTAAAGCGCACCTTCGTCTCCGGCGGCACCGCCGCGATATCCGCGAGGTCCAGCTCCACCACCACCCGCGCGAAACGGTCCAGATCGCACGGGTCGGCCGTATCGTCGTCGCCGTTCTTGTCTGTCGGCGAGATCTCCCCGCTCTCCTCCTCGAATCGGCCGTAGCCGTCGGCGAAGTCCGGCACGCCGTCCTCGTCGAAGTCGTCCAGATGCGCGCCGAAGATCTTCCCCGGCTCCTTCACCTCGACGTTGTCCTCCTCTTCGGTGCGCTCGGGGTCCAGCTCGTCCGGGTTGCCGTCCTCTTCGAGCACGTTCGGGCGGGTGTTGTCGCTGTCCACATCCATATCCACGCCGAAGACGCTGAACGGCTCGTCGTCGGTCACGGTCCAGCGTTTCACCGGCGAGACATAGTCGTCGGCCTTGTGATGATGCGCCTGCTCGTACTCCTCGCGCGCCTTGACGACGATCACCTCCTCACCGAAGACCACCACCTTCAGATCGTCCCGCGCCTCGCTCGGGCACAGCCCGTACAGATACAGCACCGCGTCGTGGAAGCCCTCGCCGTCGCTGCCGGGAAGCGGCTGCGCCTGCAGGCGAAGATAGATCACCCGCTCGGCCGGGACCGCCTCGTTCCCGTCCTCGTCCGGATCTCCCTCCCAGACGAAGACCCCCGCGTCCCCGCGGTCCTCGAAGATCGCCGTATCGGAATCGCTCAGCCACGCATTCGGCGTCTTGCCGCCCACGGCATCGGCCACGGTCACGCCGACGTTGACCTCGGTGCCGGGCCTGGCGCGGAAGGTGATGTGAATCGGCGTCGGGTTGGCCGTGCCGACCGCGCCCTCGTGCACCGTGCGCCGGTACACCTCGCCCTCCCCGTAGCCCTCCACCGGGTAGACGTTCACGCCCGCGCCGAAGGGGAAGCGGTCGCGCGAAGATATATCTTCTTCGCCGGTATACCCGTCCACTTCCAGACGCCCCACGTTCACCGCCCCCGGCGCGATCGCCTCGTGACTCGCGCCCCAGAGCGAATACTTCGTCTGGGTGGTCTGGTTGCTGAAGATGCCGCCCGGCCGCGAGTTGTCGACGATGTAGCGCCCCGTCTTCTCGCCCTTGATCGCGTCGTCGCCGCCGATCACCACGTCCATCGCCCCGAACATGTTCCCCTTGTGGAAGCCATGGTCGGTGAACTGCGGATTGAACGTCGGGGCGAAGATTCCGTCCCGGGTATCCACCTCGGTGCAGACGAAATCCCAGTGATTGGGGTAGATGTTCGCCGCCGGATAGCTGTAGGGCAGCCCGCCCGCCCAGTCGATCCTTCCGGGCGTCATCGTCACCTCGTCCCGGTCGGCGTACCCGTTGTCCATCACCGCCGCGCCGCCCCACATCCTGCCGGGCTTGAGCTTGGTGCCGAAGGTCTGCCCGTTCCAGTCGCTGCCCCGCTGCACGAACGAAGTGTACCAGCGGTTCGGCAGCGGCTCGTCGACGATATACCCGCCCTCGAAGAACGCCGTCTCCAGCGAGGCCGAATCGTAGCCCGAGGCGAGGATGCGCGAGGTCCAGCGCCCGTCGATCTTCCCGTTCTCCTGCCGGTCCCAGACCTGGAAGATCTGCCTGCCGTTCTCGTCCAGGTTCGGCTCGTTCTCGCGCGCCAGCTCGTGCGTCAGCTCCCGCTGCAGGTACAGCCCCGCGCCGACGCCCATCTCGAAGGGATTGATCAGCCCGAAGGTGCTGCTGATGATCTCCTCGGGCGAATTGATCTGCACGGCCTTGACCGTGTAGCAGAGCGGCCGCGTATCGGGCGAGAGCAGCACCTCCAGCTCCACCTCCCCGTTCTCGTCCAGCTCCCGCGAATGCAGACGCAGCGTCGACTCGCCGTTTCTCAGAAATACCGAGTTCGGAACAATGCTGTGGAACTCGTAAAACAGCCCCTCCTCCTCGGAAGACTCCGGCTTGTCGTTGTCCACCACCGTCCGCGGCTCCACCCGCACGCGCACCAGCCCGCGCTTGAAACCGTCCTCCTCCAGCGTCACGCCGACGAATCGCCGGCTCAGGTGCACGAAGACGAACGACCGCAGCTTCTCCACCGCGCAGATGGGGCCGGTCTCGCCGCCGATGCGCGCGATGACGCCGGCGTTATCATCCTTGACCTTCGGACGCAGAAACAGCCGCGCGCCCCCGGCCTCGGGCTCCTTCACCCGGACGTCCAGGTCGATCCCGGTAAAGGCCAGGTCGGCACAGACACCGCCCTCGATACCGATCGACTTCTCGCGCTCGAAATCCACCTCGCACGCGATCGGCCCGCCGAAGTCCACCGCCACCACGCAGACCGCCAGACTCCCGGTCACCACCCCGTCGGCCTTCGCCGTCACGATATACTCGCCCGCGTCCGCATACCTCACCGCGAAGGTCTCGCCGTTGCCGCCGGTGTATTCGTATGCTTCGTCGCCGTCGGCATCGATCGAGATCGACGACGCGCCCTCCTGCCACGCGCCCAGCAGCAGGCTGTCGCCCTCGCGGATCACGATCCGGTCGGCCGAGTCCGAACCGATATACGTCGGCGTCCACGTCACCGGCTGCGTCACCACCTCCTCGCCGTTGCCGTCGACGGTGACGGGCGTGGCGCCTTCCTCGTACAACGCCACGTTCGCGTACCAGAAACGCTCGCCCACGAATGCCGGCTCGACCGCCCCCGCGGCCCCGCCGGTGATGGTGATCGGCTTCCGCACGCCGCCCTGCTGCCAGCCTTCGATGCTCACCGGAGAGACCGCGCTGCCCGTCGGGATATGCACGCCCGCCGCCGGCGAGAAGATCCAGTTGACGTTGCCCCCGAGATCCTTGCAGCCGACGGTCCCGTCGATCGGCGCGGCGCTGCTGCTCGCGTCGCTGTCGCTGACGCGCACGTGGCTCGCCGACTGCGGGCCCTTGTTCATGAACCGGAACTGCCACGCCCGCTCCCGGTCGTGGCTGCGCAGAATGACCGGATCGCTCTCCGAGCCGGTAAACGCGAACGAATCGGCCTGCAGCCGCCGCCCGGCCTGGAAGGTGACCGTGCAGCTCTGCTCGATGCGGAATGCCTTCGCCGTGAGATGACTGTGGAAACGGGCCGAGGCGCCGCTCAGTACTAGCGAATCGAAACGCGCCGCCGCGTTCAGGATCATCGTGCCGGCCGCGGCCTCCACTTTCGAGAACGCGAAGTTGTTCGGCGCCAGCAGCTCCTGCGCCCCCGGACCGGCCAGCCGGATCGTCCCCGTACCCGGATCGAACCCCGCCCCGTTCTCGCGGATGTCGAAGTATCCGCCGCAGACGGTGATCGTCCTCTCCCCCGCGCGCAGCACCCCCGGGTAATCCGCGGCGATCAGCAGGTCCTGCACCTCCGCGTCCGTGTCCAGGATGCAGTCGCTCGCCGCCAGGCTCTTGAAGAAGACGCGGGTATTCCCCGTCGGCACCGCATTGGTCGACCAGTTGCCAGGCGTCGACCAGTTGTCGTCCTCCGGGGCCAGCCCCGTCCAGATCGCCAGCTCGTCCCCGTGCAGCGCCGCCACCTCGTCCACGTCCAGCACGCGGTTGTAGATCCGCACGTCGTCGATGTTGGCGTGCGCCGACCAGCGCCACTCGTCCGCCTCCGGCGCGGCGATGCCGATGCGCCACGGAAGCTGGTTATACTCCTTCGACGGGCGCGTGTTCCAGTCACGGAAGCCCGCCAGCGCGCCGTCGACGTAGATCCGCGAATACCCCGTGGCAATGTCGATGGTCGCCACCACGTGATACCACTGCCCCGGCTCGTACTCCCCTTGCGTCTTCACGCCCCACCAGCCCGGACCCTCCGTCCAGTGGTCCATCTGGAAATGCTTGTCCCGCAGATACACCAGACCCGAGTGCTGACCCTCCTTCATGCACAGGGCGTACGCGGCCAGGTTCTGCTCGCCCTCGCCGGGCGGCACCGACAAGGGCTTCACCCACAGCGAGATCGAGTAGTCGCTCTCCTGCACGTTCTCCAGTGCCGGCGAGTTGGGAATCTCGATATGACCGTTGTTCGCGCCGTCGCCGGCCAGGAAACGGTACGAACCGCCGTGCGCGCCGCCGTCGTCACCACCTTCCGCAGCGACGCGAAGTCGTTGGCGCCGTAAATCCCCTGGTCGCCGCCGGTCAGATCGAGAAGCCCCGTCGCCCGCAGCGTCCCGCCGCCGCGCCTCCAGTCGCCCCCGAGCGCGATCGTATGCCCGCCATCCTCCAGAACCCCGCCGGCAAGCTCCAGATCGCCCGTCACCGTCAGCGTTTTCGCCAGCGTTACCGTTCCAGTGTAAGCGGCCGGCTGTCTCCAACCGCTTAGCTCCGCCGTCAGGTCCCACTCCAGATCCCCCGACTGCAGCACCACCGTATCGCCGTCCACGGGGAGCGCGTTGTCCTGCCAGTTGGCCGGGTTCGAGGCCGACCTGTCCGCCGCCCCGGTCCAGATCCGTTCCGCGCCCTGCGCGACACTCAGCCACAACGCCGCGATCAGAGTCAGCCCGATCAGTCTGCGCATCACTCTCCCCTTTTCCCGCAAATCGCTTTCTCGATCATCCGTGGCGGCATCCGCCCGGCATCGCCGAACGCACCGCAGACATGCCCCGGTCCCGATGCCTGAAACGACGCCCTGCCCGAATGACTGCTTGTGTATCCGTAATATCCGACAGTCGAGAGCACTTCTACCACGGGCGGGATTTCGGGTCAATCGGGAATCCGATGAGGGTTGCGCAAGAATTCACAACGTCTTGTCGGTGCGGGATATGGAAATTCAGAAAAAGGATTCCGGCGCTTTCGGGACGGTGTGGATGCGGAGAGGCCGCCGTCGCGCTACTCCGGAAAACGCCTCTTCAGCTTCTCCAGGCTCTTACCGGCGAAGAGATTAACATACCGGTGTTCGCTCGCCCCGCGGCACTTCTCCAGGACCGCCACGCTCTCGGCACGCCCGATCACCCCCAGCGCCTGCACCGCCGCCACCCGCACCCGCGCCGGCTCCTTCGTATCCGCCGCCAGCGCCTCCGCCTTCCCGGCGAGTTCGATCAGCTCCAGCAGCATCGACGCACGCAGCCCGCTCTCGGTCAGACCCGCCTCGCCGGAATCGAACGCGCTCTCGATCGCCTCGACCGTCTGCGCATATGCCGTCGGGTTCCGGGTGAGCCACTGCTTCTCCTGCGCCAGCTCCGCCAGCGAGTAGACCGCCTGGTGACGCACCGCCGGGTCGCCCCCTCTCGCCGCCGCCTGCAGCGCCTTCACCCCCGGCTCGCCGCCGTGATGCGCCACCACGCTCTTCAAGTGCTGCACGCAGTAGCCGCGCCACTGCTCCGGCTGCTCAGGATCCCCGCTCATGCCCAGGTAATCCCCGGCCAGCCAGTCCGGGTTCGCCCGGTCCAGGCGGTTGGCGACTTCGTTGCGCAGAACCAGCTCGCGCTTCTTCTGCCACAGCAGCCACCGGAGCGCCCGCAGCGTCTCGCCCTCGTCATCAAGCTTGACGTCCCGGACCGCGTCCATCTGCTCGCCAAGCGACGCCATCGACGTCGACGGCTGCTGCAGCACGGCCAGCGCAGGCGGGAAGAATTCGGGTTTGCCGACCGGGCTGACAGCCGTATCCGCAGCGTGATCCGCTTCGCCGGAAGGTACATCTTGCCCGGCCCGGTCCGCTGTGGCACGCTCCGCCGCCTGCTCTTCCGGTGACGTCTGCCCGCTCGTGTCTAACGCCGAATCCGCTTGCGACGCGCCGCCTCCGGAGAACACGCCCAGCCCGTACGCCGCCAGCAGCCCGACAGCCATCAGCCCCAGAAACGCCACCGCCGTCCTGTACATCCCGCCCCTCCTTCACGCGGCACTGTAGAAGAGGAAGCGGAACGCGTCAAGAGAGAACGAGGTCGTCACGTATCGCCCGGCAGGTGTGCATAAGAGGTGTGGCCCGATACCCGGTACGCGTTTCTGCCGAACCTACAGAAACAGCATCCCCACCCCCACCACTGCCAGCACCGCCCCCGCCACGGCGCGCGCCGTCAGGCGCTCCCGACCTGCTGTGCCTTCACGCCGCCTCCCGATAGTAATGATTCAGCAACCCGCCCAGCACAGCCCGACGTTTCACCTTGCCCTCGCCCGGACTGCAGGCTTTCGGATCCGGCGGCGAGTTCCCCAGCCCCCGGTGTGGCCGTACCGTGTTGTGATACTTCTCATACTGCCGAACAATATAGTCCAAGTGGTCCAGGCTGAAGCAGGTGAACCAGTTCAGGCACTCGCGCTTGAGGTTTGAAATCCAAGACTCTGCGAACGCGTTGCAGTTCGGCGCGGCGATGGGCGTGTCGATCACCTCCACGTCCTCGTCCTCCCACAGCCGGTCGAAGCCCTCGTTGTACTTGCTGTCGCGGTCGCGGATCACGTAGCGAATGTTAATGCCCATATCCTCCGCCGCCATCTGGTAGTTGAGGGCCTGCCGCTTCGTCCACTCGCCCGTCGGATGCAGCGTCGACGGGCTGATCCACACCCGCCGGCTCTCCAGATGGATAAACACGAGCATGTACGCCGTGAACGTGCCGAAGATCGTGCGGATTTCTTTGGTGAAGAAGTCGCACGCCACGAGGGTATCCATGTGCCGGCGGATGAACTCCGCATACGTCGTCTCGGACCTGCCGGGCGGAG
>CAYWFP010000131.1:0-8660 GCA_964457365.1 uncultured Planctomycetaceae bacterium
GTCGTCCTTGAGGATCTCGCCGGCGGCCTTGTTGTACTTGATGCCGTTGCGGTCCTCGGGGATGTGGCTGCCGGTGACCATGACCGCGGGGATCTTCTGCTGCAGGCCGAAGAGCGCCACCGCCGGCGAGGGAACGGTGTCGCAGTGGAACGGCTCGTACCCCTTGTCCCGGACCGCCGCGGCTGCCGCGTCCATGATCCGCGGGGTGGACGCGCGCAGATCGCCCGCGACGGCCACGCGCTTGTCGTCCATGGACGGCTTCAACTCGCCCTGCTGTTCGAGGTATTGCAGGAAGCCAAGAGTGTAGGCGTAGCAGACGCGGTCGGTCATGGCGGTGACCAGGCCGCGCGCGCCGCTGGTGCCGAACTTGACGCCGCTCTGCTCCATCAACTCGGCGATGCTCATGGCCATGACTCCGCTCCTTCCCCGGTAATGCGGTACATTTTCCACGGCTGGGGTTGATTATCGCAAGGCAAAAAATTGTTAGGCCGTATTTTCGTAATGCGCATTGCCTTTTCCCGGTTTGTCGCGACAATGGCCGGCTATGACCGCCCCGATCATCCTCGACGAGATCCCCTTCGATCTCGACGGCGCCGCGCTCAAGACGCGCCTGAGCCTTTACGAGGACGACGCCGAGGAGTTCGACGAGTTGCTCGCGCGCTGCCGCGAACTGGCCCGGCCCAAGGCGGTGTACAAGACCTGCTACATCGAGGATCGCGGCGAGGAGACGGTGACCCTGGCAGGGATCACCTTTACCAGCCGGGCGCTGCGGGCCAACCTCGCGGACGTAGAGAAGGTCTTTCCGCACGTGGCCACCTGCGGCAACGAACTGGAGGAACTGGAGGCCGGTCTGGACCCGTTCGCCCGCTTCTGGGCGGACACGGTCAAGGCTGAGTTGCTGCACTGCGCGCGGCGTTTTCTCGACGCGTATATCGACCGCGTGCACGGGTTGCCCAAGGCCGCGCGCATGAGCCCGGGCTCGGGCGACGCCTCCATCTGGCCGATCCAGGAGCAGCGCCCGCTCTTCGACCTTCTGGGCGAGGTGGAGGGCATGGTGGGCGTGCGCCTGACCGAGACGTTCCTGATGCTGCCGAACAAGAGCGTCTCCGGGATCCGCTATCCCGCCGCCGTCGACTTCCGCAGTTGCCAGCTCTGCCACCGCGCCGACTGCCCCGGCCGCGCGGCGGAGTTCGACGCGGAGCTCTACGCCCGCATGGGCCTCGACGAGCATCCGTGAAAAAAACGCCGCGACTCCCGCCGCGGCGCCTTCGGATGATGCCTGCTGCTACGCCAGCTTCAGCGCCACCGCCGCGCGCGATTGAGTATGTCAGCCATTTCCGATCTCCTTGTTACTGTTTCATCGAGCCGATGCCCAGATCTCCGCCGGGGTTGCCGCCGGTATCGGCACCGCCTTCGCCGGCGGCGCCTTCCTCGACCGCGGTGATCGAGCCCCGGGCGAAGAGGTAGGTGCGCAGGTCGCTGTCGAACTGCGGCATTTGCCGGCGGATCCACTCCAGCGCCATGCAGGCGTGTTCGATCTCCTCGTCGCGGTTGTGCTCGAGCACCGCCTTCAACTCCGGGTCGGCGGTGACGTCGGCGCGCTGGTGGTACCAGTTCACCGCTTCGAGCTCCTCGATGAGGCTGCTGATCGCCCGGTGCATCTCGCGCACCTCCGGCGAGAGCGACTCCGGCGGTTCGTGATACGGCATTGCCATCCAGTTCTCCTTTCGCAAAGTGTAATCCTGCCGCGAAGTATGCCCACGGCAGCGAGGGTAAAGCCAATCCCGCGCCAGCACGAGCATAAAACCGTGATTTTCCGGTAAGCGCCGGAAACGGCCTGTCGGTTCAAGAATTGCTGGTGCAATCGCCGGCATTGCGTTACGTTATCGCCATGCCCGGTGTATCGCCGGGTGCCGCATTTTCGCAAACGGAGACAGTCATGAATGAGACGACTGCACCGGAGACGCCGGGTTGGCGGCCGACACCGCGGACGCTCGATACGCTGCCGCGGAGGATCGGCGCGTTCTTCTTCGGCATCGGCGTGGTGATGCTGCTGGTCTCGGTGCTGGTCCACCGGCATATCAGCGCCTGGCGGGAGCGCTCGCGGGTTACGGAGGCGACGGTAGTGGAGTTGCTGGAGGAGACGAGCGTCGGCAATTCCACCGCCACGCTCTACCGCCCGGTCTATCGCTTCACGCCCGAAGGCGGCGATACGATAACGGTGGAATCCAACGCGCGCAGCACCGACCCCGGCGTCGCGATCGGCGACAAGGTCGCAATGCGGTACGACCCGGAGAATCCGACAAGCGCCACGCGCGACAGCTTCTTCTCCATCTGGCTGGGATTTATCGTCACCCTCGGCATCGGCATCCTGTTTGCAATTTTCGGCGCGGTCTTCCTGGCGGTGACGTGGCCCAAGAGAGACGGATAAGCCCGATAGCGAGGTGCGCGAGTTCGATCCGCGGCAGTACACGCAGGACCTGCGCCTCCCGCCCGGGCTGCGCTACGTCCACGGCCACAAGGTCGAGGATATCCTCGCGACGCTGCAGGAGGGCTTGGGCGTTTACATGGAGAGCGGCGAAGGTCCGGCCGGCCGCTGGCGCTCTCGTCGCTGTCCGTAATCCCGACAGACGTTGACACATCTTTGCCGCGGCAGTCCGGAAATCGGGCCGATGTGACACGCATTCGCGGCCCCGATATGGCACATCTTTCGCGTATTCAAAGGCGATTTCCGTAAAAATATGGCATTTTCGGGACAATATGGCGTTTTATCGATCTGGCATCCGATTTGTTCAGGCTATACCGTTTGCCCGAGCTTATTGCGAAAGGGGAGAGATGATCGTCGACGGTGAGCAGGTCGTGGTGCTGCTGGTCATGAATGACGCGCTGACGCTGCGGTATTTGGGCGACCGGCTGCGCGCGGAGCGTTTCCAGGTCTTCACCGCCGGCACGGTCGCGGCCGCGCAGACGATGCTGAAGGCAGAGCCGCTCATCGTTGTCGCCGACCTGGCGCTGCCCGACGGTTGCGGGCTGGCCTTCTTGCGCAAGACGCTTTCGCAGGAGACGGTGCGCGAGCGCATCCTTCTCTGCGACCGCGCGGAGGTCGACCGGGCGTTACCGCCGCTGACCGGCGGCGTCATCAGCCGCATCATGACCAAGCCGCTCGTGCCGCCGCGATTCGAACGGACGTTGCGGGGCATGGCCGCGCACGCGGCGCACCGGCTGGCGGTGGTTTGACCGGCGTTGTCATGCGGGGGACGAGGCGATGAGGAAGCGAGGAAGAGGATGCCGGATCGATGCGGAGGTGCGCCTTGTGGACGAATACCTGTGGGGCGTGGCGGTGGCCGGTTACGCCTGCGCCTACCTCGGAATGAAGCCGACGCCACCGCGGGAAGCCGGCGCACGCGCGGGGCAGAACCCGTTCGGCGTGCTGCCCGGCGATCGTCTCGCGGCGTGAATCAGCGGCGCGGGTCCACGCCGTCGACCTCCGGTTCCTCGAGGATTTCGTAGCCTGCGTCGGCGGGCGGGCTCGGCAGGGGCGCCGACTGCCAGCGGAGAATGCGCGCCGCGCGCGAGGCGCGCTTGCGGTGCAGCCGGTGGCGGAAGAGGTTGACCGAGCGGCGCGCGAGGAGGTACGCCGGCAGCGCCAGCACCAGTCCGGCGAGGCAGCAGCCCATCCAGAGCGGCAGCATCAACCGGCCGCTGGTGCCGAGCATGAGCCGCAGCGCCGCCACCACGCCGTCCTCGTCGAGCGAGGTCAGCAGGGACTTCAGAAACGCGCCGAAGGCCTTCAGGTCGGGTCCGCCGACGATCTTCAAGCCCAGCCAGTAGTTGAAGGGATAGATGATCGGGACGGTGAGGGGGTTGGTGATCCAGACCGGTGGCAGCGACGCCAGGCGGTTGGCCCTGAGCAGCGTGGCCAGGATCACCGCCAGCACCATCTGGATCCCCACCGTCGGCGTCATGGCGACGAACACGCCCGCGGCCACGCCGAGAGCGATCTCGTGCGCGGTGCCGGAGCTGCGCGCCAAGCGGCGGTAGATCCGGATCAGGCGCATCCAGAGCAGTCGCAACCGGCGGTCGGGCATACGCCTCTCCTGCGCGCTATAGCGGCGCCACCCGGTTGCCCCCGCCGCCGCCGCGTTCGCAGACGGCGGCCGCCCGCAGGGCCGTGGCGTCGCGAAACCGCGGGGCGATAAGCTGCAGGCCGATGGGCAGCCCCGAAGCGTCCGTGCCGCAGGGGAGCGATATTCCCGGCAGCGCCGCGAGGTTGACGCTGATGGTGTAGATATCCTGCAGGTACATCTGCAGCGGACTCTCGGCGATGGCGCCGATGGCGAAGGCGGTTCCGGGCGTCACCGGCGCGGCGATGACGTCGGCGTTGGCGAAGGCCGCGTCGAAGTCCTCGGCGATGCGGCGGCGGACCTTCAGCGCGCGCAGGTAGTAGGCGTCGTAGTAGCCGGCGGAGAGGACGTAGGTGCCGAGCATGATGCGGCGCTTGACCTCGGGGCCGAAACCTTCCTCGCGGCTGTGGCTGAAGAGCGCAAGCAGGTCTTCGCCGCGTTCGCTGCGGTGGCCGTAGTGGACGCCGTCGAAGCGCGCGAGGTTGCTGCTGGCCTCGGCGGTGGCGACGATGTAGTAGGTCGGCACGGCGTAATCGATCAGCGGCAGCGAGACGTCGACGAGAGTGGCGCCCTCGCCGGCGAGCGTCTCGACGGCCGCGAGGACGCGTGCGCGCACCACCGGTTCGAGCCCGTCCATCTCGAGCCAGGCGCGCGGGACGCCGACACGCAGGCCTGTCGCGTCGGCGGCGAGGGCGTCGAGTCCTTGCGGCGGCTGCAGCGCGCAGGTGGAATCGCGCGGATCGGGCCGGGCGAGCACCCGCAGGGCCAGGGCGGCGTCCTCGACGGTGCGGGCAAAGGGGCCGATCTGGTCGAGGCTGGAGCCGAAGGCCACCAGGCCGCGCCGGCTGACGGCGCCGTAGGTCGGCTTCATCCCCACGACGCCGCAGAAGCTCGCCGGCGCGCGGATCGAGCCGCCGGTGTCGCTGCCGAGCGCCAGCGGCGCGAAGCCCGCGGCCACCGCCGCGGCCGAGCCGCCGGAGCTGCCGCCGGGGACGTGGTCGTAATTCCACGGGTTGCAGGTCCTGCCGAGCGCGGAGTTCTCGCAGGAGCTGCCCATGGCGAACTCGTCCATGTTGGTCTTGCCCAGGATCACCGCGCCCGCCTCGCGCAGCAGGTCCACCACGTGCGCGGTGTACGGCGGGCGGTAGTTTTCGAGCATGCGGCTGGCGCAGGTGGTCAGCTCGCCCGCGATGCAGATGTTGTCCTTCACCGCCACCGGCACGCCCGCCAGCGGACCGACCTCCTCGCCGGCGGCGAGGCGCGCGTCGATACGATCCGCGGCCGCGCGCGCGCCTTCTTCATCGACGCGCAGGAACGCGCCGATCCGGGGGTTGTGCCGCGCGATATGCGCCAGGTGCGCATCGACGACCTCGCGGCTGGAGACCTCTTTCTGCCGGATGGCCCGGGCCAGGTCGGTCGCGCTCCGTCGGGTCAGTTCCACGCCGTTCCTTTCGTATTCTGTCGCGACGCTCAGCCGTGGACCGGGGGGACCTTGAAGAAACCGCCCGCCTGTCGGGGAGCGTTCTCCAGGGCCGTCTCGCGCGGCAGGCCCGGTCGCGGCTCGTCCGCGCGCAGGACGTTGCTGCCGGCGGCGGCGTTGATGAACGGCTCCACGTCCGCGACATCCACCTCGGCGAGGGTGTCGACGTAGGCGAGGATGTTCTGCAGGTTTTCCGCCAGGCGCGTCACTTCCTCCTCGGAGAGCTCCAGGCGCGCCAGGCGGGCGATGGCGCGAACCTCTTGCGCATCGATGCGACTCATGGCTGCTCCTTGACGGGTTGCCGGAAACACGCGGGCGGCAAGGGCCGGCCGGCCGCGCGCCGGCAGAGCAGGTCGAGCGCGGTATGCACCGCCCGCCTGCGGTTGCCGTCGCGGTCGTTGGCGAATTGCCGCCGCAGGCAGATCATATCATCCGGCGCGGCCAGCGCAAGCCATACCAGCCCGACCGGTTTCTCCGCGCTGCCGCCGCCGGGGCCGGCGATGCCGGTGATGCCGATGCCGCAGGTCGCGCCGCTGCGGCGCCGGACGCTGTCGGCCAGGGCCGCGGCCACTTCGGCGCTGACGGCGCCGTGGCGTTGCAGTACCGTCTCGTCTACGCCCAGGCGGAGCTTGGCGGCGTTGGCATAGCAGACGACGCCTTCGAGCACCACGTCCGAGGCGCCGGGGACCGCGACCAGCCGTTCCGCCAGCAGGCCGCCGGTGCAGCTCTCGGCCAGCGCCAGCGTCTCGCCGCGCGCGCGCAGCAGCGCCAGCGCGACCTCCTCCAGGCGCTGCCCGTCGCGGCCGAAAACCATGTCGCCGTGATGCTGCCGGAGCGAGACGCCGAGGCGGTCGAAGCATTCGTCGGCATCGTTGCGGCGGGAGAGGAAGCGCACGGTGATGACGCCGTCCTCGACGGTGGTGCCGAGCTCGACGCCGGGGGCGTCTTGGTCGCGGATCCACTCGCCCACCGTCGACTCGCCCAGGCCGAAGAGGTGGTAACGGCGCATGCGCAGCGCGTTCCCGCCGGGGGCGATCCGCGGCTTGATCGACTCGGCGAACATCGGCTTCATCTCGCGCGGTACGCCGGGCATGGCGAAGAGGCGCGCCTCGCCGAAGCGCGCGGCGATGCCGGGGGCGGTGCCGTGGAGGTTGAGGATGCCCTCGGCGGTCCGGGGGATCAGCGCCTGCACGCGGTTGACCGGCCGCATCGGGCGGCCGATGGCCTTGAAGCGCGCGGCGATCATCTCGACCAGTTCCGCGCGTTCCTCCAGCGGCTGCTGCAGAAGCTCCGCGAAGGCCGCGCGCGTCAGGTCGTCCGGCGTCGGCCCGAGTCCGCCGGTGACCAGCACCAGCGCCGCCTCGCCCGCGGCGGCGCGCAGGCCCGCGACGATGGCCTCCTGCTCGTCGGGGACCAGGCGCACGCCCGCGACGCGCCAGCCCAGCGCCGAAACCTCGCGGCAGAGCCAGGCGGCGTTGGTGTCGACGGTCAAGCCCAGAAGGAGTTCCTGGCCGATCGACAGGAGCGAGCAGACGGTATCGGGCAAGGCAGGGCCTCGAGATCAGAGATCCAGTTCCGGCAGCTTGTCGTCGTCGAGGCGAAGCTCTTCGTCCGGAATCGGCGGGGGGATGTCGCTCTTGGGCACCGGCTTGTCCAGGCTGATCGGCTTCGGCGGCGCCGCGATACTCCGGCCGGTCAGACCCCAGTCGGGGCGAAGGTGCAAGGGCCGGCTCGGCGGCGGGGCGCTCTCGACGAGGTGCCGCTCGGCGGTCTCCGCCTTCGGCGTCGGTACCGGATCGGGATCCAGCCTCCGCTTCTCCGTCACGGGGCCGTCGGGGATTTCGATCATCCTCTGCGCCGGCGGTTCCTCGGTGACGCTCCGTTTGCTGCTTTCCGCTACCGGTTCCGGTTCGGACCCCTCGGTCGCGACGGGCTGTTCCTCCGTTTCCGGCGGTTGTTCGGCGACCTGTTCGGGGTTGGAGCCGGTCGCGCTGTTGGTCAGGTAGAAGACGAAGCCGAAGATCAGGCCCCAGAGAAAGCAGAAGGCGAGAACGTAGGGGCGGACGCTGTGACGTTCGTCGTGTTGTACCGCCGCGTAACTGGGCATGGGCATCCCTGCGAGTCGTGTAATGTCTTGACCGATAATATTGTATCGCCGCCGGGGCGCGAGTCAAGCATCGTGCCGCGCCGCCGTTAATTCACCACGGGGGCAAGGTTGTTTCTGTCTGTCGACGCGGTGAAGACCGCGCGCGGGCCGTTTTTTTTCGAAATCTTTTGACGAACCCCGTTTTTTCAAGGAAATTGCAAGAAACGGGACAAACAATAGAGGGAATCATACCTTGCGGCCCGGGGCGTAGCGGGCCTTTGGACGGATGTCATGTCGGCGGAATTGCCGCTCGCTTACGGCCAGCTACTGACCGACTCGGGACGACGCGCGGGGAAGGCCCCGCTGCGGCCGGGGATGGTGCTGCAGGCGCGCGTGGTCGAGGAGGTGGAGGCGGGACAATACAGCTTGCGTTCGGGCAACCTGCGCCTGCAGGTGCAGAGCCCCGAGGCGCTGCGGCCGGGGCAGGTCGTCTCGCTGAAGGTGATGGAAGCCACGCCCGAGCGGCTGGTTTTCGAACTGCAGACGGGGGAGTCGGCGCGATCGACCCTGTCCGCCCCGGCCGGGGAACAGCCGGCGGCGAACGTCGGCGGCGACCGGGCCACGGTGCCGGCGCCGTTTCGCGTGGCGGTGGACCTGGCGCAGGCGGCCGCGTCGATGCCGTCCGCGCGTGCCGATGGCAGCATTCCCGTGCGGGTGAGCCCCGGGCGCGAGGGCGTGACGGTGACCATGCCGACGGGGCAGTCGCTGCCGGCGCGCATGGTGCCGCTGGAAGCGCAACCGCCACAAACGCCGCAACAAGGACAGCAGGCGCAGCAGCCGGCGCAAGCGCAGCCAGTTCAGCCACAGCAGCCGGCGCAGGGTCAACCGCCGGTGGAAGCGCAACCAGTTCAGCCACAGCAGCCGGCGCAAGCGCAGCCAGTTCAGCCACAGCAGCCGGCGCAGGGTCAAC
>CAYWFP010000132.1:0-8566 GCA_964457365.1 uncultured Planctomycetaceae bacterium
TGGCGCGGGTACGTCAGGTCGCGGCAAGCGACAAGGAGGTGCGGTTCACCGCGCTGCTCCACCACGTCTACAACCCCGACACGCTCCGCGAGGCCTTCTTCCTGCTCAAGCGGGACGCGGCCCCCGGCGTGGACGGCGAGACGTGGCGGCACTATGGCGAGGACCTGGAGGCCAGCCTCCTCGACCTTTCCGACAGGCTGAAGCGAGGAGCGTACCGCACGGGCATTAACGCGTCGTTGCGAGAAAGACGGTGCGAGCGATCTCGCCGCGTTGTTGCGATCAATGCCAACCGGGGCCCCCGGCTCGATGCAGACATTCGCGGGTTTTTCGATACCATCGATCACGAATGGCTGGTGAAGTTCGGCGAGCACCGTATCGCGGACAAGCGCGTCGTGCGGCTCATCCGCAAATGGCTGAACGCCGGCGTGCTGGAGACCGTGCGCAAGCGGCTTTCCGCCAAGCTGGGGAACATCAAGGCCGAACTGCGGCGGCGTCTCCATCACCCGATTCCCGCGACAGGCAAGTGGCTCCGGTCGGTGGTCGAGGGGCACACGCGATACTACGGCGTGCCCATGAATGGCCCGGCCATTGCGCTCTTCCGCTTCGCCGTGGGTCGTCTCTGGCATCGCGCGCTGTCCCGGCGCAGCCAGAAAGGCCGGGTGACGTGGGAGCGGATGTACCGCCTGATCGACCGCTACTTGCCTGCCGTCCGCGCGTGTCATCCCTATCCCTTGCAGCGCCTCGGCGTCATCACCCGAGGCAGGAGCCGGATGCGTTAGCAGCGCTCGTCCGGATCTGTGGAGGGGGTGGTCAGTAATGTCCATTCCTACTCCGCCCGACGGCAGGCGTCCGACCGCCATTGATGATATCCGCCCGTTTCCCGCAGCGCAACGATGTTTCCGGCACTTGACTGCGACTGCCCCGTGCGTAGGATTGACGTTTTCGGTCCTGCGCGGCTGGGACCGGCGGAGACGGCGGGAAGACCGGATGGACGATTTCTGGAACGATCGATCGGTACTGGTCACCGGCGCCACGGGGCTGGTGGGCTCGTGGCTGGTCAAGGCGCTGCTGCGGCGGCACGCACGCGTGACGGTGCTGCTGCGTGACCGGGATCCGCAGAGCGAACTGGTGCGCAGCGGCGACGAGGCGCGCGTGACGGTAGTCAACGGCGAGCTGGCGGATTACGGCGCGCTCGAACGGGCCATCGGCGAGCACGAGACGGAGACGGTCTTCCACCTCGCCGCGCAGACGCTGGTCGGCATGGGGTACCGCTCGCCGCGGCAGACCTTCGAGAGCAACATCCGCGGCACGTACAACCTGCTCGACGCCTGCCGCGTGCTCGACGACGTCGTCGCGGGCGTGGTCGTGGCCTCGAGCGACAAGGCCTACGGCGAGGCCGAGGCGTTGCCGTATGTCGAAGCCACGCCGCTGAACGGCCGGTTCCCGTACGACGTCTCCAAGTCCTGCGCGGACAACCTGGCGCAGGCGTACGCGCGGACCTACGGCCTGCCCGTCGCCATCGGCCGCTGCGGCAACATCTACGGCGGGGCGGATCTGAACTGGAGCCGCATCGTCCCGGGCACGATCCGCAGCCTGCTCAAGGGCGAGCGGCCGGTGATCCGCAGCGACGGCACCTTCGTGCGCGACTATATCCACATCGACGACGTCGTGGAGGCGTACCTGCTGCTGGGCGCGCGCGCCGCGGAGGAGGGCGTCAGGGGCGAGGCGTTCAACTTCGGGCCGCACCAGCCGGCGACAGTGCTCGAGATCGTCGATCGCCTGCGGCGACTGATCGGGCGCGAGGATCTGGAGCCGGATATCCGCAATACCGCCAAGGCCGAGATCCACGACCAGTACCTCGACAGCACCAAGGCCCAAAAGCGCCTCGGGTGGGCCCCGAAACGGACGCTCGAGGACGGGCTGAAGGAGACGCTGACGTGGTATCGCGCGTATCTGGGGAGCCAAGCGTGATCGACGGCGTGGCGGTACACGAACCGAAACGCATCCCCGACGAGCGCGGCTGCATCATGCACATGCTGCGCGCGGACGCGCCGCACTTCCGGGCCTTCGGCGAGATCTACTTCTCGCAGGTCTACCCCGGCGTGGTCAAGGCCTGGCATATCCACAAGGCGATGACGCTCAACTACGCGGTGCCGGCGGGGATGATCAAGCTCGTGTTGTACGACGACCGCGAGGGGAGCGCCACGCGCGGCGAGTTGATGGAGATCTATCTCGGCGAGCAGCAGTACCGGCTGGTGACGGTGCCGCCGATGGTGTGGAACGGGTTCATGGGCGTGGGCACCGCGCCGGCGCTGGTGGCCAACTGCGCCACGCACCCGCACGATCCGGCCGAGATCGAGCGGCTGGACCCGTACGCGAACGATATTCCCTACGCGTGGGAGCTGAAGCACCGATGACGCGCGAACTGGTGATCGGGGCGTCGGGGCTGATCGGCTCGCACCTGCTGGCCGATGCGCAGCAGCACGGCGCGGCGGCGGGCACGTACCATACGCATCCGGTGGCGGGCTTGCGGGCGCTGGACCTGACCGACGAGGACGCGACGGCGGGGCTGCTCGACGAGGTCGAACCGGACGTCGTCTATCTCCCGGCGGCGAATCCTAACGTCGAGTGGGTCGAGGCCAACCCGCAGGCCGCGCGCGCGCTCAACGTCGAGGCGCCGGCGATGCTGGCGCGGCGGTTGCGCGACACGGGGGCGAAGCTGGTCTACTATTCCTCCGACTACGTCTTCGACGGCACGGCCGGTCCGTACCGGGAAGAGGACGCGCCGAACCCCTTGAGCGAGTACGCGCGGCAGAAAGCCGAGGTCGAGACGATGCTCGCGGCGATGCTGGAGAATTGGCTGGTGCTGCGGGTGACGGTGGTCTACGGCTGGGACGCGCAGGCGAAGAACTTCGCCGCCCGGGCGGTGAAGACGCTGCGCGCGGGCGGACAGGTCAAGGCGCCGGTCGACCAGTTCAACAACCCCACCTACGCACCGGATCTCGCGGCGGCGTCGCGTGCGCTGGCGGCCCGGGACGCGCGCGGAATCTTCCATCTGGCGGGCAAGGACGTCTGCCACCGCTGCGATTTCGCCCGCGAGATCGCCGCGGTTTTCGGCCTCGACGAGGCGCTGGTCGTGCCGGTGACCACGACGGAGCTCGCGCAGCGCGCGGCGCGGCCTTTGCGGGCCGGGATGATCGTGGAGAAGGCGCAGGCCGTGCTGGACTTTCCCCTCCGCGGTTACCGGGAGGCGCTGCGGCAGATGCGGGAGGACGAGGCCGATGCCTGGCGCGAATGATCTGCGCGCGGAGATTCTCGCGAAGATCGCGGCCTACCACGCCGCGGCGTTTCCGGAGAACGAGTTCGTCCCCGGCGTCTCGCGCGTGCCGGTCAGCGGCAAGGTCTTCGACCGCGAGGAACTGGAGTACCTTGTCGACGCGTCGCTGGACTTCTGGCTCACCGCCGAGCGTTACGCCGAGCGTTTCGAGCGCGAGTTCGCCGATTTCGTCGGTACCCGTCACTGCCACCTGGTCAACTCCGGTTCGAGCGCGAACCTGCTCTGCGTAGCCGCGCTCATGTCGCCGCTGCTGGAGGAGAAGGCGCTCAAGCCCGGCGACGAGGTGCTCACCGTCGCCTGCGGCTTTCCGACCACGCTCAACCCGATCCTCCAGTGCGGGCTGAAACCGGCGGTCGTGGACGTGACCCTGCCGGGGTACAACGTCGACGTCGAGGCGTTGTCGCGGGCGGTCGGACCGCGGACGCGGGCGATCATCCTGGGGCACACGCTCGGCAATCCGTTCGACCTGGAGGCGGTGGCCGGCCTGGCCGAAGCGCACGCTCTGTGGCTGATCGAGGACTGCTGCGACGCCGTCGGCAGCCGGTACGCCGGTCGGAATGTCGGCACTTTCGGCCACCTGGCGGCGACGAGTTTTTATCCCGCGCACCACATCACCACCGGCGAGGGCGGGGCGGTACTGACGAGCGACCCGCTGCTGTCGCGCATCGTCGCGAGCCTGCGCGACTGGGGGCGCGACTGCTGGTGCAAGCCCGGCAGCGACGACACCTGCGGCAACCGTTTCGGCCAGCAGTTCGGCAGCCTCCCTTTCGGCTACGACCACAAGTACGTCTACGGCCACGTCGGGTACAACCTCAAGGTCACCGACATGCAGGCGGCGATCGGTTGCGCGCAGATGAAGAAGCTGCCCGGCTTCATCGCCGCGCGGCGGGCGAACTACACGACTCTGCGGGCGAAGCTCTCCGACCTGGAGGACGTGCTGATCCTGCCGCGGGAGACGGAGAACGCGGAGCCGAGCTGGTTCGGCTTCCCGCTCTCGGTGCGCGCGGAGGCGCCGCTGACCCGCAACGAGATGACCGCGACGCTGGAGAGGAGAAAGATCGCCACGCGGCTCATGTTCGGCGGCAACCTGCTGCGGCAGCCGGCGTACGAGAATCTCGAGATCCGCGTCGCGGGGGACTTGCCCAACACCGACTTCGTCATGAACCGGACGTTCTGGCTGGCCACGTATCCGGGGCTGACCGTCGAGATGATCGACTACATGAGCGAGACGCTGCACGCGATCGCGCGTGCCTGACCGGGAGAGACCGTGCTCCGCTTCGAGAAAGACATCCTGATCTACCTGCCGTGCTACAACTGCCAGAAGCATATCGGAGAAACGCTGCGCGGCATTCCCGCCGCCTACCACGACAAGGCCGAGGCCCTGGTGGTCGAAAACCGCAGCGAAGACGACACCGCCGCGGTGGCGCTGGCGGCGGCGAAGGACCTGCGTTTTCCGGTGCGGGTGATCCGGCCGCGCGAGAACCTCGGCTACGCCGGTTCGCAGAAGCTGGCGTATTCCCTGGCGGTGAAGAGCGGAAACGTGAAGCGCGTGATCATGCTCCACGGCGACGGGCAGTACCCGCCTGAGCTTCTGACGCGGCTGGAGCCGTTCCTCGCCGGCGACGCGGCGGTCGTCAACGGCTACCGCAGCAAGCGTTCCTTCCCGGTGCGCGAGGAGACGCCGACCGGGGCGTACCTGGCGATCAAGGCGCTCAACGAGGTGGAGAACCTGATCACCGGCTACCGCCGTACGGAGTGGCACAGCGGCTTCGTCATGTATGCCACGGAGTTCCTGCGGCAGGTGCCGTTGCAACGCCTGACCCGCACGCGTCATCTCGACGGCGAGATGCTGATGTGCGCGGGAATTCTGCGGCAGAAGGTGATCTCGGTGCCGATCTACAAGCGTTACAAGGGCTGCGAGGCCTTCGCCGGCCCAGAGCGCCGGCGTTACGTCTGGCGCGCGCTGGACTGCATGTGGCGCTGCCGGCTGGGGTATCACCGGCGGGTGCTGCGCAACGAGACGCTGAATATCGATTATGCGTATGACGTGTTGCACGAAACAGATTCCAGTCGCGGTTGACAACGCGCGCGAAAGCAAACCGCCGCCGGCGGCAAGTAGGGGAAGTAGCGACGTCGAAGAGACCCGAAACCGTTTTCCCGTTCGCGGCCGCGGGGCCGGCGGGAGAGCGGAAACGCAGGGGAGCACACGGGGGTGGAGGCGCGCCGGGAGGGATTCCGGCGCGTTTCTTTATTTTTCTCCAAACTTGACGCCGCGCGCGGGAACGGAATACTGGACCGCCGGGAGGAGCTCATGAAGTCGCCACGCATCGCGGTCTTTCCGGGAACCTTCGACCCGATCACCTACGGCCACCTCGACGTGATCGAGCGCGGGGTCAAGCTCTTCGACGGCTTGATCGTCGGCGTCAGTCAGAACTCCACCAAGCGGGCGCTGATCCCCATCGGCGAGCGCGTGGACCTGATCCGCCGCCTGACCGCGAGGCTCGAGGGGGTGCGGGTGGAGACCTTCAGCGGCATGACCGTCGACTTCGTCCGCCGCGTGGAGGCGCACGCGATCCTGCGCGGCATCCGCACCTTCGCCGACTTCGAGTACGAGTTCCAGCTCGCTCTGGCCAACCGCCGCATCGCCGATATCGAGACCGTCTTCGTCATGGCCAGCGCGGAGAACGCCTTCGTCCGCTCGACCCTGATCAAGGAGGCGGCCAGCCTCGGCGGCGACATCAGCGCTTTCGTGCCGCCGGAGGTCGGCGAGGTGCTCGAGCGGTACGCGCCGGCGCAGGGCGACGACCGGCTGGGGCTCGGCGGACGCGAACCGACCGTGCCGGGGCCCGAGTCGGCGCTGCAGGGCGAGGTGATCGAGTAGACGCCGACGACAGCGACACGGAGAGATATCATGCCCAAACTCATTCTGGCGGCCGAGGACAACATCGCACTGGGGACGGCCTACAAGAGCACCCTGGAGAAGGCCGGGTACGCGGTCGTCTGGGTCAAGACCGGCGCGGAGCTGCTGCACGAGGCGAAGCACGGCGCGTTCGACCTGATCCTGAGCGATATCATGATGGCCGGCGGCAGCGGCGATCTGGCCATCGGCATGATGCGCGAGGAAGGGCTCGCGACGCCGATCCTGGTCGTTACGGCCAAGGAGCGCGTGGACCTGCCGCCGGGGGTGACGGTGCTGCACAAGCCGATCACGCTCGATGCGCTCGTCGCGGAGGTGGGCAAGCGCCTCGGCGAGACGCCCGCCGGCGCGGGCTCGTGAGCGACGCCGAACCTCTTCCCCGTCGGGAGCGCTGACAAACCGTCATGGCGAAACCGCTGCTCGTGTTGAACGTCGTCGGCCTGACCCCGCGCCACGTGGGCGAGCACACCCCGGCGCTGGCGACGCTGGGCGGCGACCGCGGCGCCCGGCCCATGCGCGGGGTGATGCCGGCGGTGACCTGCCCGGCGCAGGCGACGATGCTGACCGGGCAGGCGCCGGCCGTCCACGGCATCGTCGGCAACGGCTGGCTCTACCGCGACACGCGCGAGATCCGCTTCTGGCAGCAGTCGCGCGCGCTGATCGAGGCGCCGACGCTCTACGACGCGGCCCGGGAACGCGCGCGGGCGCGGGGCGAGGACTTCACCTGCGCCAAGCTTTTATGGTGGTTCAACCAGGGCGCCGACGTCGACTGGTCGCTGACGCCCAAGCCGTATTACGGCTGCGACGGGCGTAAGGCCTTCGGCATCCACGGCCGACCCGAAGGCTTTCCCGGGCATGTCGCGAAGACGCTCGGCCCGTTTCCGTTCCACACCTTCTGGGGGCCGATGGCGGGGCTGCCGTGCACCGACTGGATCGCCGACGCGGCGGCGCTGATCCTGAAGACGCAGACGCCGACGCTGACGCTCTGCTACCTGCCGCATCTGGACTACGACCTGCAGCGCCACGGCGCCACCGGGCCGCACGTGGCCGCGCGGTTGCGCGAGGTCGACGCGGCGGCGGGGCGGGTGATCGCGGCCGCGCGCGAAGTAGGCGCGACGGTGATGGTGGTCAGCGAATACGGGTTGTGCGACGTGAGCAAGCCGGTCTACCTCAACCGCGTCCTGCGCGAGAACGGCTGGCTGCACGTGCGCGACGGGCCGTTCGGCGAAAACCTGGAGACTTTCCAGTCGCGCGCCTTCGCCGTGGTCGACCACCAGGTCGCGCACGTCTACGTCGCCGACAAGGGCGACGTCCCGCAGGTGCGGGAACTGCTGGAGGCGACGCCGGGGGTGGAGCGGGTCCTCGCCGACGCGGACGAGCCGGAACTGGCGCACGCGCGCACCGGGGAGCTGATCGCGCTGGCCGAGGCCCGCGCGTGGTTCGCGTATCCGTTCTGGCTCGACGAGACGCGCGCGCCGGACTACGCGCGCTGCATCGATATCCACCGCAAGCCCGGCTACGACCCGGCGGAGCTCTTCTTCGACCCGGATCTCTGGTGGCCGAAAGCCGAGGTGGCGTGGTCGCTGCTGAAGCGCCGGCTGGGGCTGCGCGCGCGTATGGATATCGTGCCGCTGCGGCCGGAGCTGGTCCGCGGCAGTCACGGCCTGGCGCCGGCGGATCCCATGGACGGCCCGGTCTTTCTGAGCGACGCGCACGATGCGCCGCCGGTCGCGCATCAGCGGGACGTGATGGCGTGCGCGCTGACGCTGATGGGGTTGGGGGCGTGACAGCGGCGGCGGCTTCGATTACAATCATGCCATGAAATTCGTCGACGAGGTGGACATCGAGGTGCGCTCGGGCAAGGGCGGCGACGGCGCGGTCTCGTTCCGCCGCGAGCGCAACATCCCGCGCGGCGGCCCCGACGGTGGCGACGGCGGTCGCGGCGGCAGCGTGATCCTGCAGGCTTCGGAGAACGTCGATACGCTGCTGCCGCTGGCGCGCGGGCAGCGCTATGCCGCCAAGAACGGCCTGCCCGGCGGCGGCAACAACCGCACCGGCCGCTCGGCGCCGGACGTGGTCGTCGAGGTGCCGGTGGGGACGGTGGTCTACGAAGAAGGCGAGCAGGTCGCGGACCTGGCCGCGGCGGGGCAGCGGGCGGTGGTGGCCCGCGGCGGCGCGGGGGGGAAGGGCAACAAGGCCTTCGCCACCGCGACCCACCAGGTGCCGCGCGAATACACCCCCGGCGGGGAGGGCGGGGGCAGGACGCTGCACCTGGAGTTGAAGCTGATCGCCGAGGTGGGGCTGGTGGGGCT
>CAYWFP010000133.1:0-8489 GCA_964457365.1 uncultured Planctomycetaceae bacterium
GCTGATCCGCTGCATCGAGAGCGTGCGGCTGCCGACCGACGTGGGCGACTTCATGCTCCACTGCTACCGCGCCGACGTCACCGCCGAGACCCACCTGGCGCTGACGGCCGGGGAGCTGCGTCCCGGGGGCGAGCCGATCGGCGGACCGGTGCTGCTGCGGGTGCACAGCGAGTGCCTCACCGGCGACGTCTTCCATTCGCGGCGCTGCGACTGCGGCGAGCAGCTCCACCGCGCCATGAAGATGATCCAGGAGACCGGTTTCGGCGCCGTCGTCTACATGCGCCAGGAAGGCCGCGGCATCGGCCTGGACAACAAGATCCGCGCCTACGCGCTGCAGGAATCGGGGCTCGACACGGTCGAGGCCAACCTCGAGCTCGGCTTCGCCGCGGACCTGCGCGACTACGGCCTCGGCGCGCAGATCATCGCCGACCTGGGCGTGCGGCGGATGCGGCTTTTGACGAACAACCCGAAGAAGATCACCGGGCTCTCGGGCTACGGGCTCTCAGTGGTCGAGCGCGTGCCGCTGGTGTGCGCGCCCCAGACGGAGAACGAGAAGTATCTGACGGCCAAGCGGACCAAGCTGGGGCATCTCCTGGCGGCGGACCTGGCCGAGGGCGATCCCCCGGTCTGAGCGAAAGGAAGCCGGCAATGGGCAAGACATTCGAGGGCAAGCTGGACGCCACGGGGCGCGCGTTCGCGCTGGTGGTCGGCCGCTTCAACAGCTTCATCGGCGAGCGCCTGGTCGAGGGCGCCATCGACTGCCTCGTGCGCCACGGTGCCGACGCGGAGAAGATCGACGTGGCGCGCGTCCCCGGCGCCTTCGAGATCCCGCAGGCGGCCGGGCGTCTCGCCGCGAGCGGACGCTACGACGCGGTGATCACGCTCGGCGCGGTGATTCGCGGCGCCACCCCGCACTTCGACTACGTCGCCGCCGAGGCGGCCAAGGGCGTGGCGCAGGTGGGGCTGCAGGCGCAGGTGCCGGTGGTCTTCGGCATTCTGACCTGCGACACCATCGAGCAGGCGGTGGAGCGCGCCGGAACCAAGGCCGGCAACAAGGGTGCCGACGCGGCGCTGGCGGCGATCGAGATGGTCGACCTGTACGGCCAGCTGCCCTGATGCACGGACGCAAGCTGGCGCGCCGTCTGGCCATGCAGTACGGCTACATGGTCGACGTGCGCGCTTCCCAGGACGTGGAGCCGCCCGCGGCGTTTCTGGCCGCGCAGACCGACGACGCGGAGGCCCGGCGCTACGCGGCGGCGCTGCTGGCGGCGATGCTGCCCGCGCGCGAAGCCATCGACGCGGAGCTGGCCGGGCTGCTGGAGCACTACGACTGGCCGCGCGTGGCCGCGGTCGAGCGCAATATCCTGCGCCTGGCGTGCGCGGAACTGCGGCAGGGCGCGACGCCGCCCAGGGTGGTCATCAACGAGGCGGTCAACCTGGCCAAGGCCTTCGGCGGCAAGGACTCCGGCGCCTTCGTCAACGGCGTCCTGGACCGGCTGGCCGGATGCGGGCGAGCGGAAGACGGGACGGATGGACAATCGTAGCGAACGCACGGTCGACCTGCACACGCACACCAACTTCTCCGACGGCCTGCTGAGCCCGGAGGAGCTGGTGGAGGAGGCGGTCTGGCGCGGTCTCTCGGCCGTGGCGGTGACCGATCACGACAACGTCGACGCCCTGCCCCGGGCGATGGCCGCGGCGCGCGAGCGCGGCCTCGAACTCGTGCCGGGCGTGGAGATGTCCTGCCAGGCCGAGGGGCGCGAGGCACATATCGTCGGCCTCTTCGTCGAGCCCAACGACCGCCTCCGCGCGCGCCTGGCGGAAATCCGGCACCACCGCGAGACACGCATGCAGCAGATGCTCGACCGCCTCGGCGAGATGGGCGTCGAACTCTCCTTCGCCGACGTGCCGCAGGACGAAGGCGGGTCCTTCGGCCGCCCGCACCTGGCGCAACTATTGGTCGAGAAGGGGCATGCCAAGAACCTCGGCGACGCCTTCGGCCGCCTCATCGGCGACGGCTGCCCCGGCTACGTGGCCAAGAGACGCTTCACGATTCCCGAGGCGGTCGAATTGATCCACGAGTGCCGCGGGCTGGCGATCCTGGCCCATCCGGGCACCAGCGCGCTCATCGACGACATCCCCCGCTTCGCCGAGCGCGGCATCGATGGCGTGGAGGTCTACTACGGCAAGCACACCCTGGAGGTGACCCAGCGCGTGCACGATATCGCCACCGAGCTGGGACTGCTCTTCTCCGGCGGCAGCGACTTCCACGGCAACGGCATGGGGCCGAACGTGGGCGTGCCGCGCATTCCCTACAAGCTGCTGAAGAAGCTGCGCGAGCGAAAGGAACAACTGTGGCCCGCAGCTTCCTGAGCAGGATCAAGGCCGGTCTGCGCAAGACGCACGAGGTCCTCAACACCCCGGTGCAGGACCTGGTTCGCCGGCGGCGGATCGACGAGGCGCTCCTGGACGAGCTGGAGGAGGCGCTGATCCTGGCCGACGTCGGCGCGCGCGCGGCGGTCGACCTGGTCGACCAGTTGCGGCAGAAGTACAAGAACAAGGAGATCGAGCACACCGACGACATCCTCGACTTCCTCAAGAGCATGCTGGCCGAGGGCCTCGCGGACGAAACGCGGATGCGGCTGGCGCGCGCGGCGGAAGGGCCGACGGTGGTGCTGCTGGTGGGCGTCAACGGCACCGGCAAGACCACCTCCACGGCCAAGCTCGCGCACCTGCTCAAGCAGGAGGGGCACGCGGTGCTGCTGGCCGCGGCCGACACCTTCCGCGCCGCCGCGGGCGAGCAGCTCGAGATCTGGGCGCGGCGGGTGGGCGTGGACATCGTCCGCCACGCCGACGGCGCGGACCCCGCGGCGGTGGTCTTCGACGCGTGCGAGGCGGCGCGGGCGCGCAAAGCCGACTACGTTTTGGTCGACACCGCCGGGCGCATCCACACCAAGCAGAACCTGATGCAGCAGCTCGAGAAGATCGCGCGCGTGGCCGGGAAGAAGATCGAGAACGCCCCGCACGAGGTGCTGCTGGTCCTGGACGCGGTGATCGGGCAGAACGCGCTCTCCCAGGCGCGGCTCTTCACCGAAGGGGTCGGGGCGACGGGGCTGATCCTGACCAAGCTCGACGGCACGGCCAAGGGCGGGGTGGCCATCGCCATCAACCGCGAGATCCGCCTGCCGATCAAGTACGTCGGCACCGGCGAGACGATGGAGGACTTCGCGCCGTTCGATCCGCACGAGTTCTGCGAGGCGCTCTTCGCGTTCGACGAAGCGTAATCCGGCGCAAGCGGGGAATGGCATGAACCGGACGGTCTTTCTCGCGCTGCTGGTCGTCGCGCTCGGGCTCCCGCTTTACTCGCCGTATCTTCACGAACGCAGCCGGACGCATTACGACGGCTACCGGTTCGTTCTCGGCGATTGCATGATCGATGCGTTTTCGAAGCCCGGGAGCGTCACCCTCAGCCTTTGGTGGAACTGCCGAGTGCAATCGTCGTACGCCATGGGACGCATCTCCGGCGACGCGCGGGAGCGGGCCCCGGCGGAATTGCCGCTCGCGAACTTCTACGCCCACCCCCTGCGCGACGGTTCGCTCTTCTGTTACGGGCATGCTTCTTCCGCGCTCCTGGCGCCGTTTGCCGCGTTGCTCCTCCTTTACGGGCCTTTCTTCTTCGCGGCATGGGCGCGGTGGCGGGGCATGCCGGTCTGCTGCTGGCGGAAGAAACGCCGGCCCGTTCGTCCGGTCTGCCCACGCCGGCGGAAGACCGATCCGCGCCCGGCGCCAGAATCTCGTTGAATCGCCATCCCCGGTCTGCATATACTTGTCTTCCGTATGGCGCATCGGCGGATCGAGGCGGTGGTGCTGCACAACACCCGCTTCAGCGAAACCAGTCTGGTCGTGACGCTGTTCAGCCGCGAGCTCGGGCGCGTCGACGCGCTGGCCAAGGGCTGCCGGCGCCCCAAGAGCCCGATGGCGGGGCATCTGGACCTCTTCAACCGCGAGGCGGTGGTGCTCTACGAGCGCGGGCGCGGCGGACTGGACCTGGTCACCGAGTGCGACCTGCTGGAGGAATTCACCGGGCTGCGCACGCATCCGGCCGGTTTCGCCGGCGCGGCCCTGGCGGTGGAGTTGCTGCGTCGAAGCTGCATGGTGCGCGATCCGCACCCGACCGCGTACGACGGATTGATAGAGGGCTTGCGCCTGCTGGCCAAGACGCGCGCGATCGGCCCGGTGCTAGTGGCGCAACTGCTCGTCATACTGAAGGATCTGGGCTTCGCGCCGCGGCTGGAACGGTGCGCGGCCTGCGGCGAGGCATTGCCGGCGAAGCAGACGCTGGCGCTTTCGGGCCGACACGGCGGGCTGATCTGCGCGGACTGTCCGCAGCCGGCGAGCGCGAACCGATTGGAGCCGGCCTTGGTGGCGACATTGCGCAGGCTGCAGGAGACGCCGTTGTCCGCATCCGGGAATATTCGCGTAACTATCGATCAGGCAAAGACTTTGCTTCATGCCGTCGGCGGATATGCCGAAGAAACCATCGACAAGCGCCTGCACGGCACCGCGCAGGTGATACGTTATCTGGATCAGGAGTTGCGCCATGTGTCTCTCGCACGCTGACCGCGGATTCCGCCTCTGCCGGGCGGCTGGGTGGCTGCTGTTGCTCTGCGCCGCCACCGGCGCGGCCGGGGAGAAGGATCCGAGCGGAGGGGGTGACAACAACGACGGGATACGCCCCGTCGCGCCGGGGCTCTTCGCCAGCGCGCGCGCGCTGGAGCAGAAAGGCGGCGAGCGCCTCGGCGAAGCGCTGGCGATCTACCGCGCGGCGCTGCGCAACGGCGCGCGCGGCACCACCGCCGAGGCGGCGACGATGGGCGTGGCCCGGTGCGAGATCGCGCGGGGCAACCTCATGACCGCCTTCGAGGTGCTGGAGGAGAGCTTTCCCGCGCAGTACGACGCGGCGGCGGTCGACCGGCGCATCCGGCTGGAAGCCGTCATCGCCGAGCGGCTGCTGAGGGAAAAAAAATACGAAGAAGCCGCCCGCGTTCTGGGGGCGATCGTATATAATGATCCGCGTTACGAACTGGCGCCGGTGGCGCTGATGAAGAAGGGTGACTGCTACCTGGAGCTGGCGCGCTACGGCAAGGCCGAGCAGGTGTTCCGCCTGGTGTTGCGCAATTACCCCAACGCGCCGCAGGCGGTCGAGGCCGGCCCGGCGCTGGCGCAGGCGCTGGCGCTCAAGCCGTACGAGAAGGACGAGATCCCGCAGAAGGCGCGCGCGGAGATCGCCGACCTGCTGCGACGGGCGCAGCTCCACGCGCCGCAGACGCCGGCCCTGAAGGCGCGGATCGAAGCCGCCCGGCGCGCGCGCGCGCGGGCCGAAGCCGAGGGATTGCTCAAGAAGGCGCGCTTCTACCTGGATCTGAAGACCAAGCCGGGACGCCGCTCGGCGGCCTTCCTGCTGCGGGACATCATCGAGCGCTACCCGGAGACCGAAGCGGCCGGAACCGCGGTCAAACTGCTTCAAACGCTGCAACCCACGTAAGGGGACGAACATGAGAAGCCGGACGAGTCGACGACGCGCAGCCATGCTGGGGTGGATCGCCATGCTGGCCTTGGCGGGGGCGCTCGGATCCGGAACGCGCGCGCGCGGGGCCAGCGACTGGCAGTGGACCAAGGGGCAGGGCTGGACCAAGGGGCTGGGCAAGCCCAAGGACACCCCGGCCGGACAGCTTCGCCACGCGTACGCGCTGGAGAAGAAGATCGAGTTCATGGACGCCTGCCGGCAGTACTTCCTGCTGGTCAAGTCCTACCCCGAGAGCGAGGAGGCCGGCGTCGGCCTGCAGCGGCTCTCGTACTGCCTCTTCAAGATGGAGAACTTCTACCAGAGCTTCAAGGCGCTCGAGCAGGTGCTCGCGGACTACCCCATCGGGGTGAACAAGTCCAAGCTCGTGGTCCTCGAGTACCGTCTCGGCCAGGAGTTCCTGCGCAACGGCGCGCGGGTGGACCTGCTGAATCGGCACGAGAAGCGCGAGGACGCGGTGGCGGCGGCCATCGAGATCTACAAGGCGGTGCTCAAGCACGACCCGTTCGGCCCCTACGCCGCGCCGGCGCTCCTGGCGCTGGGCGACGGCCACCGGGAGCTGAAGGAATTCGAGAAGGCCAAGGGGTTCTACAACCGCATCCTCAACGACTTCCCGCACGCGGACAAGATCGTCGACAACGCGCGGCTGGGCATCGCCGAGTGCAACGTGCTGCTCGGCGATGGCGACGAGGTGGCGATCGAGCAGACCATCGAGGACATCGCCGTCCGCCGCGCCGAAGAAGGCCGCGACGCGACGCCCGCGGAGAAGGAGGAACTCGAGGAGATCTCCGGCCGACTGGACAACATCAACGAGATGCGGGCGAAGAAGATGTGGGACGCGTACGAGTTCTACAAGCAGCGCGGCACGCGCAACTCGATCAAGGCCGCGAAGTTCACCCTCGAGCAGATCGTCGAGCGCTATCCGCGCACGAGTTACGCCAAGCTCGCCCGCAAGGAACTCGGCATCATCGAGGTTCCTTCCGACAAGCTGGCCTTCATCGAGCGCATCCAGCTCCCCAATCCCTTCAAGAAGCGGAAGAAGTCGCCCGTGCAGACGCCCAGCCGCGGCGAGGACAAGGTGGAGGCGAAGCCGGTGAAGGGTTATATCCCCGGCGCCGACCACACGCCGCAAGGCGCCGGCGGCGCCGGCGTCCGGCCGGCCGCGCCGCACGCGTCCATGCCGGAGACGGCGCCCGCCGCGCCGGAAGCCGCGCCCGCCCCGGTCGGCCCCTCGGCGGTCCCCGCCGGCGCCAACGGCACGGACACGACCGCCATGCCGCCGCGCGATCCGGACGAGCCGGAGTACCTCAAGCGCGCCGAACACCTCAAGGGCGCGGACGAGCTGGGCCCCCTGCCGGAGACGGCGCCCGCGCCGCGCCCGGCATCGACTCGACCGTTCGCCGACGGCGCCGCGGCCGTTCCCGGGCCGCGCCAGCCCGCGCCGCGCCGGCCGCGGCAGACCGAGAAGCCAGCCGCGCCGCTGCCGAATCTGGAGACGCCGACACAACCGGCCTCGTCGTCCTCGAAGACGAAAGACGGCTGGACATTCAGCGAGGATTTCTGATAATCGCACAGTTTTGGAGGAGATACATGCGGATTCTGGCGGCGACCGCGGTCTGTCTGGTCGCGACAAGTCTTTCGAGTTGCACGCGCTACACCTCGGCCTCGAGTCTGCCCGAACACATCAAGACCGTGGAGGTGGAGACGTTCCACAACTCGACGCACTACCTGGGCCTGGAGGAGAAGCTGACGCGGGACCTGATCGAGAAGATCAACCTGACGCCGCACCTGCGGGTGGTCAACAGCGGCGGCGACGCCACCATCTACGGCGAGATCGTGCGCGTGCGCAACACGCCGACGCAGACCGACAAGGAGAACCGCCCCACGGCCTACACCATCAGCGTGGAGGCCCGGGTCACGTTCGAGGACAACGTCACCCAGCGGTCCATCTTCGCCGACTGGCGCGTCAGCAGCGCGCGCTCCAGTTCGCGCGCGGGCACATACGCCGTCGACCTGGGCGAAACGAGGGCCAGTGCCGAGGCGGCGGCGCTGCAGGCGCTGGCGCGGGAGATCGCGGATCGAGCCGTCGGGTCCGGAGACTGGTAACTTCACACCGAGGTGAGGCGCTGACGCCCAGGGAGCCATTCACACATCATGAATATGCACGGCAACGACGACTCCGGCCGTAGCGGCTCGGATTCACCGGTTATGAAACCGCTCATCATCTGGATGTTCCTCTTCGCGCTGATCATCGCCTTCATCGCCCTGCGCTGGAGCGGCTCGATGAGCGGCCAGCGGTTGACCCACAAGGAGCTGCGCGACCGCATCGCCAAGGGCGACGTCAAGTCGGTCACCCTCTACACCCAGAGCGGCGAGGTGAAGGGCGAGTTTGTCGACCACGGCCTCGAGGCGGACGAGCCGAAGAACTTCGCTTCCCAGTTCAACCCGAACGAGGACGCGGAGCTGAAGAAGCTGCTGATCGACAGCGGCGTCGACTTCGACTATCGCAACCCGGGGTGGTTCTCGCAACTGGCGCCGTTCTTCCTCTCGACGGTGGTGATCCTGCTGCTTTTCTACTTCCTCATCTTCCGGCAGCTCCGCGGCAGCGGCGGCGGCGGCATCCTCTCCTTCGGCAAGAGCCGCGCCGTGCGCATCAACCGCGACAAGACCAAGAAGACCTTCGAGGACGTCGCCGGCATCGACGAGGCGCGCGAGGAGGTGCGCGAGATCATCGAGTTCCTGCGCAACCCGGAGCGTTTCCAGCGCCTCGGCGGGCGGCTGCCGCGGGGCGTGCTGCTGGTCGGCCCGCCCGGCACCGGCAAGACCCTGCTGGCCAAGGCCATCGCCGGCGAGGCCGACGTGCCGTTCTTCACCATCAGCGGCTCGGACTTCGTGGAGATGTTCG
>CAYWFP010000134.1:0-8377 GCA_964457365.1 uncultured Planctomycetaceae bacterium
CCGTTGTCATCTGCAAAACCTTGATGCTCCCGCCTTGATCTGGTGAACGCTTACCACATCTCTTGGGTGCCTTTTGATTCGATTACCGATCCTCCTGCCTGAGAAATGTGATTTGTCCATACGCGCTGCGCACACATGGCGGCATGTATTCATTTGCTGATTTTGGAGTGAACCATCGGACTAACACCGGTGCGGCCCGTGGATGTACCCGCGTCCCGAACAATTGGCTGCCCTCCTTCCCCCGGACGGCAGCCCAAAAGAAAAGGGTGCCCCCCGACTGTGATGTTTCCAGGGCCGCCAGACCCCTACCACACAGCACGAGCGACACCCAAGCGGGTGCGCTCGGTGCTTGTGCGCTGTGGTAGTTCAAATCTGGCGGATTTGGAACCATGCGCCCAAGAACCAAACGCCGAATCATCGGCTATGTCAGAACGTGTCGATTACGCCATCGAACTCCCTTGTGTCAGTTTGTTGCGGATATCTGCAAATGGAATAATACCCTCCGAACTTCGTCTCGGCAAGAAAAAGAATGGCGATCGAGGCAATCCGGGCAAACAAACCCAAGCAAGCGACCAGCCCGCCCTCAAGGCTCTGCACGTCAAGCCGCGATGCCAGCCCCCTTATGAATAATGACTCAACAGAATATGTTTGGCCCAGCAATTGTATTGGCAGCATTGGCGAAAAAAAATCTGTAAGCAATTTGACTAAGCGGTTTCGCAATGTATTGTTCCGGAAAGTCGCTATGAAGATTGAAAGGAGGCGAATTTGATATGACGATAAGAAGGACACGGCCTAGATAAAACGATCCCCACTAGGCCGAGTATCTGTTGCGAACATTGTGCAAGCAGATACGCATGCCTCATACCCCTTCCTTTTCTGTTGGGTTTCCGGCATGTCTGTCCAGAAGCAGCACACCGAGAGCCGTATGGCTAGACGTCTGTGGTTGGGGCGTCGGGAGATTGCATGCCCGCTTCATATTCATGGGCATGCATTATGGAACACTGTTTACTCCTAGCGATACTGTTTGTGTATTGGTGTGTTGTTGGTTTTTGGATTGGACATGCAGGATGCCTCACAAGACGATTAAGACATTCCTCGTTTTGGTTTTTTGCCTTTTCAGGCAAAAGGCATTTGTAACATCAAGTCCTTATTCATCCTGATCCGACAGCGCACCTTTCAGCTTTTTTTGAAAGGTCGAGGAATGCAGAAAATAAATTTGATCCAGGTAGCCAACAAGATCCCCACTGAGACGCAGTACAACGGCAGCGGTCTTTCGTACCACTACTTTGACAGCAGCAACAAATCGGTCTGTGCAATACCGGTGGACATGCTGCTCGATGCGCACGCAGCGAAAATGCTGCCGCCCGAGGAATTCAAGGAAGCTCTTCGGAAGATCGGAGCGACACGGCAACAGATTTCGGTGTTGTGTCAGGAGCTGAAGCAGCAGCCCGGTGGTTTCTACGAACTGCCAATGATCGGTCATGAGCGCATCGCGAAAGCGTATGCCGATGCGCAGGAAGAGAGTAAAACTGCGGGAATCGAATTCGCAAGCCTGGCCCGTCAAAAACTGACGGGGCTGCGCACACGGGTTGCGCTGCAGTGGTGCAGGGACATCTGTCTTGATGTCGAGTTGGACCGTGAGGCCATGGATGCCCTTGTTGCATGTGAGGATGGGTATTCCGAAGTCTTGCGAGAGGAACGCTGCCGAATTAAACGGGAGAGCATCACGATTGGGACGACGAACAAGCCTTCCCCGGAGCAATTACCAGGCAGCGAAGAGAACGGGCAGAAGCAAGATGCAGGCAAGGAGGGAGCTGAAAATGCCACCTCCTGAGTTGATGCCAGGGCATACCATCTACCTTCACGATCCGCAGCTATATTCGTCCCTTTTCGAATTGTGGGATGACTGCGGAGCGAGTGATTATTACAGCGACGAATACACTGTCGTCGACTTGGGTCGGGATCTGCGGGGACATCATGAGCATACATCCGACGGGTACTATTTCCAAGTGACTGGTCCAAATGGTGTCGATGGCTGGGCTTGGGGCGGCGCACTCTGTTTTTACTCGTACGAAGTGGATGAGCGCTTGGATGGATACGAATGGCTCGAACTGCCGAACGATGGGTTCGAGTGGAGCTATTGTCTTGGGGACCATGTCATCACAATGGAAGAATGCCTCGTGCAGTCGCTACTGATTTTTATGCAAGACTGTTCCATGGAGTTCGGATACATGCCGGCGGGAAAATACACTATTGTCGACGCCGGTATCATCTACGATGGGCTAGAGGAACGTCTCGATGGATGGGGCTACGAGTATGAAATGCAGCCCGAGGAACCCTATGGCATTTACCTTCTGCAAAGCGAAGAAGGCAAACGCTTCTGGACTTTTGAGCAGCTACTGGATCGAGCGATAGGGTCGCTCTAGCTCAACGAGAGCCGCTTCAGAATATTCACGGGGGCGCGCGGCTGCGCGCCCCATTTTGTTGTCAGAATACCCCGCTCCCCGCACCTATCCCACCGAGTACTCCATACTGAACGCGTATTCGATCCAGTCGGGCACGCTGTCGTGCATCTCCACCTCCTCTTCGGTCCGCGTGCCGCATTGCTGGCGGATCTTCTCCATCTGCGCGGAGTGATCGAGCTGGGTGACGATCGCGCCGTCCTCGGCGCACAACTCGATGACGCTGCGGAAGCGGTGCGGCTTCTGAAAGCCCATGTGGACATACATCTCGGGAATGAAGTCGCGCGCCAGGAGGACGCCGCCCGAGAACGGCAGCCGCAGGTGGAGGTTCCGGTAGAGCGCGGGGCCGCCGTTCTTGGCGCCGCACGAGCTGAACGCCGCGGGCGGCGATTCGGGTTCGAAATCGAAGAGGATATCCTGGTGGAAGGACGGCTCGACGCCGTTGATCGCCGGCAGGTGGCCGTCCTCGGTGTCGTGGACGATCAGCGAGTCCAGCACCAGCTTGTTCTCCTCGATGGCATACTGGCAGACGAAGCCGCGCCAGCAGGCGGTGCAGGTCGACGCCGGCTTGATCTTCCAGTCTTCCGGATCGAACAGCCTGCCGCCGGTGATCCCGATGAACTCCCAGAGCAGCTTGTTGAACAGCACCTGATCGGCAACTTGCGCGGTCATGTCTTCCCCTCCCGATACGAATGATCCTCGACTCTCTGCGTAAGGCCACCTTGGCATTACGGCAGCGGGGCGAGCAACCTCCGGGCCAGAGATAGCGCAATGCTGTAACGCCCTTCCGGCACGGCCCGTTGGCGCTGCGTAGGGGCAATGTGCGGCCAGATCGGCGAAATCAATAATTGATCGATTCGGGCAGGATTCATCAATTATTGCGCGGTTCTCCCTTCGGTACACCGGGTGGTCTTCCTCCGATCATTTCCTCTATCTTCCTGCACTGCCAGACGTTGCGCGGCAGTTGTCGTCCGCCTGCGGCTCTAGCATCCCGCTTGCTCTACTTTCGCTATCACACTCATAGGAGGGGCAAGCATGGACGCGTTCAAGTTGAAGATTCCAAGGCCCGACAACTTCCTGACCGCCACGAAGCCGGTGCGCGTGCTGGGCATCGACCTGGGCACCACCAACAGCGCCATCACCGAAGTGTACTGGTCGCCCGAGCAGCCCGACAATGTGGAGGTGGGGGCGATTCCGGTCGAGCAGGAGACGCCCGACGGGCCGCATACCTCTATCCTCGTCCCGTCGGCCGTAGCCATTCACGGCGAGAAGCGGTATGTCGGCGAGGGCGCGAAGGTGTTGCGCGCGAAGGCGGCGGAGCTGGGCCTGCAGGGCGTGACGCAGTTCTTCTTCGAGGCCAAGAACAACATCGGCCTGAAATACACCTACGAGGACGCGCCGGATGACCTGAAGACCCCGGCGCAGGTCGAGGCCGAGGTGCTGAAGCTGCTCATGCAAGCAGCGATGAAGCAGCGCGCCCTGAAGCCCGACCGCGTGGTGGTGACAGTGCCCGCATCGTTCCAGCTCTCGCAGCGCGAGGACACGATCCGGGCGGCGGAGCTGGCCGGGCTGGAGCTTTCCGGCAAAGACCTGCTGGACGAGCCGATCGCTGCGTTTATCGATCACCTCGCGATGAACGGGCTCGACCTGAAGGAGATTATCGGGGACGAGGCGAACCTGGTGGTCTTCGACTTCGGCGGCGGCACCTGCGACGTGGCGGTGATGAAGCTGATGTGGACCAACGACGCGGAGCACTCGGGCGCCGCGCCGCGGGCGGTCAGCCGCTACCACCGGTTGGGCGGAGGCGATATCGACCGGGCCGTCTTCTACCAGTGCCTGCTGCCGCAGATCATCAAGCAGAACGGTCTGACCGGGAAACAACTGGGGTACGAGGAGAAGAAGCTGTATCTGGAGCCGGCATTCCTGCAGGTGGCCGAGACGCTGAAGCAGCAGCTGTGCGAGACGATCCAGAAACGGCAGGGCGACAAGCAGGCGCTCGGGGAGTCGTATGCGCGGCTGCCGTGGACCTTTGCCTGCGACATATCCGGTCGGCGGCTGGAGCTGAAAGAGCCGACGCTGCGCAACCGCGAGTTCATGAAGATGCTGGCGCCGTATATCGACCGGGATCTCCTGCACCTGCGAGAGACCGAGTACGAGATGTCGGTCTCGGTCTTCGCCCCGCTGGAGGACTCGCTGGACCGGGCGGGCATGCGGCCTGATGACGTGGATTTCTGCCTGCTGGCCGGCGGCAGCTCGCTGATCCCGCCGGTGGCGGAGGCGATCCGTGCGTACTTCCCGCGCGCGACCTTCCTGCATCCCGGCGACAGCAGGCGAATGCAGATGAGCGTCTCGGTCGGCGCGGCGCTGCATGCGTTCTACGATACGGTGATAGGATACCCGCTGGTGCCGCCGGTGGCGCACTCGACCATCTCCATCGAGACCGAGGACGGGCTGGTGGAGCTGGTGCCCGCCGGCTCGCGCCTGCCGTATCCGCGCGGCGGCCGGTCGAACACCTGCCGCGAGCTGTCGGTGCCGGGGAGCATCGTGGACCGGGGCAGCCCGCTTCGCATCAACATCGTCTCGGGGCGCGACAAGCGGCTGGAGCTGACCCGGCTGTGGAGGCTGGGGGAGAAGGCGTTCCCCGGGGATCCTCTCCTGCTGAAATACGCCATGGACGAGAACCAGTCCCTGCGCCTGTCGCTGACGCTGGCTGATCACCCGGATGACGAGCCGTTCTCCTGGGCCATCGAGAATCCGCTGACGCACGTGGTCAATCCCGGCAGGACGCGCAACCGGATCGCGGAGAAGGAGGAGCGGCTGCGGGCGGGCGAGATCGATGGGGAGGAGCGGCGGGATCTGCTGAAGAGTCTGGGCAAGCTGCACGGCGAGCTCAACCAGTTCGAGAAAGCGATTTACCGTCTGAGCCAGCTGCTGCGGCATTTCCAGCATGACGATGCCGGTGTGCTGAATCGGATGGGCATCTATGCCGGCCACCTGCACGATTACGAGCGCGAGGAGAGGTTCTACCTGCGCGCCGCCGAGTGCGGCAAGGACGGCTCCGCGCTCTTCAACCTCGCGCTCAGTTACATGAACCGCGACGACTACCGCAAGGCGCTGGAGCTGATCGACCAGGCGATCGAGCGCGACGACTCCCCCTGCTACTATGTTGCCAAGGCCAAGATGAACCGCAGCCTGCACGAGAGCCACGAGGCCCGGCAGGCGCTGGAGTGCGCCGGCGAGCGGTTCGAGAAGCCGCGGTACCAGAGCGACTGGGGCCTCGGGTGGTACGAGGACTACGCGCGGATGATCGGGGACGAGGAGTTGCAGGAACTCATCGCCGCCGAGCGCCGTCGCCGCAAGGAGTGCGCGCACGGCCCGGCCCTCAAGAGCGGCGTCCTGCCGGCCCGCATGCGTCCGACCGCCGCGCAGGATCCGGATGTGACAATGGGGATGTAGAGGGAGGGCAAATCTTTCGCTTTGACAGCAACTGACTGTAGCAGCTATGATCGCCCCGGATATTTCCAGCTATCAGCATATGAATAGGGTGAGAGACCCGCAGCCAGAGAAGGTGAAGGCAAGTCTCTGCAATCCCCATGCTTGCAGTAAGATAGCTCGCCACTGGCGCTTTCGCCGGGGCGCGCTTGACAAGTAGTTGAAGCAAAATCCGAATCGTCCGCGTTGAGATGGAGAACTGACTTGGCGAAGAAGAAATCCAAGGCCGCCGCCACTGCCGCCAACCTCGGTTTCGAGGACAAGCTCTGGGCCGCTGCCGACAAGCTGCGCGGCAACATGGACGCCGCCGAATACAAGCACGTTGTCCTCGGCCTCATCTTCCTCAAGTACATCTCCGATGCGTTCATGGAAAAATTCACCGCCCTGCAGGCCGACGACCTCGCCGACCCGGAGGACAAGGACGAATACCTCGCCGAGAACATCTTCTGGGTTCCGCCCGAGGCGCGCTGGGATTATCTCCAGAAGAACGCCAAGCGGCCGGAGATCGGCACGCTCGTTGACGACGCCATGGCCGCCATCGAGCGGGATAACAAGGTGCTGAAAGGGGTTCTGCCCAAGGACTACGCCCGTCCGGCGCTGGACAAGGCCCGCCTCGGCGAGATCATCGACCTCATCGCCACCATCGGCCTGGGCGACAAGCAGAGCCGCCAGCAGGATATTCTCGGGCGCGTGTATGAGTATTTCCTCGCCCGCTTCGCTGCCGCCGAGGGCAAACTGGGCGGGCAGTTCTACACGCCCCAGTGCGTGGTGCGAACCCTTGTCGAAATGCTGGAACCCTACAAGGGCCGCGTCTTCGACCCGTGCTGCGGCTCGGGCGGCATGTTCGTTCAGGCCGCGAAGTTCGTTCAGGCCCACGCCTCCAGCAACGGCAACGGCAAAAAGGCCAAGGTCAGCCCGTCGGTGCAGCGGGAGATATCCATCTACGGACAGGAGTCCAACTATACCACCTGGCGGCTGGCGCTGATGAACCTCGCCATTCGCGGCATCGACGCGAAGATCGAATGGGGCGACTCCTTTCTCACCGACAAGTTCCCCGACCTCAAAGCCGATTACATCATCGCCAATCCGCCCTTCAATATGGAGGACTGGGGCTACTCCAAGGTCAAGAACGACGCCCGCTGGCGGCGCTTCGACCTGTCTGCCGCCCGCCTGCCGGACGGGCAGGGACAGGCAGGCCAGTCGTCCGGGAACGCCCATTTCTCCCTGCCGGCAGGCGGAGAACGGAAGCAGAAGGACGGCTCCTTCGTCTATGTCGACGGCGGCAACGCGAACTATGCGTGGATTCTCCACTTTCTCCACCACCTCGCGCCGCACGGCACCGCCGGGTTCGTGCTCGCCAACGGTTCGCTCACCAGCAACACCTCGGGCGAGGGCGATATTCGCAAGGCCATCATCGAGGCCGACATGGTGGACTGTATCATCGCGCTGCCCGGCCAGCTTTTCTACACCACGCAGATTCCCGCCTGCCTCTGGTTCCTCACCCGCAGCAAAGGCGCGGACAAGAAGCGCGGCTTTCGCGCGCGCGAGGGCGAAACGCTCTTCATCGACACCCGCAAGATGGGCGAGCTGACCGACCGCACCCACCGCGAACTGACCGAGAACGGCATTGCCAGGATCGCCGGGACGTACCATGCGTGGCGCGGTCTGCCTGCCGGCAAGGCAGGCGAGAAAGATGCGGGCCTGCCTGCCGGAAAGGCAGGCAAATACGAGGACATCCCCGCCTTCTGCAAGAGCGCGATGCTCAAGGAGATCGAAGCCCACGGCCACGTTCTCACGCCCGGCCGCTACGTCGGAGCCGAGGAGATCGAGGACGATGGCGTACCCTTCGAGGAGAAGATGGCCGCGCTGTCGGCGGAACTCTACGAGCAGATGAGCGAAGCGCAGGAACTCGACGCCGCCATTCGCCAGAACCTGGAGGCGCTGGGCTATGGCGAATAAGAAGGTCGGCAAATTGCAGAAAGCAATTGTGCAGCAGCCTGTTGCACAATTGCCGGCTGACTACCCACAGCTTCTGCGCAGCCTGAAAGACCGTATTCGATCTGCACAGGTTAAGGCTGCGCTGCAGGTCAATCGGGAACTCGTCCTCTTGTACTGGGATATTGGCCGAGACATTCTCGCTCGCCAGGAAGCGGAAGGCTGGGGAGCCAAAGTCATTGATCGGCTCGCGGACGATCTGCGTGAATTCTTTCCGCAAATGAACGGGCTTTCGCCACGCAACCTAAAGTATATGCGTTCTTTCGCCGAGGCCTGGGTCGACCTTGAAATCGTGCAACAGTCCGTTTCACAAATCCCTTGGGGCCACAACATCGTCCTGCTGCAGAAGCTCAAAGACCCCGCCGCCCGCCTCTGGTATGCCCGCCAGACCGTCGAGAACGGCTGGTCGCGCGCCATGCTCACGCACT
>CAYWFP010000135.1:0-8371 GCA_964457365.1 uncultured Planctomycetaceae bacterium
TGGCGAGACCGTCGAGGGCCACCACGTGCATGACCGGGGTGATGCCCTTCTCGACCGCGGCCTTGAATTCCTTCTCTTTCATCGGACGGGACATGTTGCCGATATCGCAGGTGCCGTTGATCAGGCTCTTGGCGCCGTTGCCGCTGCCCGATTCGCTGACGGTGACGTTGACGCCCTTGTTGTGTTCCATGTAGTACGAGGCGAACGCCTTGGCGATGGGGCCGACCGTGGTCGATCCGTCCATGATGATCTTGCCTTCGTCAGCCGCCGACGCCGGCTGCAGGCTGAACATGCACGCCGCAGCGACGATAGCAACACTTTTCAACACAAGCTTCTTCACGTTCATCACTTTGCTCCTTCTGTCGTTCCATGCTTCCCAAAAAAATCGTCCCAGAATTGCGTCCCAAATTCTTACCAAAGCGTGGCGCCAACCAGCATAAGCGGTACTGTTAATGACCTATTAGGGTCAGGCTAAAAGGAGAATAATCTAACAGAGCTACTTTCTAGTCCAGCTCAGTCGGATGTCTTGCAAGCAAAGCCAATCTTACGAATGTTTATTAGGCAGGTATTAGGAAAGCGTTAGTTGCTGATGCTCTCGGGGGCCGTCAGGCAATAAGTTCGGCATTTCGCCCGGCGGTTCGACCGATTCGGCGGCGCGACCGCGCCAGCCGCGTCGTTCTGCAGCGCTGGCGTCGAATTTCCTGCAGACACCGCCGCCGCGCCCCGGGCGATACCCGAACCGGTTGTCGGGCGGGGCGTTACGGGGCATCCGCAGTCAGCAGGAGGGTGAAGGTAGAGCCTTTGTCCGCTTCGCTTTGCAAATCGATTTCGCCGTTATGGACACGCATGATGTGCTGGACGATGGCCAGGCCCAGGCCGGTGCCGCCGAGTTTTCGGCTCCGGGCTTTGTCGACGCGGTAGAAGCGTTCGAAGAGGCGGGTGTGGTGTTCTCGGGGAATGCCGCAGCCGTGGTCGGCGACGTGGATGGCCACGCGGTCTCCGCGGTCTTCGGCGTGGACGTAGACGACCTCGCCGCCGGGGCTGTACTTGATGGCGTTGTCGACGAGGTTGATCACCGCCTGCTCGATCAGTTGCGGGTTGATCGTGGCTTCGAGCGCGGGAGGGCATGCGACGTGGATCTCCACGCCGGCCTCGGCGGCCTTGGTGGAGCAGCTCTGCGCCGCGGCGGCCAGCACCTCAGCGATGCCGTGCCGGTGGCGGTCGACCTCGCCTTTCTCCGCTTCCTGCTCGATGCTCGAGAGGCTCAGCAGGTCGCTGATGATGGCGTTGAGCCGGTCGGCCTGGCGCAGGATGGTCGCGAGGAAACGCTGCGCGTCGTCGGCATTCTCGAGCGCGCCGTCGCGGAGCGTCTCGGCGAAGCCCTTGATGGAGGTGATGGGCGTGCGCAGCTCGTGCGAGACGTTGGCGACGAAGTCGCGCTGCACTATCTCCATCGTGCGCAGGTTGGTCACCTCGTTCATCACCACCAGCGCGCCGATGGAGGCGCCGAGGCTGTCCTTGAGCGAGAGCCCCTGGAGCTTGATGTAGCGCGGGTGGGCCTGGTCGTGCAGGATCAGCTCGTCCTCGAGGGAGCCGCGGATGTGCAGGGTGCGCTCGACGAAGTCGTGGAGCTGGGTGTTGCGCAGCACCTCCTGCATGGCCCGGCCGACGATTTCCTTGAGGCGGACGTTGAAAATGCGCGCGGCCGTCTGGTTGAGGGTGATGATGTACTCGTCGCGGTCGACGGCGAGTACGCCCTCGCTCATGCTGCGCAGCACCGCGTCCTGCTGGTTGCGCTGCTCGATGACGGTGCGGATGCGCGAGTCGAGCTCGGCGGCCATGTCGTTGAGCGACTCCGCGAGCGAGCCGAGCTCCTCGCTGTTGAGCATGGGCAGGCGGCGGTCGAAATCGCCCTGCGCGAAGCGTTCGGCGACCTGGCGCATCTCCTCCAGCGGACGCGTGATGCGACGGCTGACCAGCCAGCTTAGCAGGGCCGCCAGCGCGGCGATGACCGCGCCGCCTTCGCCGATCCGCCGGACCAGGCCGCGCAGCGTGCGATCGATCGCCGCGGTGGTCGTGGCGGTGCGGACGATGTAGGTGACCACGCCGTTCTCGATGTGGGGCACGGCGACGAAACAGCCTTCCTCGCCGAAGATCTGGTCGTAGCGCGCGGCCTGGCCGACCAGGCCCTGGGAGGCGGTGTTGAGTTCGGTTTCATTCGCGCTCACGTCGGCCCTGGCGTGTCCGTCGGTGGTGTCGACGACGACGGTCCCGCCGGGGTAGAGAACGACGGTGACGCGCGCGTTGGCCTGCTTGCCGAGGCGCTCGCAGAGCGGTTCGAGTTCCGCGAGATCGAGCGGCACCATGTACGGCTCGATCTGCGGTTCGATCAGGCGCGCACGCGCCTCGAGGCTCTCGAAGAGCAGGTTGAAGTGGAAGTCATGGAAGGCGTGCTGGGCGTACCAGGTCGCGGCGGCGAGGGCGACGATGGTGATGAGAATATAGGTGATGAACAGTTGCCAGACCAGGCGCCACCGTTGCATGCGTGCCCCCGTCGCGGAGTAGACCGGTAAAATCGGGCGGGGCTATTCCTTGAAGCGATACCCCACCCCGCGCACGGTTTCGATGTACGTGCCGGCGGGGCCGAGCTTCTTGCGGATGCCGGTGATCTGCACGTCGACCGAGCGGTCGGTGACGACGTAGTCCTCGCCGCGCACCGCGTCGATGATCTGCTGGCGGGTGAAGACCCAGCCGGGGCGGCGCGCCAGGATGCTGAGCACGCCGAATTCGGTGTAGGTCAGGTGGACGGTCTTGCTCTTGTAGCGCACCTCGCGGCGGCCGGGGTGGATCTCCAGGTCGTGGACCTTGATCGGCGTGTCGTCCGGGATCGGCGCGGCGGCACGGCGGCGCAGCACCGCGCGGATGCGCGCGACGAGGATGCGCGGGCTGAACGGCTTGGTGATGTAGTCGTCGGCGCCGAGTTCGAGCCCGGTGACCACGTCGGCCTCTTCGCCCTTGGCCGTGAGCATGACGATGGAGAGGTTCTGCGTCTTCGGGTCGTTCTTCAGCGACTTGCAGACGTCGAGCCCGTCCATTCCCGGCAGCATCAGATCCAAGAGCACCAGTGCCGGCAGCTTGCTGTGCGCCGTTTTGAGCCCCTCCTCCCCGCTGGTGGCGCAGGTGACCCGGTAGCCTTCCTTGGTGAGGTTGTAGGTAACCAGTTCGAGAATATCCTCTTCGTCCTCGATGGCGAGAATGTGTTCGCGGGCCATGCCTTTCTCCAGATCATGGGGCCGGAAGGTCGGAAATATCGCGTTCGCGTTTCTCTGACAGTAAGCCTACGATTTTTGTTTAGCGATATGTTAGCGAAAAATAAGAATTGAGCGTAAATTAAGCCGCATGATACGATTTCTCCGTATATTTTGTTAGCAGCCGTCTTTGCCAAGCGAATTTGTTAGCGCGGGTGCGCTTTCTCGCCGCGGCAGCTAATACTTTGCGCGCGGGAGCGTTGTTCGTTAGCTTCTCGACGACAGGGGCGGGTAAATAAAAATTGGCGTGTACCTTGGTTGCGTTCGGCGGCGCAGGGTGTTAAATAGGAAGGGGACAGACCGATCCGTAGCGACAAGGAAGAGACATGATCGACGAAACCATCGGCCGTATCGAACGCACCGTCAACGAAGCGAAGACGCTCGAGCCGGAGCGGCGGCAGGAGCTGCTGGCGATGCTGGGCGCGCTGAAGCAGGAATTGAACCATGCGGCCGACGCGCGGCAGGAGAGCGCCGGCAGCGTCGCGCGGTTCGCGGAGGTGACCGCGGGCGAGGCGGTGCGCGAGGAGAAGGACGAGGACCTGCTGCAGACGGCGACGCAGGGACTGCAGCGGTCGCTGCGGGATTTCGAGGCCGACCACCCGCAACTGGTCAAGCTCGTCAACGACCTCTGCATGACGCTGAGCAACACGGGGATCTGAGTTGGTGCCGTTGCTGATAGATCTGTTGCCGGACTGGCTGCTGGCGACGCTGCACCCGCTGGCTTGCTTGACCTTGTTCCTCGCCCTGGCCATCGGGAACTGGAACCATTTGTACATACCGTGCGGTTTTCGTTCCTTGCGGCCGGCGCTGTTGCTGGCGGGGTGGATGACGACACCGGCGCTCTTCGGCCTGCCGGTGCTGGCCTGCTATACTCCCATTGCCGCGTTGTTACTGGCAACGTGGATCGCAATGCTCGCGTCATTGCTTCTTCTGGGCGGCGTGGCGCACAAGAATGTGCTCGATCTGGGCGTGGCGGTGTGGGCAGGGGAGTGGCGGGAGTAGGTGCTCCTACGACGCGCTCTCCATCCCGCGGCGGTCGATGAGCATGGTGGGGATGTGGGTCATCACCATGTCGCAGATCTCCGGCGGCAGGCCCTGGTGCCGCTTCTCGGCCGCTTCCCTGAACTCGGCGAGGGTGAAGTCGAAACCTTCCCGGCGGATCAACGCCGGCCGGCCGACCGCGCCATCGGCTTGTTCGAGTTTTTCGAGAAAATCCGCGTCCGTGAGCAGTCTGTCGATAAACGCTGTGGCGGATGCGAGCGACATCGCGGTTGCCTCCTCAAGACTTTTCGCTTACAGTATACGTATGACTCCGGCCGCTGCACGTCAGAAGCGTGTGAGAATGGAACTCCGCTTCGGAAAAGAGGTTTAAGTGAAGATTGCGGCGTTTCCGGCCGATAATACAGGTATGTTGACGACCTTGTTCCGAGCGCACGCCAAGCCGCAAGCTGTCGAGGAGATCGCTGTGAAACGCATCCTGCTGGTCCAGGACGCGGCGCTGGTGCCGTGCGAGATCCCCAAGACGCTGATGGCGCGCGGCTACGAGGTGGAGATCTGGAATGCCCCGAATACCCGGCTCGACCCGTTGGCCGAAACCCCGCCGGAGATGGTGATTCTGGCCATGGACGAGATCGACACCGGGCACCTGGCCATGGCGCAGGCGCTGCGGCATGAGAAGGCGCTCAAGGCGGTGCCGGTGCTGGCGATTATCCCGCCGGTCAAGATCGGCACGGCGGAGAAGCTGCTCAAGATGGGTATCGACGACTACCTGCCGCGGCCGTTCCAGCCGGCGCAGTTGACGCTCAAGATCGGCAAGCTCCTGCGGGGCGATCAGCCGGAGAACGAGATGCGCGTGATCCCCGACGCGCTGCGCGAGGCGTTCTCGCGCATACTCGAGGAAGCCCGGCATCTGGGGGACATGGCCGAGGTCTTTCCCGGCGCCACGCCGCGCAGTCGCTCGTACCGCCGCCAGGCGCCGCCCGGACCCGGCTGGAAAGGCGTCATCATCGACGAGGCGGTCAAGCCGTTCTACGTCGGGCGCGAGCGCGAGTTCGTCAAGTGGTCGCCCGACGCGCTGGCGCGCATGCCCCACGACGAGGAGTGGGACCAGCGCGAGAAGGTTGTGATGAAGCGCGCGGAGTCGCCGGTGGCGGCGGCGGTGGACACCTCGCGCTGTCCGGTCGCGGCGGAGCTCTTCGCCATCGTTCCCGCGCGCGGCCTGGATTGCAGCTTCCTGGCGTGCCTGCTGAACAGCCGGCTGATCGACTTCTACCTCCACCGCATCCGCCCCCCGCGCGAGGACCTGGCCGGGGTCTACCTGCGCCGCCCCGACATCGAGGCCATTCCCGTCATCGTGCCTGAGGCGAGCGAGCAGAAACGTTTCGCGCCCATGGCCAAGCGCCGCGGCACGCTCGAGGCGCTGCACGGCGGGCGCCGCGCGAGCAAGCAGATGTGCGGCACGATGAACGAAGCCATCTTCGACGTCTACGGCCTCGGCCCCGAGGCGCGCGAGGAGTTGAAGGGGCTGCATTTCTGAGGTGCCATTGCCTTCGTCAACGGCTTCTGCTGTCGTGACTTTTTCGGGTTGTACCGAATCCCGAATACTCCTGCGTTTACTCCACATCCCGCTTGTCCGCGCCCCCACGGGGTGTTATACTGAAGCCGTCGCTGGAGGGACGTGGATGGATCTGACGCGGCGGAAGATGCTGGGAGTTCTCGGCGGGCTTAGCGCGCACCTGGTGGCTTTGAAGGTATTCGGCGGCGACTGCGGGGCGCCCCCGCCGGCGAAGAAGCAGCACTGGAAGGCGGCCGAGAGCTTTCCGCCGCTGCCGCTGCCGGCGACGCCCCTGCGCCGCAGCGAGAAGAAGCGTCCGCCCGCGCCGCCGACGCTGATCGGCAAGCTCCAGTACGGCAAGACCGTCACGGCCACGGACAAGCACGGCCGGCGCTACAGCTATCGCGACTGGACGACCGATCCGGCCGACGCCAGGAGCATTCTCAATCACGCCAACCGCGAGTTGAATATCCGCTACCGCCCCGTCGAGGTCGCGTTCGACAATTTCAGCTTCAAGCCGCAGGAGATTCCGCTGCTCTATCTCACCGGGCACGAGGGCTTCTCTTTCGACGCGGAGCGGCGGAAGGTGATCCACCGTTTCCTGCATGACGGCGGCTTTCTCCTCGGCGACGCCTGCTGCGGGATGGAGGCGTACCGCGAGGCGTTTCTGACGGAGATCCTCCGCATCTTTCCCGAGCGCAGACTGAAGGTCCTGCCGCAGGATCATCCGATCTACACGGCTTACTACACCCTCGACCGCGTCGGCTACCTCGACGAGAAGGAGGGCGCGTTCGAGGGCCCGCCGATGCTCGAGGGCGTCTCCATCGGCTGCCGCGAGGCGGTGCTGCTGAGCCAGTACGACCTCTCGTGCGGCTGGGACGGGCACAAGCACGCGCGCGGCAAGCGCGTCTGGCCGGCCGAGCACGCGGTGCGCCTGGGCATCAACATGATCGCCTACGCGCTGGCGACGTACCGCCTGGGCCAGTACCTGGCGACGACGACGGTCTACCACGACCGGCAGGAGAGCGGCGGGGCGCTGACGCTGGGGCAGGTGGTCCACGGCGGCGACTGGGACCCGAACCCGTCGGGGCTGATGAACCTGATGAAGCACTGCGCCGCGCGCAGCACGCTGGCGATCCGGTTCAAACGCGAGAACGTCGCCCTCGGCGAGGGCGGCCCCGTCCGCCAGCCGATCCTGTACATGACCGGGCACGACGAGTTCACCTTCTCCGCCGGCGAGATCGCGCGCCTGCGGGCGTATCTCCACGGCGGGGGGCTTCTCTTCGCCGACGCCTGCTGCGGCCGGACGAACTTCGACAAGGCCTTCCGCCGCGAGATCGCGAAGGTCGTCCCCGAGCGGGCGCTCAGTCCGCTGGCGCCGGATCACGATTTGTTCACGCTGGTGGCCGATACGCGCGCGGTGACGCCCACCCCGGCGCTCCGGGCCAAGCGCGAGGGCGTGGGCCTGCCGCCGGTGACCGCGCCGCAGTTCGAGCAGATCGCGCTCGCGGGCGGGCCGGCGGTGCTCTACTCGCGCTACGGCGTCGGCTGCGGCTGGGAGGACGAGGCCTGCCCGTACTGCCTCGGCTATGCGCCCAACTCCGCGCGCGACCTGGGCATGAACGTGCTGGCCTACGCCATGACGCACTGAGGGTTACCCGCTCCCGTCCGATTCGATCCCCGGCAGCGCGGCTTTCCAGGTGTCGAGCCGCCGCCGCAGATCGGCCTGCACCGCCGCGTGCGCGGGCCGGTGCGCGCCATAACCATTTCGCCAGGCGTTTGACAGGAAGAAACCATACGCGGCGGATCGGCACAGCGCAAGCCTGCTATTTCGTCACCAGCACCACGAGGCTGCGCGGCTGCAGTTCGTAGCCGTCGACCCGGCAGCCGACCGCGGGCGCCTCGATCTCGTCGCCGAAGATGTCCTGCGGCGGCTCCCGGGCGGTATCGACCACGCGCCGCCACTCCTTGCCGACGTGCGGGACGGCGAAGCGGCGGGAGGTGTCGGCCCCGTTGATCATGACGTAGATGTCGTCGTCGGGCTTGTCCGGCGCGGCGCCGCCCTCGAGGAGGAACGCCATCCAGTGCGACTCGTCCGACCAGTCGGGCCGGTCGAGCTGCGCGCCGTGCCAGCGGATGCCCTTGTCCTGGCCGAAGAAGTGCGAGCGGCGCAGGGCGTGGTGGCGCCGGCGCAGGCCGATCATCAGCCGGGTGAAGCGGAACATGTCCGGGTTTCTCTCCGCCAGGGACCAGTCGATCCAGGCGATCTCGTTGTCCTGGCAGTAGGCGTTGTTGTTGCCCCGCTGGGTGCGGCAGAACTCGTCGCCGTGCAGCAGCATCGGCACGCCCTGGCTGAGGAACATCGTGGCGACGAAGTTCTTCATCATCCGCTTGCGCAGGGCGTTGACCTGCGGGTCGTCCGTGGGGCCCTCGACGCCGAAGTTCATCGAGTTGTTCCAGTTCTCCCCGTCGCGGTTCTCCTCGCCGTTGTCCTCGTTGCGCTTGCGCT
>CAYWFP010000136.1:0-8007 GCA_964457365.1 uncultured Planctomycetaceae bacterium
CCGCGTCAGATCCTCGACCTTGAGTAGGTTGGCCACGCGTTGCGCGCCGTGCGGCTTTAACGCGTAGATGGCCAGCGCACGCGTCTGCTCGAAGAGCGCGCGTAGCACCGCCGGCGCGGGCTGCCGCCGGCTCATTGCGTGCAACTCGCGCAGCAGCGTGAAGCTTTCGCGAAGTGCCGCGTCCGCGGGCGCTTGCCGGCGATAGTCGAAGTCGCCGCCACGCGCGCGATGCAGAAACAGCGTCTCGTCGGAGAGGCCGAAGAACGGCGTGCGCAAGGCCCCGACCACGGCGACGGCGTCGCAGGGATCGTCTACAGCCAAGAGCGTCGTGACCAGGTCGAGAATCTCGATACGGCCGTAGAAATGCTTGCCTCCGGCGACCTGGTACGGCACGTCGTGCGCGCGCAAGGCATCCTCGATCGCTTCGAGCCCGGTGGTCTTACGGAAGAGAATCGCCATGTCGCGGTAGCGAACCGGCCGCGGCGCGCCGGTCTCCGGGTCGATGACCGTTTCGCCGCGCGCGACCATCTCCTTGAGGCAGGCGGCGATGGCGCAGCTCTCCAGGCGGCGGAGCTCGCCCGCGCCGACGTTGCTGTCGAGCGCGCCCGCTGGCGGTGGCAGGATCGTCGTCGGTGTCGGCGTGGTCTCGGCTCGATACGGCTCGAGCGTGACGTACTCCGGTTCATACCGATCCGGCAGCGGCCCGGTCATGAGCGGCGCGAAGGTCGCGTTGACCAGATCCAGCAGCGGCGGCAGCGAGCGGAAATTGGTGCCGATGCGGAGCACCGCGCCCTGCGTCCGGATCCGTTCGCGGACGACGTGGTACAGGTCCAGATCGGCCCGACGGAAACGATAGACCGACTGCTTCGGGTCGCCCACCAGGAACAGTTTCCCCGGCGCCAGAACCACGTCGGTCCATTCCGGCGCGAAGGCGTCGTCCGCTTCGGCCAGGAAGAAGACGATCTGAGCCTGCAGCGGATCGGTGTCCTGGAACTCGTCGACGAGCAGGTGCTTCTGCTTGTGTTTGAAATACGCGCGCGCCTCGCGCGTGCCTTTCAGCATATCGCGCGCGAGCACCAGCAGATCCGCGAAGTCGAGCGCCGCGCGTTCGCGCTTGGCCGCGGCGAGGCGTCGGAGATATGGTTTCAGCCACGCGACCAAGTCGACGGCGATGTCCTGAAAGCGGGCGGAATGGAGCAGCGCGACCGTCTCGTCGAGTTGCTGAAACGCGTTGCGCGCTTCCTCCAAGTCCGCTTCGCCGGTCCATTTGCTCTTGGCGCCCTTGCCGCGCTTGTCGAAGCCGGGATAATCCTCCAGCCAGGCGAAGACATCGTCGACGGTTTCCGCCACAGGCGCCTCGCTCCAGGCGAGCAGCGCGTCGATCTGCCGGGCGAGTTTGTCGTCGTCCTTGCGGCAGGATGCGGCGCGGAGTTGCCGCAGCGTCTCGATGCGCTCGCGGATCGTTTCCGCGCGAGCGAGGTAGTCGGCTTCGTTCCATGGCGCGATCAGTCCGACCTCGCGGTCGGCTTCGGCGGCAAGGCAATCGGCAAGCCCGCGGACGGAGGCGGTGTCGAAGAACGCGCCGCCCAGGCGGAGACCCTCCCGCAGCGCCGCTTCCAACGCCGGCGCGTCGGAAGCGAGCTGGGCTTCGAGCCACTCGGCCCAGACCCGTTCCTGCAGCAGCGCCGCCTCCAGCGCGTCGATGACCGCCGCGCCCGGTTCGACACCGGCCTCGATGGGGCGCTCGCGGATCATCTCGGCGCAGAAGGCGTGGATGGTGCCGATGCTCATCGCCTCCAGGTCGATCAGCGCCTGGTGCCAGCGGTCGGCTTCCGCGTACGGGACGGCGGCGAGTTCCTCCTCGATACGCCGGCGCAGCCGCATCTTCATCTCCCCGGCGGCTTTCTCGGTGAAGGTGATGGCGGCGATCTCGTGCAGGCGCGCGCGGCCGGCACGGACCAACGCGACGATCCGTTCGACCAGGAGGTACGTCTTCCCGGTGCCGGCGGCCGCCTCGACCAGGAAGCAGGTGTCCAGGTCGTCGACGATCCGCCGGCGCTGTGCCTCGTCGGGGAGGGGCATTCAGTTGTTCCTCGGCTTATCCAGGTCCTTGCTGCGCGATTCGCGCGCGGAATCGACGTCGATTCCTTTCGGGTCGTTTCGGTCGTAGAGCGCGGTATCGTAACCGAAATACCGGCCGGAGTGCAGGACGAAGCGGCGGTTCTCGTAGCGGTAGTACGCCAGGTGCTGCTTGCCCGGATCGATGAGTACCAGTTCGCCCGGCCCGGGCGCGATGGCGAACAAGCTTTCGCCACTGGAGCGCGCGGAGTAGGCGAACGCGTATCGGCCCGGTTGCAGGGCCGCCAGGAGCAGGCCGGTCAGCAGGACGCCGGCGAAGAAGATGCGGATCGTTTCGTTCGTGTTTATCGTTTGCCCTCGCGTGTCAGCGGCGCGCACGCATGTCGCGGTACGCCGCGGTTTGTGAAAGATCTAGCGCCCATTTCCACTGCAACAGCCGTCCGTGTCCGCAGGCGCGCAGGTAAGGGCAGTAGCGGCAGCGGTTTTCGTCCGGATACGCCCAGTGCCGGCCCTGGCGAATCCCGTCGACAATAGCACGCACGATCTCGGCGAAGGTTTCGCGCTTTTTCTCCCACGCAGACCGGTCCAGCGTCTTGCGCTTCCAGCCGCCGCGGGTCGAAGCGTAGTAGTAGCTCGCTTCCTCGACCGTATACCCGTCGAGCAGAGTCTCCGCGCCGAGGAGATACACCGGAAGTTGCAAGGTCTGGCCGCCGCCGAGGTCCACCGGTCCCGAAGGCACGCCGCCGGTCTTGTAATCGAGAAGGCGCGCGCGACGAGCGGAAGGATCGAGGTCAATGCGGTCGATTCGGCCGCGGAACGCGATGCCGCATTCCTCTAGCCGTGGCGTCGCCGTCGATTGGCCGCTCTCGTCGGGCATGCCGAAGGGGAGTTCGAAGAGCGCGGGCAGGCAAGCGCTCTCGTCGAGGCTCTCGTTCTCGAGAAATCGTTGAAGGTCCGCCAGGATCACTTCCTTCGCCAAGGCCCACAACAGCGGCGGCCCGTGCTCGCCGCGGCGTTCGACCTCCTCGAATTTCTCCTGCGCGAGAGCTTCCAGTCGCGGCCGGTCGGCTTCGCCTGGCGGCAAGGCGTTGCGCGCGGCACAGTCCTGCAGGAAAGCGCGGTAGATCTCGTGGTACAGCCGTCCCCGTGCCGCCGCGTTCAGCGCCTCGTCGGGGGGCGGTTCCTCCAGGACCGGCAGTTCGAGCACGCGGCCGGCGAAGTAGCGGAACGGGCAGCCGGCGTAGTCCTCCAGCCGCGTGGCCGAGAAAACCTCGGGGCATTCCAGGTCGGCGGCGGCCAAGGCGTCCTGGCCGAGGACGCCGTCGTAGGCGGTGAATTCCGGCGTGGCGTAACGGGCAGCCTCGGCCCTCAGGGCGCGCGCGAAGACGGAATTGTCCGCCAGCGCCCGCAACAGCGCAACCGGTTGCTCCGCCATATTCGCCGCGAAGTGCACCAGGTCGAACTCCATCGGATGCAGTGCCCGGCGGGGCGTGGCCGCGCGCATGGCGTTGAGCGGCGCGTGGCGCGCGCGGGAATCGGTGCGCATAAAGCGTTCCAGCGCGCTCAGGGTCGGCTGCGGCGCGCCGAGTTCGGCCAGAACCGGCAGCAGGAAATGCGACGGCACGCGCGGGCGCGCGCTGTTCATCTCCAGGCGCGGATACAGCAGGACCAGGCGCTTGCGCGCCGCTTGGCGGCAGAGCGCGAAGAGCAGCGACTCTTCCTCGCGCCGCGCGCTCTTCAAGGGCAACCACGCTCCGCGGTTTTCGACGGTCCGGTTGAGCAACGCGCGCTCGCGGTCCAGCAGCAGCGGATCCTGCGCCGGCGGCGCGGGGAAGCTCTTCTCGACCAGCCCCGGCACGATCACCTGGTCGAAGACGAGGCCGCGCGCCTCCATCAGCGGCAGCACCGCCGTCACCGCGCCTTCGTAACGTCCGGCCGGGGGCGCACAGCGTTCGAGTTCGGTTTCCAGAATCGCCGCGCCGCGTTCGGGCGAGGGCGGAACCCCGGTCTGCTCGAGTATGCGCAAACCCTCCGTCACCGCCAGCGCCTGTTCGCCCCCGATGTCGTCGAGTGTAAAAAGCCGGGAATACAGCGCGGTCAGCGTATCGACATACGCCGGCCACGTGGTCTGCGCGGCGCAATTCTCCAGGCCGGCGAAGAGCGTATCGAGAAAAGCACGGAACGCCGTCAGCGCTGTCTCGGGGCGGATCGCCATCGGCTCCGGCGGATCGGATTCGAGATCGCGCGATTCGCGTTCAAAACGCCAGCGCCGGGCCAGCCGGGATAGACCGCTCCGCCACTGTTCGGAGCCGGCGACAATCCCCGCTTGCCGGGCGATGGTGCGCCATGTCGCCGGCGCGGCTTCGACCTGTTCGTCGGGCAGCTCGACCGGAGCCAGTGGCGCGGCGGTGGTCAGGTCGATCACGTCTTCGCGTTTCATATCGCTTCCGACCAGGCGCGCCATTCGCAGCAACGCCCGGCCCGCGGGTGTCCGGCGCAGCGGTAGCGCCCGGGAGAAATACGCCTCCACCTCCGCCGCCCGGAATTGTTCGAGCAGCAGTTGGCCGTATACTGACGGATTGCGCAGCAATATGCCGACGGAGGCGACGCGTTCATCTGCCGGAGGAAAAAGAGTTTCGCGGACGACCTCGGCGCATTCGCGCGCTTCGCCCGGCGCGGAGACGAGGGCGATCTCGGTTTGGGTTGCTACAGGTGGAAGCATCACAGCGCGATCGACCAACGAACGCAGACGATCCCGCGTCGGCTTGGCATAGCGATACGCTTCGTTCTCTTCGTAAGGAAAGTAGACAGTGGCGCCGCGTTCATCCAGGCAGGCACGCAACAGGCTCCACTGGCGGCAGTTCAAGTCGTAGAAACCGTACACGACGAGTCGGGCAAGGTCGTGCAGCCACGGATGTCCGTTGGCGGCATCGGTCGCGCGCTGCAGCCGTCCCGCCTCGTCGGTCATGCCCAGCTCCGTCAGGCGGGTCTCATAGCGCTCCCAGAGCAGCGCCAGATCGGTCCACTTGGGCGAGGCGTTCGATCGCGCACGAAGATCCGCCGGTGTCAGACCGCCTTCGCGCAGGTCGCGGATGGTGGCCAGCAAAGCCTGGCGGAAGCCTTCCTGCGAAGCGGCCTGGCGGAAGTATTGCAAATCGCCTGCGGCATTCTCCGCCACGTCCCCCGCCAGGAGTTCGGTCATCGGCGGCGGTGCGAGCGGACGCGGAGAATCCAGCAGATTCGCGGCCAGATCGCGCAGCCCCAGAAAATGCAGATTGGCGTGCGGTAGTTGCGCGCGGGCGAGATTGCGCGGCAGTGACGTACGCAGCAGGCGCGTCGGCGCGATCACGGCTACCGGCGCAAGCGGATCGTCGGCGCGAAGGGTGCGGATTTCGTCCTGAAACGCGACTTCGAGAGCGGGGAAGGAGCCGCAGAAGAGCCTGGGTCTCGCGGGGGATGCCGCTGTCATGCCCGATCCGCTTCTATGGCAAAGGTCTGTCGGCCGGCTGCAGAACAGCGCGCGGCTATTTGGCGGCGGTCTGATGCTTGTTGGCGGTGTAGAACATCTTGCTCGCCTTTCTCCGGACACCTTCGGAGATCGGGCTGCTCTGCAGATCGCCGCAGACCTTCTTCACCTCGCGGTAGAGGCGGTTACGCGCTTCGCCTTCCAGGTTGATCGCCTTCTCCATCTTCGCCGTCGCTTCCCCCAGCAATCGCTCGGCCTCGGCCTGATCCTTGATCGGACCGTCGAGTTTCTCCTCGCCGCTGTCCATCCAGTAAGAGAATCCCGGTTGCGAACGGGTCAGATTGGAGGTATCCACCGGCGTGGTTTTGTGCGGTCGACTGGTGGCGGATTTCGTTGTGGGCGGCGCCGGCGGCAGCGGTTCCTCCCGGCCCGAGGACGCGGCAACGATGACAATGATCAAGAGCAGCGCTCCGCCGCCGATGCCGCCGTAGAGCAGCATCGGATCGGGCCCCTTCTTCTTGGCCATCCGCCGGCTGCCGCGCTTGTCCGACCCGTCGGTGCCGCGTCGTCCGCTGCGGCGGGAGGCGGTCGCGCGCGAACCGCGTTCCTCTTTTCGGGAAGACCGCCCGTTTGTTCGGTGCGTGGCGGTTTTGCTGGTGGAGCGGCGCGTGGTTTTGCCGCGGGACTCGGTACTGCCGGTACCGCCCCGGCCGGATTTGCGCGCGGTCTTTGTCTCGGCGTTGGTGCCGCGCGCGGAGGATCCGCTCCGTCGTCGTCTAGGTGAGGCGCACATAGGAATCAACAATAAATTACGGTCCGGTACTTTGTCAAGCCGCAATTGGCCAAAAGCTCAGTCCAGAAAGGACCGCATCGTTTCGGTCGCGTCGCCGCGCTTCGGGCCAGTCGGGTCTGCGCTTCATGTTATCTCCGACTGTGATTTGTCTTGCCCTGACTCCGTGTGTGGCAGCAGGGTTATGAAAACGGCCTAAATGCAGATCATGATAATTCCGCCGATGCACAATACAAGCCCTGCGCTTTGGGTTATTCCGTTGCGCTCCTTGAGGCTCCACCGTGCGTAGAGTGTAAACGAAACGATGCAAGAGCCGACAAGCAACGGATATGAAGCCGAACCGATGCCGGCTTTGCTGAGAATGTCTATTCCGCGGTATATGAGAAAATATGCCGACACGAGTCCGAAACACTGTTTGATCAACACGTATTTCCAAAAGAGCGCTTGCTTGAGGGTGGATCTGAATCTCGCCCCGAATCCCGCGGATTTGTAAATTACGAAGTTCAGCATGAAAAAAGCAAACATCCCGCCACATGCCGTCGAAAAGGTACGGAAGTACGTGGAGACGCCGTCACGCATCTCCGGAATATAGGAAGGCAGATTGTTGACCATCTGTTGTGTGCCGCAAATCAAAAAGGCCATGAAGCTGAGCAACAGCCAGTTCCGCGACGAAGCCTTGCTGTTGTCCTTTGACAAGGCGAAAAGCGCCAGCGAACACAACAGGGCAATAAGGCCGGACAGACGCGTAACCGTCAGTGGAACACCAAAAAACATCACGCCCATGCCAAACGGGAAGATCAGGCCTGATTGGATAATGGCCCAGACAATCCCGTTCGGTCCATACTGCATGGCCTTGGCCATCATCTGAAGCAGGATGAAATTCAATAGCCCGCTCATGGCGTATATGCCGCCTGTGATCAATCCGGTTTTGAGCGAGGTTGAAAATGCAGAAACAAGGCCTGTCGCAAAGAGAATAGCCGACACCGTGAAAGGAACCATAGCGCCAAAGAGTTGAACGACTCCTGTATCAATTCCGCGTTTGGGTGCGTGTCCCATGATGACACCCACCAGCGCCCAGGTTGAGCCCACGATGACAAGATAAAGGATGCCGAGTAGCATCGTGCGCGGTTCCATCATGAAAAACGACGCCCCCGCACTGTCTGGGCCTCAAAGACCGGAGCAGACACGCAAGGGACGCAACACAATGGAATGCCCGGCCGGCAGGCGCTGGCGGTCACGTCATCGATTCTCGTTCTGAAAAGTGATGAGAAGCGCGGCCGAACCGGGCTCCTGCTTGCGGAGAATCAGGTGGTTGCCGGTGAAGTCCGCCGTGATTTCTTTGAGGTCAGAGGAATGGTCGAGCAAGAGAACATGCGGCTTTCCGAGTGCACCGACGCCGGCGATATCCAGCGGTATTTCCGTTTCTGCGCCGCGATAGTCGGCAATCAAAATGCCGCAATTCCCGGCGTTGTCGATGCCCGCCAGCAAGGCGACCGTCTCGCTGCCACCCCGGGTTACGACCCGGTTCGGGAAGTGGGTCATCATCTGACCGATGAGGTACATGCTGTAAAAATTTTTGTTGAGTGATTTCCGTTCGGTGATAAACCCCCACGTTTTCTCGCCGCAACCGTAATAATAGGCTGAATCCAGGGGGGTGTCGTGCCAGCCGGCA
>CAYWFP010000137.1:0-7979 GCA_964457365.1 uncultured Planctomycetaceae bacterium
GTCGTACCCGGCGTAGGCATCGGCCTGCAGATACCCCGAGAAACCGTCAAGAAACTTCATCGGCCCGTCACGCTTGCGGCTGGGCGTGTAGTCGAAGACCGCGAGTTGCCGGACCGGGTCGAGATAGACCCAGTCCCGGCCCGTGCGCGTTTTCTTCCTCGCCTGCACCTTGACCGTCGTATCGTCGGTAGCCACCACCTTCGATGCAAGAACAGCTTCTTTCAGGCAATCCCGCAGCGGGGCGAGGAGATCCGCGCACTGGCGCATCCAGTCGCACTGCGTCGAACGCGGGATGTGCACGCCGTGCCGGGCGAGGATATCCTCCTGCCGGTTCAGGGGAAGATGATCGGCATACTTGCTCACGATCACCTGCGCCAGCAGGCCCGGTCCCGCCAGTCCCTTTTCGATAGGGGACGACGGCTTCGGCGCCATCGTCACCTCGTGTTCGCCCGGGCAGGCGTAGACCGGGCGCACGGTTTGCTTCACGAAGAGCGAGGCGGGCACGTAGTCGAGCTGCTCGGAAACCTCCTCGCGGATGCGGATCTTTTCCGTCCCGCAGACCGAGCAGATCTTCTCTTCCGCCGGCACGTCCACCTCCTCGCGCACGCGCGGCAGGTGCGCGGGAATCTCCTGCCGCCCGTGCCCCTTGGGCTTCGGCTTCTCGCGTTCGTAGGAGACAGCTTCGGTCTCGGCCGGTTCGTCGTTCTTTTCCGCGGCCGCGGCGAAGAGGGCTTCGAGCACCTCCTTCGGGAAGAGGCCGTTCTCCCAGTCGATGGCTTCGGACTTGCGCCCGTAACGGTGGCGCAGCAACTTCTCGAGCTGATGCTGCAGATGCTCGACGAGGGCGTCCTTCTTCTTCAACGCGCCGAGCAGTTCGCCGATCAGCTCCTTGAGCGTGGCCGCGTCGTCGGGCAAGGCGGACGGGTCGGCGGGCAGGATGTCGGCTTCGGGTTTCGTCTTCATGCCAATGACTGTTTCCGCGTCCGCCGAGTCCTTCGCGGGAATTCGGTTTTTCCGGAAAAGTTTTTCGCGGGCGTGATTCGCGGAGAGCTGCGGCGGAGCTTCACACGGGACGGCGGTATCGCCGCCCCCGCTTGGCCGACGCCAGGTCGATCCCCGACAACAGCGCCCACAGCTCCTCCGCCGTCATCTCGTGCGTGCCCGCGTCATCCGAAGGGAACCGGAACGCCCCCTCCTCCAGCCGCTTGTACCAGAGCGCGTACCCGTCGCGGTCCCAGTAGAGAATCTTCACCCGGTCGCGGCGCTTGTTGCAGAAGACGAAGAGATGCCCCGAGAACGGGTCGGCGCGGAGGATCTCCTCGACCATCCGCGCCAGGCCGTCGCCGGGAGCCCCGGCCGCCAAAGCCGCGCAACTACGCGGGAGAAGGGCAATCGCCAATGCCCGCGTTGCCGCGCTGTTACCCGTGCGGCACGCACCGGCGCATGTCCGCCGGCTCCAGGCATAGCAGAATCCGCACCGACGGCGGCAGGCTCAGCATGGCGCGCCGCCCAGGAGAGACAACGCCTTCCGCAGGAGCGCCTCGTCGCAGCCGCCGCGAAAGAAGACCGACACCTCGCCCCGCCGGAGCTCGATCTCGGGCATGGGTGCAGGACGCTCCGGCAGTCGCATCTCGGCGAAGGCGGGTCGCATCGAGAATGCCGCTTTGCCTTCCGCGCTCCCGCCGGTCGCGGCCATCGTCTTCGCCGCGCTACCCCTGGACCTCCCGGAACGCTTTTCCGCTTCGGCGCTCTTCTCCTCCAGACGCCGCCGCAGTTCCCGGCGCCACGCGTAGAACTACGCCTCCGGGAGCTTGCGCTTGCGGCAGAACGTCCGGATCGTCTCGCCGCTTCGGGCGTGCGCGGTCGTCGTCCGGGACGTGGATCCGGCGACGACCGTCATCGGCAATCCGGCACGAGCGGTTTCGTCAACGGATTAGCATGTAGACTTATGCATATCGGGAAAAACCATCAGGGCGCTTTGAAATGGCTGTCACATATGGACTAACCGAAATTAGCTATCGCCAATACGCCTCGTCCATGTAAATGTCTTTGGGGTCAGTTTGGAAATATGGTCCGCAGAAAGCCCGGTAATCTCCACCGTTCATAACGCAAAATACCTCAGCATACCTAGGCTGCTGAGTTGGCAGGTGGCGTGAATTGTAAGCCGCGAGTCCGCGGGCGTAGTGTGCCCAATCGCGACTTGTGTTCGCTGTTTTCCAAGCCCGTATGATTTCACACTTACGATCAATCACATCGGTGATGTCCACAATCGTGTTCAGTAACAAGGAGGAATACACCTGATAGGCCCACGATTCGATATTGGTATACTCGCCGAGTAAGAGATGTACAAGATGTGCTGCGCGACGGTGGTCATCATGATCGTCTGCCAGAAAAGGCTGAAAAACAGCTTGGGGTGCACATGCTTGAATAATCTCATGCGCACGGTTCTGCGCTTGGACATCCAGAGGGATTGCATAATTGGGATAGCGCAGAAAAACAGGCGTGAAACCCATGGCCGTTGCGACCTGATTCGCTTCATTTTCGAGTTGTCGTGCACGGTCGTTTGCAGGATCCTTGTCGCGGCTGCCCGTTGCACAATAGACAACCGTTACTTCAGCTCCGCCATCAATCATCTTGCCAAGGACACCGCCACATCCGATACATGCGTCATCGGGATGAGGCGCGAATACTATAACACGTTCATAGGCAGGGGCATGAACAAGACGGGGACGCAGATTCTGCGCGAAACGCTTGCTTTCAAGAACACGTCCCATGGTAGGTATATCGGGCAACCGCTTCCAATCGCGCAGGATGAAGTGTTTGGCATATGTCGGTAACCAGCGATTGATCAGGCCACGCAAGCGAGAACGGAAGGCGGATCGAATGCTCATCGGAGTCCTTCGTTTAATCAACGGTTTTCATCTCGCCGTAGGCGAAAAGCGTTCGTATTGCCGAGGGAGCCAGAGTGGGTGAGTGGATCACCAAAGGCGAGTGCTCTTTATTCATCCGAATAGCACCGTCCAATGTCCTGTCGAACCCCTCGTTTACGGAAAGCCAGCACACCCGTTTCGCACCCAATTCACTTGCTTCCCGGCAAAAAGCCAATGCGACATCCTCGGAGCATGCACGCGGCTCGATCAGGCATTCGCAAAGACGTGCTTCGGCGTTCTCGCGCAATTGAATCACCAGCACTGCGTCAATCGTTTTCTTGTCCAATTCCGACAGTACGCAAAGACGATAGCTTTTCGCTTTCGGATGACGAAGATAGCGCCAGTCGAGATACTTCCGGTCCCGGCGAATGCCGACATTATATCTTCGCTGGGCATTATCAAGAAGGCCCTCAATGTCTCCGAAGTCGAATTCCGGATCGATCACTCTTAGCTGTCGGGGTGATGATCGAGCGCGAAGCACTGCAGGCGGGAGAGGCAAAACCAAAGCACCAAGTGTTGCGCCGATATTAGCCAGAAAACCGGGCATTCGTTCGCGCAGAATAGCCTGCCATCGATATCGTGCGTGAAGCCAACCAATAAATGCCGTGCGCGTGTCGGGGCAACTCCATCCTCCATAACGTTGCCATAAGGATTCGCCCCACCGATTCGCATGCGTGCAGATGATAGCCTCAGACACATTGGAATTGAAGCAGGTTTTTACCAAGCGCATACCTAAAAGCCCCTGGTGCGCGGGAAGCACGCATGTGTCGCTTACGTTTGCCGCAATGCCTTCCCAGTCGCCGACGTAGAGCGGTTGGTATATATAGCACTGAAAGCCGACAATTCGCGTCTCGGTCATCGCGACACGTCCGGGAATGCGATTTCCGCGATACGGATTTGACAGGCAAGCCCAATTCAGCCAATCGCTGAAAGCGGAGAATGTCATGTTGGAATGAAGCCCGGCAAGTTGTACCACGTCGAAAACCTCTTCGAGTCGGTCAGCATGCCACGCCTTGATCGCAATCGATTCGCTCAAGAAGACGCCTCCGCCATGGCGGTTTCCAGGATGCGACTTGCAGCGATGCGATCGGCTTTGCCGTTGGGGAGGCGCGGTATGCTGGCATATGTTACAATGCGATACGGTTTGGCGAACGCGCCATGCACGTCGGTCAGGCGCGAACAGACTTCGTCGTTGTCAAAACGGCCGACCAGCAGCAGCAGCAGAACCGGCTCGCCCCGAGGGTGCATCACTGTCGCGGCAATCGCGTCGTCTACACCTGTCAATGCGCATGCCGTCTGCTCGAGTGCTTCGGCCTGTAGTTTGGTACCTTGAATATTCAGTACATGATCACAGCGACCGATGATGTGAAGATTGTCGTTCTCGTCGATCCGAGCCTTGTCCTGCGCCAAGAACGCTTTTTCGGGAATACTCCCCGGCGGCATAATGAAATGCCGCTCATTATTGTCTACAAAGGCGTAACCCTTCATCACTGCTCCGTTTGCGATGCACAGACGTCCGTCCTCCTGGAGCGAAAGTGCCCCGGAAAAGCCAACAGCGTGTCCGCTGGAGAATTCGGCATCTATGGTACGCCCGGGACGCTCAATTGTAGTGATCAGCGTCTCCGTCAGGCCGTAGGACTGCAGCACCCGTGTTCCGAGGCGCGTCTCCGCCGCCTTACAGGCGGCGCGGTGCAGCGGAGCTGTGCAAGAAATCGCGAAGCGTGGCTTCCAGTCGAGATCCAATGCTGCATGGGTATTCATAAGCGACACCACGGTCGGATTGATCCAGATCACATCGACGCGACGCTCCCTCAATAGACGCAGATATGAACGAAAGCGGAGCGCATCCACCACCGGTACGCAGACCATGCGTCCGCCGGTAAGCAGCGGCAAGAGGAATGCGTTATAGAGGCCGCTGGTATAGCACAGACTCATGCTTCCGGCATGAACTGAACCGTCCTCCCATCCGAGGAAATCGGCCACATCCTCGGCGTTGCGCATGATCATGCGGATATCGAGCGGAATCGCTTTGGGGGTGCCCGTGCTGCCAGAAGAATGCATGATCCAAAAAAGATCCGGTGGCCAATCGATCCGTTTGACCTCTGTCGCCAGAGGGACAATCTCTTCATGTTCAATTGCGTACCGGCAATGCAGCTTCGCCCAGAGTTCGCGGCGCATCGCGGCCGGGACGTCCGGCGGGAGCGGTACAGCGACGACGTCTTCAATCACGCACGCCAAATACGTCGCTAGGCACGCGGCATCGTTGGCGATACTGAGGCCAATAGCTTCGCGCGCATTGATGCCGAAAGAACGTAACGTCGAACGAACAGAATCAACTTGATTCGCCGAGAGGGGTTTGCCGCGCACCTCTATACGCTCTTGGTGTAGCGTAGCGACAAGTCGCTCCCTGAACGCATCGGGGTCTAAGTCCATTGTGACAGTCCGTGCAGCGGCGTGACCGCCAATGCTCGGCAGTGCCCCGCATCGCCGCCAACAAGCCCGAGCGGAGGGCAAGCCAGCAGAAACGCGTCGTCCAGTTCTTCGAGGCGGATCAGGTTTTCGAGCAAGAGAATCCCGGCATGCAGCAACGTGTAGTGATTAGGCGCCCGAGTGCCCATGGCCATGTCTTCTATTGAGTCGACATTTGGAAAATCCATTCCCAGTAGCGCAAGATCGTTCTGGTCGACAAGCCAACGTGCCGCATCCTTGCTCAAGAACGGTCCTTGGGTGAAGTACTCCTTCTTGCCCCAAGTTTGCCGGCTCCATCCCGTGTCGAATAGGACACGGCAGTATCGCGACCAACCATCCCATGTTTGCAGATCATCAATGCCGATAGGGCTACGTCGATCGCGTTCTCCAAGACGCAAGACGGCAGCGGGGCCTATAAACGTTCTTGGGGAAATTTTGTCTATCGCGGGTCCGTCAGGATCGGCATGGTAGGGAGCATCGATATGAGTTGCCGCGTGTGTGCCGATTGTCAGAATCTGTGCTGCTCGCCTCTCTTTCTCGTGACTGGCAGCATCAACGAGGGAAACATCGGGCAGGTACGCAGATGGATAGCGCGGCATGCCATGGGAAATCGGCACGGAAAGATCGATAACGCGAGTTAGAGAATTCATGGCTGCGGTCTGCCGGTTTTACTGTTGATTCGTTCGGCAAGAGAGGCTACGGAGAAAAAAACCTCCTCGGTAAGGTCTTCGTCGCCGAATTCGATGTCAAAGGTGCTTTCGAGCGAAAGAATCAATTCCATCGTCGCGTGGGAATCGAGCAGTGCCCCACGCAACAGTGAAGTCGAGCGGTCGAGTGACTCCGCAGAAACTTTACTGATCGCGGCAACGGCTTGGATGATCAAATGCTCGGAATTCATTTGTCATCCTTGCGTTCCGCGTAACTTTGTTCCTTGCCCACATAGTCGCCCATAGGAAACCACCCGGCATCGGCTGTAGCGCCAACCTCGGCTAGTTGGCGCGCTTGTTGTTCCACGAGATCCTCGGGAGCTTCGTCTTTACGGATCCTGCAAACCGCAACGATCAACATGCGCGGATCAACCTCGTATTGCTCAGCATACTTGGCGATGATCGGCATATAACTGGTGTGAAATTGGGCCACCCCGGAGATCAAATCCAAAGAATCGGAGCCGGCATGTCGCAGAAGCGGGCGCACGGTTTTTTCCGAGAAATCGATCAACTGCAGAAGCGATGCGACCTTGGACATATCGTCGACTTGCTTGAGTAGCAGCAACAGCGTTTCGGTAGGTGCATTACCGGCGCTTCTGCCAAGGCCTTGCAACGAGCCGTCGATGATTGCTGCGCCGGCTTCTATGGCCGCAAGGGAGTTGGCAACAGCCAAGTTGAGATTATCATGACCGTGGAAGCCCAACTGCAAGCCACATGCTTCGCGCATAGCTTGGCAATAAGCCCTAACCTGATCGGGAAGCATGCCTCCGGCGGAGTCGACCACGTAAACGGCATCCGCTCCGTATCCCTCCACCTGTTTTCCCAGTTGGCCCACGTCTTCGGGCGTCATCACGTATGACTTCATGAAATTGCAGCAGACAAATAATCCCAACTCCTTCGCCAGCGCGACAAAAGGCGCCATGGTATCAACACTGCCGACATTGGCGCCGACCCGCAGGAACTGTAACCCCAAGTCTGCTGCTCGGCGCAAATCGTCCAGCTCGGCGATGCCGGGTATGCAAAACGCGCCGATGCGGCCATGGCGGACTGCGGCAGAAGCTGCCTTGATGTATTCCACCTCCTCGACCGCTGTTCGGCCGAATCCCTTTCGGGAAGCTCCTAGGCCGACACCGTGCCCGACCTCGATCCAAGGGACGCCAAAAGCATCCAGAACGGAGCAGATTGATTGCGTATCCTCGGCGGTAAACCGGAAAGAGATGGCATAGCTGCCATCGCGAAGGGTTGTATCCATCAGTTGAACGTGGTGAAAATGTCGGGCATGTTCTGTCTTCATGTCATTATCCAGTTCAACAATAAGATGAAAAAAAGTGTCTGGCAACAAGGAATCGCCAAGTCGTTTTGTTTATACCGCTATTGGGAAATTCTGCCAAATGGGATCGGGCAGTAATCGCTATCAATACCCAATAAGGCTAAAAAAGAACCTGTCGCACAAACCTTCCGCCTGACCGCCGATTCCCTTTGAGTCGGCAAAGAGCCGAGCGAAAGTCTTTTATTTCACCAAAATGGTATCACACTTGCAGGGGGAGGGGCAACAGTTTTTTTTTGCCGACCGCGTGAAAAACAGCGTGCCCCGGCCCGCGCGTGCTTCGAGGAGTGCGACTTCCGGCGGCGTGATGCCGAAGGGGCGCTCCAGGCGGCCGAGGAGGAGTATACGTCTGTGAAGAAGACGTTCGCCCGCATCCGCCGCAGCATCGAGAAGGCGGTCTCCGAGGTCCGCGGCGAAGTCATCGACGGCTCCGGTGGCAACCCCTTCGCCGACGCGCTGCCGGATCTGCCGCAGGCGCCTGCCGTGTCGCCGGACGGGCAGGTCGCTCAGGCTGCCAGAACAATCGGAGGACCAGCATGATCGAAC
>CAYWFP010000138.1:0-7906 GCA_964457365.1 uncultured Planctomycetaceae bacterium
AGGACGTCCGCGATGCGGGTCGTGTCCTCGGCTGACAGGCCGAAGCCGCGCATGGCGGCGGCAGCGATCTCGGCGGCGGTGCCGAGTTCCGTGGCCGTGCCGCGCGCGAGATTCAGCACATCCGGAATGGCGGCGAGGATTTCAACAGGCTTGTATCCGGCCCGGCCCAGTTCGGTCATGCCCTGGGAAACCTGCTGCGCGGTGAACGAAGTGGTGCGCCCGAGTTCCTTGGCAAGATCCGTCAGTTTGCGGAAGTCGCTTCCCGTCGCCCCGGTCACGGCTCGCACCTCGGCCATCTGGTCGGCGAACCCCGCGAAGGTTCTGGATGAAAGCGCCAGCGGCATTAGTGCGACGGCAGACGCGGCCATCATCGATCGCCCCACCGCCCCCACGGAGGCGGAGAAGGCTTTCAGCTTTGCCTGGGCGCTCTTGAGGCCGCGCGCGAGCTTGCCGTCGTGGAGAAACAGCTCCACATACGCCGCGCCCGCCCGGATGCCGGATGCGGATGCCATGAACAATGTCCTCGATTCAGCCGGTGCTGCGGATAGAGTCCCGCCAGAAAGCGGGCAGCGCGGGCCGGGCGTCGGCGAGGGCCGGGCCCATATACGGTCGCTTCGGGTAGGTGCGCCGGGGTTTGGCCACGGTCATGCCGGCGGGGATTTCCCGGGCGATGCGCTTGGCCCGTTCGACTTGCCGGGCGGTCTGGAGCTTCGCGATGACAGGCCTGCCGTTCTTGACCGCCACCGGGCCGTGCCCGCCGATGGAGAGGTTCCAGTTATTCCTGCGCTGCCGCGAGACCTTCTTCGGTTCCGTGCCGCCAAACTCGTGGGTGTGCCCGATCCGGCCGATCTCCGAATATGTCGGCCCGATGATCACCGACTCCGTGCCCACGGCGAAGACAATCGATTTCTTCAGGGCACCGGTATGCGTATAGGGAGGCTGTCCCGGTGCGCTGGCGAGCTTCGGGTTCTTGCGCCGCCGGATCTTGCGCTTCGCGATCCCGCGTACATACGCTCCCTGCCGGGATAGCACCCGCTTCTTCGCCCGACGCGTAGCCTCGATAACGAACCGTGGATTCAGGTATTGGCGGCGCACCGTCATGCCGATCATGGATTACCTCCGCTGGCTTCAATGGACAGATGCCGGTGAGACATTCCGGACTCGCCGGTTCGGGTTTGGCTGCGGGAGGCGTTTTCTCCAGCGGCACCGGGTCATCCACAAGCGGGAGGGCGTACCACCCGCCCGGGATGTCGATCACGCCGGGAACGGGAGTTCCGTCCTTGTCCATGACCCAGACCTTGGCGCCCTGGATGGTCTCGCGGATTCGCACCGGATCACCGGGCTGGATGTAGACCGTCTTCGTCCGGGTCAGAAAGCACCCGGCGGTAGGACAGACGGCGAGAATCAGAAGCAGGGCGACGGCGGCGCGGGGCCAGGTGGCGCGGATGCGTTTTCGGAGCTTGTCGCGGAGTTCGGGTTGCACGGCGGAATCCTCCATGGTATCGGGTTTGCGGTTCATGACGGCGGGCAGGATCGCCCGCAGCAGAACCAGAAGCAGGTTCCAGAATAGGTTCATCCAGCCCCCTTTCTGAAAAGCGCCCACACGATCAGGCAGAACAGCGTCATGTCCAGAACGATGAGCATGGCCATTACAGCTGTCCGCCCGCTTCGAGTTCGGCGTGGACGAGTTGCAGGCCGTTGGTGAGCTGCGCCACTTCGGCCTTGGTCGCCTTGCGGCCCTTGGCTTCCTCGTAGACGCCAATCACATACTTCAGCGCCGTGTCGAGCCGGGCCAGGCTCTTGTTGGGGCTGTCGTCCGGCACAAGCTTCTCCGCCTGCTTGACCGCCGCGATGAGGGTGCCCTCGTACTCGGCCCAGAGAGGCTTCGCGGCATAAAGACGGTTCAGGCCCCAGATCAAGAGCGAGGCCATGGCGGTAATGCCCGCCGGGGAGTTGAGCGCTTTCCAGACAGTGGTCAGAATCAGGGTCCAGTCCATGGTGGTTCTCCTTCTTGGGAAATGTGGTTATCGACAAAGATCTGTTTCATGGCGCGGAAGCCCATGACGGTATCCTTGACCGCCAGATCCGGCTTCTTCCCGAAGGGGGTGAAGTCGGACGGTTTGAAGGGCCGGTGCTTTTTCGGATCGCGGTTCAGGTTCGCCAGAAGGCACAGGATGCTGCCTGTGTGGTTCCAGCGTTCTTTCGCGCGCGCCTCGGACATAATGGCAAGTTCGCGCAGGGTGAAGGGATCGGGGTTCAGCCCGACGCACCCGGCGAGTTGCCAGACGAAGGTCCAAAGCTCCCGGCTTTGAGTACGCCGTTGATGGCGTCCTCCACCCGCCGGTCGAGTTCCGGTCCTTGCAGGAACACCATCGCGGCCTGGACGGATTTCTCCTGTAGGGCGTTCATCTTCGCCAGCGCCGTTCGCAGCACCTCGCGGCGGCGCTTCGGGAAAAAATCAACCAGTTCCTCCAGAAGCGCCGTCGTGGCCGCGTCGATGGCGTCACCCGACAGAGCCTGCCCGAATTCCTCGTCGGAGATGCCCTTCACGTCAGCCTCGGCCTTGCAGACCGCGTACAGCACATCGCAGAGAAGCACCGGGTCCGAGACGAGCCGCTCCACGAGCTTCCCCTCGACCGCCGCCATCAGGTCCACGTCGCACAGAGCGCGAACCCGCTTCAGAGCGCCCACATTCAGTGCAATGGTCCAGGACCGGCCCGCGTTATCGCTGAACGTTTTCACGCTTCGCCTCCTCCTTTCTCTGGTTCACCAGCTCGTGGCAGTTCTTGCCCGGGCAGTGAAACGGCGTCGCCATGCCCTTTGCCACGGCATAGACCTTGCCGCATTTCGGGCAGGCCACCTTCTCGAACGAATAGGTCTTCATCGTCTCCTCCGCTACGCGACGGTCATCCACTCCGGAGCGTTCGCCGAATAGGCGGGTTTCATGGTCACCGATGCGGTAATTGCCTCCTCAAGCGCCTCGTTGCGGCTGAAGTTCGTGACCGACATCGTCGCCCGCAGCCCCTGCGTGCCGGGCGCGGTGATGTCGCCGTCCATGACCGCCATCTCAAGTGTGCCGTTAGCGAAATAGGCCTGCTGCAGGGCGGTGAAGCCCTCGTCCTCCGAATCCCACACGCTTTCGAACTCGACCGTGCCTTCCTTCAGGGTGGCGAGCGTGGCCCGCCATCCGGCATTGCCCCTGGTCGTGACATCCGCCTCGCCGGTCTCCAGGTTCAGCGTGAGGTCCTTGACGTTGGGCATCTCGGCCCAGACCGGCGCGGCGTAGGAGCCGGTGTTTCTGTAGAGCTTGGCGTCAAGCCCCAGTTTGATAGCCATGCGCCGCCTCCTTCCGTGTCAGATGCCTACGGCTTGCCGGTCCCGAGATGCCTCGCCAGCGCCCCGGCCAGCCGGTCGACCGCCTCGCTCAGGTCCACCGGAGCCGTGCCGTTCCAGGCGCTCGCGCCGGAACCGTCGTCGGACGCGTCGCTGTAGGGCACCTCTTCCGCGTCCTGCATGTTCAGGGCGTCGAAATAGACCCAGGCCTTGGGGCTGCCCTGCACCCAATAGAGGCCGTTGCCGTCGGGGGCGCCCGTGTCCTGCCGGACGATGAAGATGGTCCCCAGCGCCAGCGTCTGCGGATCCGGCAGATCGCCGAACGCATCCACCGCGCCCTTGATGCCGTGCGAGGCCGCCGTGACCTCCGACTGCAGCGCCAGCACCCGGCCCGCCGGATCGGCCACGCGGTCGGTCCCGACGTCCCATGCCTCCTGTTCGTGGCGGATCATCCCGCCGGAAATGTCGCCGATCAGCACTTTCCTGTCAGCCATGTCGATCTCCTCTACTCAAGTCCGGGAACACGCGTTCCCGCATGGTTTCTGAATGCCGCCGCCAGACGCGCGACAGCCTCGTGAATGGTCGTTGGCTCGCTTCCGGCCCAGTCATCCGTTCCCGCGGGCGGATCGAAGGAGCCGATCCGGCCGTTCCCGGCCGCCGTGATCTGATCGAGAATCGGCTTGTTGGGATGGACATGCCCGGATGCGCCGCCGAAGCAGCCGTAATAGGGCATTCACCAAGTACCTCCGACGATCGAGACCACATCCCCGGGCGTGCCGCGCACCGTAATCTCCGAGAGGCGGATGCGCCGGAGGTTGTGCCACTCCGACGGCAGCCACGCCACCTCCGGGCCGTCGCCGACACGGAAGTAGACCGGCGCGGAATTGGTCGGCGGGCAGGAAACATCCACCGTGTAGACCGCCCGTTCGCCGAGCGGCTTGGGCGTTCCGTCCACGGCAATCTGGCTCATGAAGACGTTGTTGGCCATGGTTCATCCCATCAGTTTGAAAGTCATTGTGATCACACTCGTGAACTGCCTCAGCTCCCGCATGTGCTCGGGCGCATAAATCGGCTGGTGCTCGGTACGGATCCACGCCGCATCCGGCAAAGCCGTAAGCCTGCGTCCCCGGAAGAAATCCGCGATCTCCTCGGCAAGATCCATCAGCGGGTCGATTTCGGAAGGCTCGTCGCTGGAGAACCGCTTCTGCACCGCCACGTCCACCGCACAGTCGAACTGCCCGGCGCTTCGGCCCGCCATCGCCACCGTCAGCCCCCTGGGCACCACGGTGACATGCAGACTATCCATGTCGGCAAGCTCGTACTGCGGGGCATAGTGGCGCTCTGCTGTGAACGGCAGCGAAAACGCACCGCCGTTCAGTTCGTCAGTCACCGCCTGGGCCACCATGGAGATGCGTCCCATATCATTCGTCCCTCGCGATACAGGGGCGGGAGATGATCTTGTCATGGAGGCTGCGGTTCAGGAGCATCAGGTCCGATACCGTGGCGGTCAGGGTTTTCATGGCGGCGGTATTTTCGGCGATGATATTGTTGTTGGCTTCCATCACCGCCAGCAGCCGCTTGATCAGCCAGACCACGATCCCGAGCAGCACTGCGCTGAATCCCGCAAAACCGAAGCGGACCATCGGTTCGAGGATCAATTCCGTCGTTTCCATCACAGGTTCTCCGCTACGATGAGCTTTGTGTGAATGCGCAGGGTGATGCCGAAGGGATCGCACCAGCGAAAGCACGGCTCGCCGTCCAGATCCATCACCTCATGAATATGGGCCTTGCCGCCGCGCTCCTCCCGGATCCGGTCGCCCGGAGACGGGAGAATGGGGTTGCCGTCCACGATCAGGTCTGACGCCGAGATCAGGAAATCCCGAGACTCGATCCGTTCAAACAGGCCATGATCGCGGGACACCTCCACAACCGTTTGCGCCGTAGTGGCGGGGACCTCGATTTCATGGGATTCGCGGCGGTAGCGCACCGATGCGGCCATGTGACGGACCCTCATTTCGTTCAGCCAGGAAAGCCCCTGTTCCAGCAGATTGACCATGCGCCGATCCCTACTGGCTCAGGCGGGCGCGCACGAACGCCGCGTCGTCGCCCGCTTCCGCCGCCGTTTTGCCCAGGTACTTGTTGGCACCTGCGGCAGGGTCTTCCGTGGCAACCTTGGTCGCCTCGTTCCAGTAAACCTTCGCCCCGGCGGCGATGGCCGTCCCAGCACCCGTTGCCTTCGGGAAGTCGAAGACACCGCTTACATGCAGGGCGCCAAGGGTTCCCGTCTTGATGTCGAGCTTGGCCACGCCCGCGAGTTCGCCCTGAACCACCACGTCGCCCGAAGCAACGTCCATGGCGGGCGTGTAGTCGATCGCCTCGCCCGTCTGCTTGAAAATCGCACCCATCAAAATCTCCTCCGTTAAGGTTGTCCGGTTGCCCGCGGCGCAGACGCGCGGACGAAATGGCGCGTCTGCTTACGCGACAGCGTGAATGCCCGGCCTGGCTCAGGCCTCGCCCTTGAACTTGCTCACACCCCGCCAGTCCTGCTCGCGGCAGGCGATGTCGAAGAACACCCGGAAGCGGATCCCCAGCGTGTCGAAGTCGGTGTCGCCCTTTTCGACCGTGGGGGTGCGCCGACCGCGCAGGTAGCCGATCTCGAAGGTGTCGATCACCGCCGGGTCGCCGAAGAGATACCACGCCTTTGCCGAAGCCCCGGCGTAGTTGCTGTTGGAGAGGTAGGGACTGGTGACCACCTCCAGGTTCTCGTCGGCGAGCGGGTTGTAGGTCGGGATGCGCTGCTTGTTGGTGGACCCGACCGACAGGAGAAGCGAGCTGTTCAGAATCTCCCGCGCTGTCATCTTGAGCCCGGTGGGCACCAGCAGGAAGCGGGGCGAGACATTGATGGGCTGCTTGTCCGCATCCACCTGATCCAGGAACATCTGGATCGCCTCGGCGAGGCTGTCGGTGGAAAGGGCCGTGTCGGCGCCTTCCTTGTAGTTCTTGTGTGGAACGCTGAAGAGACCGCCGGGGTTGGAGAGGAGGCGCTGGAAGAAGAGCTGGTCCACCTTACGCGCGGCCCGCGCCCCCATCCCTTCCGGGACCCGCAGGAAGGCGTTCAGGTCGTCGTTGTAGATCATGGTGCGGGTGAGGGTGAAGGTCTTTCCGTAGGTCTTGAGCTGGTTGGTCGCCTTCTCCTCCGCCAGCCCGCCGTGCTTGATCTCACCGTCAGGCGCCACTGGCTCCAGATCCCCGACGTCGGTCAGGCGGTAACGCTCGGATTCCTTGAAATCGTTCAGCTCGCCCTCGGAGCAGAGCCGGGTGGCGATGATGTTCTGGGCCTGGAAGCTCTTGAGGAGCTTCTTGTTGGCCACGTTGTTGAGAAGGCCGGGCAGGGACACCGTGCTGAACGCCGCCCGGATGGTGTCGTTGCCGAAATGGCGCGGCAGGGACACCCCTTCGGCCCGGGCGCATTCCACGAAGATCTGCTGCAGGGACACGTCCCGGTCGTGGTACGCCTCGTTCACCGTAGCCTCACCGTAGGCGGCCACCAGCGCCTCCTCGCCGATCCCGGCGCGGAAGCACAGTGCCGCCTCCAGCCGACGGGTCGTGTCGGCAGGGGTGCGCTCCGGTGCGACGGAGATGTTTACATCCGCCTGCGGACGGGAATCGCGGATGGCCTTCAGCACCACGGTGCGGACCCGGTCGGGATTCCACCCGGCGGAGATCGCCTCGCGCTCAATCTTGGGGAACTCGCCCGCGCAGATCGCCTGAATGGCGGCCACGCGGTCGCGCTCGGCCTTGACCGCTCGCTGGGCTTCCGCCCGGGCAGCATCGGCCCCGTCATCTTTCGGATCCGGCTTCGCGGGCACGTCCTTCTTTTCCGGTTCGGAGGGCTTGGGCGGATCGATGACCCTGGTCTCGTCGTCGTCCTCACCGCTGCCAGCCATCTCCTTGTCGTAGGCGGCGCGCAGTTCATTCATCTGCTCATCGGACAGATCCACCGGATCATGCCCTTTGCCTTTCAGCCACTCGTTGAAATCCATATCGAATCCTCCAGAGAATTTGAAACTCGCCGCCACCTTCATGCGCGTGGACGCGTCAGCCCCCACCGCCACCACGGACACTTCCCGAAGCACCGCCGCCTTAACGTGATAGAACGGGCCGTCGTGCATCTGGCCGTTGACTTCCCGGCTGCGGCCCTTGACGATCAGCTCGGCGTCCTTCACCTCCGCGCCGATCGAGAGCTGCCAGTCGGCGCCAGCCAGAGCCTGGCCGGCGGCCTTCGCCTGTTCGACAATGCCCTGCGCCTGCCCGCTCGTGGAGAGAATCTCCCCTTCGATTACGAGCGTGCCGTTCTCGTTGGAAGCCCTCACCACGCCGACGCGGCTCGCGGTGCGGTTCTCGTGATTCGCCAGAAGCGGCACCGATTCCGGTACATCCAGCCCGGCTAGGTCCACCACCACGGGGTGCCGCCAGCCCGGTAGATTCATCTTCCCGCCGGAGTAGGCCATCCCCATCACGCGGGGATTTCGGTTCTCGCCCGACTGGGCCTCGATCAGCAGAAACACGTCAT
>CAYWFP010000139.1:0-7736 GCA_964457365.1 uncultured Planctomycetaceae bacterium
ATGGCCTTGCGGGAACTACGAAGAAATTCTCCTGTCGGAACGGAGAGATCGATATCGAAGAAGGAATCGCCGTTGCTCACTATGATCGGCTTGTCGTCGAGCAGATCATGGACCAATCGCAACGCTCCGCCTGTCCCCATCCTTCGCGGCTCGCACGAATAGGTCAATTTCATATCGCCGAATGAAGATCCGTACTGTTTCTCCATCGCTTCGGACCGATACCCCGTGCAGAGGATGCAGTGCCTCAGTCCGGCCTGTTCCAGTTGGCACAGCAGATAATCGAGAAACGGCCGACCGTTGACCGGAGCGAGCGGTTTGGGCAACTCATGCAGGCAGGGCTTCAGCCGCGTACCCATCCCGCCGGCGAGGATACAGCCGGTATAGTCCTTGAGCGAATTGAAGGCCGCATCGTCGGCTGCCGAACCAATGTCCATCAACCCTCTTCGTCCAGATACGGTTCGTTGGCGGTAAAGAAAACGACCTGTGAACCGTATTTTTCAAAGCGGAAGGGTACGTGAAGATAGTGACTGAATTTCTTCAGGAAATATTCCCGCTTATCCTGGGGAACGTAGAAAAGAAAGAAACCGCCACCGCCGGCTCCGCAGATCTTTCCGCCCAGCGCGCCGCAATTCAAGGCGTGATTATAAATATCGTCGAGATCGGGATTGGATATCTTGCTGCCCATGCATTTCTTCAATTTCCAGCCCTCATGCAGCAGCCGTCCGAAGTCGTGCATATCGTCACTTTCGTAAAGGATGTCCATGGCCGCATCGACCATGGCCTTCATCTCTTTTCTCGCCTCGACGGTTTCTTTCTTATCCTCGATAATACATTTGATAATGTCGGAGGAAACGCGCCAGATGCCGGAGTAGATAAGGATCAATTCGCTCTCGATTTGCCGGATCTTCTCGGGGTTGGCGATAACCGGCGTAACGAGAAACTGGTCTTCATCGAAGAAGTCTATCCGGTTGAAACCTCCAAAAGATGCGACAATCTGGTCTTGGAGACCGACTCTCTCCCCGACCCTGTTGCGTTCGATATGAATGGCTTGTTGCGCGATCTGGCGTTTGGTGCGACGGCGCGACAACAAGCCGTACAGCGAATTCAAGAAGCCGACACAGAAGGACGAGCTGGAGCCGATGCCCGAATTCGCGGGGATATCGCCACTGTGCGACACTTCAAGTCCGGAGGAGAATGACAGGTCCTTTATGCATTCGCGGACCGTGTTGTGTTTGATATCGTCGACATCGCGGCATTTTTCGACAACGCTGTACCGCAACGAATAATTATAGTCGAAAAAAGGCGGAAGAATACGGCAGGTCATATAACAGTAGTGATTGATCGTCGTGCTGAGAACGCTCCCGCCGTGTTCGCGGAAAAAATCGGGAAAATCCGTGCCGCCCCCGAAGAAGGAAATCCTGAATGGCGTACGCGTGATAATCATATGATTTCCCGACCATGAACAGCGCCGCTAAATGTTGGCGTAACGATTATTCTTGATGATCCTGAAAGCCTTCAGCAACTCGCGGATCCCGTCGTCGATCGAATATACGGGCTTCCAGCCGGTCGCTTCGATACGTTCATTGCTGACGATGTAGTCGCGTTTATCGGGATCCGAGCCGATCTCGGATTCGATGTATACGAAGCCGGGGACGTGCTCTTGAATTTTTCGGCAGAGCTCGGCCTTCGAGAGATTGGCGTCCGACAGGCCGACATTATACGGCTGTCCCTTCATCCGGGAGTAATTCTCGATCCCGTGCAGAAATACGCGCGCGACGTCCCGAATATGAATGTAATTCCGTTTGAAGTGCGCTTCGAAAAGGATTATCGACCGGTCGAAAACGGCGCGATAGACGAAATCGTTGATCAGCAGGTCGGTACGCATTTTCGCGGACGCACCGAAGACGGTCGCTAGGCGGAACGAGATGGCTTCGCCTCCGTCCAGAAGCGCCGTCTCCGCCTCGACCTTTGTCCGTCCGTAGCGGGAAATCGGTTTGAGCGGCGTCTCCTCCGTACAGAACTTGCCTTTTTCGCCGATGCCGTAACCGGAATTGGTTGTCGGCACCAGCAGCATCTGTTCATTGCTTTTGTGCTTCGCGAGCATGAGTACGGCGTCGCGGTTGGTGCTGGCGGCCCCGATCCTGTCCCGCTCGCACAGGGGGGCTCCCACCAACGCCGCCAACGGAATAATCGCGTCGAAATCGGAGATAATGCTTTTCATCACGGTTTCGTCGCGGGCATCGGCACAGATAAAATCGAAACGCTCATTCGCACAGCAGTCCATAAGCGAGCACTGGCGGTACATCAAATTGTCCAGCACCGTAACCCGATGGCCGTTTTCCAGCAAATGAGGCGTCAGTATTGAGCCCAGATACCCGGCGCCTCCCGTGACAAGAACCTTCATTACTATCGTCCTTTCGGCCCGCAATCGTCGCGGCAGAGGGCGTTACAACGATCTGTTAAGAGTATCGGCAAGATCGACGATCCGGGAATCGCTCAAATCGGGGTAATTGCCGATATAATAGCCGAAAAAATGCACGTGATCGGTAACCGGAAGGTCTTCGGGGCGTTGCGTTACGCCGGCAGCTTTCAGGTACGGCTGCCGCAGTTGGTTGCCGCCTCCGGCATTGCCGCGGCGGTACTCGATGCCCTGCTCGTCCATGGTCGCTTCCAGTCTGCTCCGCAACGAGAGATCGGGGTCGCGCAGGATGACGGGGAAGGCGTAATTGCTGCAGCCGCGCAGGTCGAATTCGGCGAAGAATCCGGCGGCGTCCAAATGCTCGAGAAATATCTCGAGATTATGCGCGCGCCGGCGGCATTCGTTTTCCAGTCTGTCCAATTGGGCCAACCCCAATACCCCGCCGATCTCGGTGTTTCTCACATTGAATCCCATGCACGAAAAGATGAATTTCGGATTCAGGTCAGGGTAGTCTTTCTCGTATGCCAAGCGCATCGTATCGCTGTCGACTTCGCGTACCATGCCATGCGAGCGCATCATGCGCATGAGTTGATAGAAGTCGGCGTCATTAGAGCAGACCATTCCTCCTTCGATCGTACTCATGTGATGCGCGAAATAAAAGGAGAAATTGGAGGCGAACCCGTAGCCGCCCAAACGGCGTCCCTCGAACTCCGCACCATGCGATTCGCAGACGTCTTCGATCAGAAGCACGCCGTGTTCTTCGAGACCGGACAGCAGTTTGGAGTCGAGACCGCAGAACCCCTGCGCGTGCACCAGCAGAACGGCCAGCGTCTTCTCGCCGACCTTTTCAAGAACAGCTTCCGAATTCATACTGAGCGTCGCGAGATCGATATCGGCGAAAACGGGCTTGAAGCCGGCGCGGATTACGGCAACAACATCCGACACCCACCCCAGCGGCGAGACAATGACTTCGTTCCGCCCCTTTGCCCCCTCGCCCAATCGACCGGTATCGAGCAGGTGGCGCAAGCCGCAGAGGGTTATCAGGTTCGCGGAAGAGCCCGAGTTCACGAAGACGCTGTACTCTACCCCGAGCCAGCGGGACCACGCCTGCTCGAACGCCCGCACGCGCTCCGATTGAGTCAGTCTCGGATGAGTCTGCAGAAAATCAATCACTGCCTGGATGTCGGCAGCGGATATATTGTCGCGCATCAGCGGCCAGTTAAATTCCATGCTTCTCCCCGCTTTCGTGCCTGCAAAGGCCGCCGTTGAAAAGCAGATCCGGCGTGAGTACCTGCGCGAGCCTGAAAGAAGTCTTCAGGGCCGCCTCTTCACGGCTGAACTCGAAGGTTTTTCGGCTGTAAATCAAATAGTCGAAATGCCGTGCGTCACTGTCGACTTCTGCGATCGAGTCGTAAGAGGCGAGCGAACATCCGCGCCCGGCCAAAAAGCCGAAACAATCGGCGAACTCCGCATCGCCCAGCAGCGCGACTCGGCTTTTCTCGAGCGTTTCGACGAGATACGCGTTTGTCGCATCGGGATAGAGATTGTACACCTGAATGTCTGACGGTATGCCCAGCTTGGCGTGCAAGTCCGGAAAGCAACCGACGGATACTGCCGCGTCAAAACAAGCCGACGGGTATTGCGCAAGCGGGAGTTGCGGTTTCCCGAAAAAGTACTTCTCTTGCGATTGCTGCGGACAAAACGGATTGTACCAAGCGATGACGGCGCGGTAATCGAGTCGGAACGAGCCGTTGAATAGCACCTCCATCACCGGGGCGCCCACGAGCAGTATCCGTTCGCATGCGGACAAAGCCCCCCGAAGGCGCTCGAGATGCCCCCGGTATGCCGAGAGCTTGAACACCTCGACATTGACGATACGGTAACATTGCCCGCAGGTCTTGTCGATCTTGAACTCCGAGCGGTATTCTCCAGGGCCGATATCCACCACGGCCCCGCACACCGGGCAATTACCCCTGAACGCGTACCCGCATTTCCTGCCGAGATCGAAGGAAACCTCCAAATCAAGCAATTCGTGTTTGCCGTAGTATTCGTGATGGTTCTTGATTATCTCGGTACAGACCACGTCGTAAAACTCGTCGTCATTCAACGCCGATATATTAACGCGCAAGCCCTGCGTGTGATTCCGTATATTTACGTCGTAGACGCCGGACTTATTGGAATAATTCAGCAAATAGCGGAATTTATCCTCGACCATGCCGCGCTCGAACGCACGGCGGAAATAGGTCGTTCCGGGATATATGGTCAGTGAATTAACGCCGAGATTGGGCCGCACCAGCAGGTCGTATTCGCGGAGAAAGTCGAATGTCTCGCGCATCTGTTCGGCCGTTTCCCCTTCGTGCCCGAATATGAAACTGCCGGAAATCGTTATGCCGACCCTGCGAGCCTGCTCGATATTACGCAAGTGATCTGCGCGCGTCGTGTTCTTGCGCATACGCTTCAGGATTTCGTCGTTGGCGCTTTCGAAGCCGAAATTCAAGATCTTGCAGCCGCTATCCGCCATCGCCTGGTAGGTCTTGTCGGACAGGTTGATATCCGTGCGCAATTGCGCCACCCAAGGCATGTCAATGACGCGTTTATAACGCTCGCAAAACGCGAACGTCTGCTCGTCGTTCGAAAAGGCCACCTCCGAGGAAAGAGAGAAGTAATCGAAGCGGAACCTGGAGCGCCAATGCTCCATCTCGGCGAAAACCGACTCGAAATCGGAAGGGCGATATCGACCAATAGTCGGCGAGCAGAACGCACAGACATTGGTGCACCCCCTTCCGATAAGCACGGGAAAATTGGTCTTCCCGGGTATGGGGAAATGTTTCGAAAGTTCGATATATTTCAGCGCATTCATCGACTCCCATGCCGGCATCACGGGCTGAGTCCGAATGTCGTGCCGGCTGATGGGATTGCGGCGTATGCCGCCCTCGCGATTGCGCCAGCAAAGCCCCGGAACGCCTGAATAACGGGACTCATCGACCTGTTTTCGTTCGAGCAGGGCCAGAAGCGGCAGCAAATTCGTTTCCGCTTCGCCCCGGAGCACAAAATCCACATCGAGGAACTCGAACAGCTGCGACGTGTCGAAATCCTTGGTGATTCCTCCACCAAGAATGATTGTCGAATCCTTTGAACTCTGCTTGAAGAAAGGGAGCAAAGCATAAAACCACTTAAGAAAGCCCACCAGTCCGCCAACCAGTATGTAGTCGTATTGCCTCTGCGCGATCATCCTGAGCATGGTCTGGGTGGCGTCGTTGGCCGGTATCTGAACCGCGGGTGTGGAATACTTGCTGTCCGGAGCGTTCTGTTTGCACCAGGCGCGATTGTCCCACACGCTTCGGTCATGGTAGAAACCGTATGCGTCGTACCCCCATCCTCCCGACTCAAGAACAGCAGCTACGTATGCCATTCCGATCGGGAACAGCGACGACGGAGGTACGATCAGGAGAATTCTGTTCTTCATATTACCTCTTGGCGCTGGCGGCGAGCGAGCGGGACCGATCCGCCGAAAGGCGGAAGTTCGGCCACCGTTGATCGGAGGATAACGTTGCACAAAACGTTTTCATACGCGCCATGCGGCGTTCTCGGTTATCGCCGGACTCTCTCCGCGCCGGCCTCAGCCGAAGAGCAATTCCAAAACGCCAGTGATCGGAAAGATCTGATTCCTTCAGGAAGCTCGGCTCGATCCGATCGACCCTGATACATGAGGAATGAAAACAGTATATCTCTTTCGGCGCTTTATGTCAATTCCTCCCGATGCCATCACCACGGCAAGCGAAGCCCTTGATCGGACAAGGCAAGCAAGAGAGGTGGCGCGAACCGTAAACGGGGACGACGTGAGGCAAATTACGCCATCTTCGTCTATGTGCCTGCAGGCCTCTGCGTCTTCTCGCATGGGCCAAAAAAGGCCACAGCAGAAGAGCTGTCTTTGTCCCAAACTGTTAAGAAGTATATCTTCGTAATCAACGGAAACATTATTTTTATCGGGCTGATTCGTTTTCCACTCCCGATAAAGCCGATTAGATTCTCTACGAAATACCTCCGGATCGGAGAACTTCTCGAATGCTTGCTGGCCGGCTTCTGTGACACTCCAGCGCCCCTTGTTCTTGATCATCCATCCGGCCTTGACCATGTCGATTGTGCAAAGCGGGTTATCTTATCAAAACGCCTGACACCGGGAGTTTTTTTCGTATTCTGACATCTCGAAATCAGAAAGCTCCAGCTCCTCCGACGCACGACGGATAACTTCTCTTGCCGGAACAGGCTCATTCGATGAAATCAATATCTTCAAAACCTTGCGCTGGATTTCGCCGGCACGGCGGACTGTGAGAGGTCGGGGGTGAAATTCCCCCCGGCCTACTCGACTGATTATTGGACTCAGTCCAGCGGCGGGCCGTCGCTCGCGTCCATGCCGCCGGGCTCTTCGCCGGCTTTGTCCTTCCAGGCCACGTTGACCGAGAACGGCGTTTCGGGCGTGCCCAGGAGCGGGTATGCGCGCGTTTCGAGGTGGCAGAAGCCCGCGCCGTGGACCAGTTCCCGCCAGTGCGACCAGGTCCAGTAGCCCGGCAGGCGGCGGACGGTGGTCTCCACGCGCGGCGGCTCGCCCTCACCCTCGTCGATGACGAAGAGGATGCGCTCGTCGACGTAATCGGCGCCGCGGGTGCGCTCGATCACCTTCGAGCAGGTGCGCCGTCCGTCGCGGACCACCCAGGCGGCTTCGCGTTCCCCGTACCGGCGCAGCAATTCGTCCAGCCGGCCTTGCGCGTATTCCTCGCCCGCGTTCTCCGGCGCGCCCGGGAACATCAGGAACCCGCCGGGATGCAGTGTCGCGAAGAGTCCGGCGAGGATGCGTTGCAGGCGGTTCCAGTCCGGTTCGTCGCCGAGGCGCGCGTGCAGAATCCCGTCGACGGGATGCGGCGCGTATTCGGCCAGTGCGCCGGTCGGCGCCTGGAAGAACGTCGCCGGTGCGTCGTGAGCGCGCGCCAGTTGCGTGGCCGCGTCGACGGCCTCCGGCGTCGTGTCGGCACCTCCGATCGCCAGCCCCATGTCGGCGAGGGCGATCACCCGTTCGCCGAAGCCGCAGGCCGCGTCCAGCAGCGTCCGTGCCTCGACCAGCCGTGCGAGTTCGCCGAAGGCCAGCGCCAGAAGGTCCTCGCGCGCCAGCAGGCGCCACTCGGCCTCCCACTCGCCGCGGCGATACCAGTCCCAGCGGTAGAGCATGTCCCAGTCGGTTATCGGCGCACTCTCGGCCATGGCGGCTCCTTAGGACCCGTTAAGCAATAAGATCGGGATTTCGCTCGGCGCGCCGACGGTC
>CAYWFP010000140.1:0-7570 GCA_964457365.1 uncultured Planctomycetaceae bacterium
ATGGCGTTGTCGGCGATGAAGGCGTTGTCGACGGCTTGCCGGGTGAGGATGTCGAGCGGGCGGATGTCCTTGTCGATGCAGCGCTTCAGCGCCTGCGCGGCGTCCTTGGCCAGCTTGATGCGCGCGGGGTTGAGCTTCGTCTTCGTCTTGCGCTTGTCGGCCCAGACCTCGGCGGTGACGGTGCCGTTGCCCGGGAGCGCCAGGCCGAGCACCTCGCCGATGCAGTTCATCGAGTTGGCGGTGAACATCCCCGCGCACGAGCCGCAGCCGGGGCAGCAGGAGGAGGCCAGCTTCTCCAGGCCCTTGTCGTCGAGCTTGCCGACGGCGTGTTTGCCCACGCCTTCGAAGACGGTGATCAGGTCGCCTCCGCCGCGCCCGGCGAGCATCGGGCCGCCGCTGAGGTAGACCGCCGGCAGGTTGACGCGGGCCATGGCGTTGTACATGCCCGGGACGATCTTGTCGCAGTTGCCGATGCCGATCCAGCCGTCGCACGGGTGCGCCGCGAGGACGGTCTCGATCTGGTCGGTAATCAGCTCGCGCGAGGGCAGGCTGTACTTCATGCCGAAGTGTCCCATGGCGATGCCGTCGCAGACCGCGCCGCCGACGTGGCAGTAATAGACGTTGTAGCCGAGCTTCTTCAACGCCGCGACCACCACTTCGCCGAGCTTGTCCAGGTGCGCGTGTCCGGGGATATGCGTCGAGTGGCTGTTGATCACCGTGACGTAGGGCTTGCCGCGGTCCTTCATGCTCTTGATCACGCCGGCGGCCTTCATCAGCGAGGCCGCGCCCATCGTCTGCGGTCCGGTGGTGGCGATGCGGCTGCCGCGCTGGCGCACGTTCGCGATGCCTTCGTTGATATACGGTTTCTTGCCGGCCATCTGATTCTCCTCTCGCAGCGGGTCTGCTCCCAACCTTATGCAATCGCGGCGGCAGGTCAATACGAATGACGCTCAACTTTTTCCGTTGCCTCGGGCGTGCGGGGCTTATAAAATGCCAATTCACCCCGAAGAGGAGGAGCGAACCCGTGAACGAAGAACGTTACGAACTGGCCGACGCTGGCTCGTCGCTGCCGGCGGCGTTGACCGAGACCGACATTCCGGGCCTTGCTCTGATGAACCGCGGCAAGGTGCGCGACGTCTACGACCTGGGCGAGCGTCTGCTCATCGTCGCCACCGACCGCATCAGCGCCTTCGACTTCGTCCTCGGCTCGCCGATTCCGGAGAAGGGGCGGGTGCTGACGCAGGTGAGCCTCTTCTGGTTCGAGCTGCTGCAGGGCGTCGCGGCCAACCACCTGCTCTCCGCCGATCTCGACGAGTTCGACATCCTTCCCGGGCTCAAGCGCCACCTGCGGGGGCGGACGATGGTGGTGAAGAAGGCCGAGGCGCTGCCGGTCGAGTGCATCGCCCGCGGCTACATCGTCGGCAGCGGCTGGAAGGAGTACCAGAAGAGCGGCGCCGTCTGCGGCATTCCGCTGCCGGCGGGCCTCGAGCAGGCGCAGCAGCTCCCCGCGCCCTTGTTCACCCCCTCCACCAAGGCCGAGGACGGCATGCACGACGAGAACATCTCCTACGAACGCTGCGAGGCGATCGTCGGCGTCGAGACGGCCGCGAAGCTGAAAGAGGCGACACTGAAGCTCTATACCCGCGCGGCGGATTACGCCCGCGAGCGCGGCATCATCATCGCCGATACGAAGTTCGAATTCGGCCTCGTCGACGGGGAGTTGACCTTGATCGACGAGGTGCTCACGCCCGACAGCTCGCGTTTCTGGCCGGCCGATCTGTACGAGGTGGGCACGAGCCCTGTCAGCTTCGACAAGCAGTTCGTTCGCGACTGGCTGGAGAAGGAGTCGGGCTGGAACAAGGAAGCGCCCGCGCCGGCGCTGCCGCCGGAGGTGATCGAGAAGACGGCGGCGAAGTATATCGAGGCGTACGAGCGCATCGCCGGCAAGCCCTTCCCGCGGAGCTGGTGAGAGCCTGTCCTTATAGGAGTTCTTAGCCGATGGCGCGCAAGAAGAAACGTTCCGCGTTTCAGACCTGCCTCGAGTTCGCCGCGGTGCGCCTTCTGGGCGCGATTCTCACGACGGTGCCGTTCGCCCTCTCGGTGAAGCTCTGCCAGGGCGTGGGGCTGCTGGTGTGCCTGCTGGACAAGCGCCACCGCCGGCGCGCGACCGCGCAGGCGAAGATGGCGCTGGGGCTCGACGAGGCGGAGTCCGCGCGCCTCGCGCGGCGGATGTACATCCACTTCGGCACCTGCGTCGCCGAGTTCCTCCGCCTGCCGAATTACAAGACGTCCGAAGACATCGACCGCATCATGGACTGGAACGGCAACAAGGAGATCGTCCGGAATCTGAAGGCCGAAGGGAAAGGCATCATCTGGGCCACCGGCCATATCGGCAACTGGGAGTTCGCCGGCCACATGGGCGCGGTGACCGGAATCATGACCGCGGCGGTGGCACGGCCGCTGGACAATCCGCTGATCGACCGCTACGTCAAGTCGATCCGCACCGCCTGCGGGCAGAAGGTGATCGACAAGAAGGGCGCGATGCGCGACGTCCTGCGCGAGCTCAAGGCCGGGCAGGGCGTGGGCCTGATCACCGACCAGGACGGCGGCCAGCGCGGCATCTTCGTGCCGTTCTTCGGCATCGTCTCGAGCAGCATCCCCTCGGCGGCGGACCTGGCCATCCGCACCGGCGTGCCGGTGCTGACCGGCGTCATGCGGCGGGTGGGCAAGCCGCTCCGGTTCAGCCTCGAGGTCGGGCGCGTGCTGCGCGCGAACCCGGATGCGGATTACGAGGAAGAACGCCACCGGTTGATGACGCTGATCAACGAGGACATGGAGGCGCATATCCGCAAAGGTCCCGAGCAGTGGATCTGGATGCACCGCCGCTGGAAGACCCGCCCGCCGGACGAGACCGAGAACCCCGAACCCGTCGCCGGGTCTTGACGCCGCGTGCCGCGCCCGCTTCAATAGCGTCGACGACCTCGACGGAAACGGATTTCCATGGGCGAACGCGAACTGCTGGGGTGGTTCCGCAAGCGGCTGGACGCGCGCGATCCGACCGTGCTGGCCGGCGCCGGCCTCGACGACTGCGCCCACCTGCGCCTGCCCGAGGGGCAGAACCTGATCGTCACCGCCGATACCCTGCTCGAGGGGACGCATTTCCTGCCCCAGACCGATCCGGTCAAGGTCGGGTGGAAGACCGTGGCGGTCAATCTCTCCGATCTGGCCGCCAGCGGGGCGCGGCCGCTCTGGGCGGTGGTGGGCCTGGGCGTCCGGCGCGGGCTGGGCGACCGCTGGGTGATGCGCCTGACCGAGGGTATGCTGAGCTGCTGCCGGCGCTATGGCCTGCACTTGGTCGGCGGTGACGTCACCGGCGGCGACGGGCCTTCGTCGATCACGCTGACGGCGATGGGGGTGCCCTATCCGGGCGGCCCGCTCCTGCGCGGCGGCGCGCGGCCGGGGGATATCCTCGTCGTCTCGGGGCGCCTGGGAGGATCGATCCGCGGGCGGCATCTCCAGCCCGAGCCGCGCCTGCGTGAGATCGAGGCGATCCTGCAAGTTCTCGCGCCGCACGCGGGGATGGATCTCTCCGACGGGCTGGCGCTGGACCTGGCGCGCATGCTGGATCCGGCTGACGCCGGCGCGGTGCTCGATGAGGCGGCGATACCCGTCTCGCCCGACGCCGAGGCGCAGGCGCAGGAGAACGGCCGCCCGGCGCTGGCGCACGCGCTGAACGACGGCGAGGACTTCGAGCTCCTGCTGGCGCTGGCGCCCGAGGACTGGGCGCGGCTGCAGGCGGCGTGGCCGCCGCCGGGGATCGCGACGCCGCTGACGGCCGTCGGCACGGTCGTGCGCGAGCGCGGGCTCGCCCTGCGTCGCCGCGACGGCCGGGTCGAGCCGCTCGAGGCGCGGGGGTACGAGCATGACCTCGGCTGAGTCCTGGACGGTGACCACCGACGGCCCGGACAGGACGCGGGCGCTGGCGGCGCTGCTTGGCAGGCGTTGCCGGGGCGGCGAGGTGCTGCTTCTGGCGGGTGATCTGGGCGCGGGGAAGACCACCTTCGTCCAGGGATTGGCCGCGGGGCTCGGTGTAGACGAAACCGAACCGGTGACGAGCCCGACCTTCGTCCTCCACTGCCGCTACCGGGGCCGGCTGGGCCTGGAGCATATCGACGCGTATCGCCTGATCGACGCGCCCGCCGCGCCGGGCGAACTCGGCTTCGACGAGCTCTTCGGTGCGCCGGAAAGCGTCTGCGCGGTCGAATGGCCCGCGGGGCTGGGCGAACTGCCCCGCGCGCATCTGGGCGTGCATCTGCGTGTCGACGGACCGCATGCCCGTACCGTGCGCTTCACCCCGCTGGGGCCGTCTCACCGCGCCCTGGTGGCGGAACTCCGCCAAGCGTATCGCATGCCGTCGGGTTGAGCCCGGGGGCGAGGCTTGCCTTTCGTCGACGAAGCCGTTAGAGTAGATTGATCGGAACGCGATCTCATCGAGGGGTGAAGACGAAGGAGAGGGCATGGACACGCCGGAAGAGAAGGCGCCGGAGACCACCGAGACAGAACCGCCCGCGGGCCGGAAACCGGCGGTCGCGCCGGCCGAAGTGCACCACGTCCCGGAGAAGGGGAAGAGAAAAGGCTGCTGGTGGCTGCCGCTGCTGCTGCTGTTTCTCTTCGGCGGGGGCGCGCTGGTCTTGGTGGTCCTGGTGATCGCCGCCGCCGTCGCCGCCGCCAGCGTGCCGACCGGCGTCGGTGGCGACATCGTCGAGAATATCTACGACCCGGGCAAGCCCGGCGGCCTGGGCGGCGACGTGCCGAAGGTGGCCGTGATCAACCTCACCGGCGTCATCGACGGCTACGGCTCGCACGCCTCCGGCGCGGGGATGGTCCACGTGCTCGCGAAGCAGTTGCGCCGGGCGTACGACGACGAGAACGTCAAGGTTGTGCTGCTCCAGGTCGACTCTCCCGGCGGCAGCCTCACCGCCAGCGACATCCTCTGGAACGAGGTCAAGCGCCTCAAGGAGCGGAACAAGAAGGTTGTCGTCTCCGTCGGCAGCTATGCCGCCAGCGGCGGGTACTACATCATCGCGCCGGCCGACTACATCGTCGCCGGGCCGACCAGCCAGGTCGGTTCCTTCGGCGTGATCATGGAGCACGTCAACGTGGACGACCTGCTGGAGAAGATCGGCGTCGACGTCAGGCCGATCAAGAGCACCGGCAGCAAGGATATCGGCAGCCCCTTCCGCGACATGACCCCGGAGGAGCGGGCCTACTTCGAGAAGATGCTGGCCCACTACCACGACCGGTTCGTCGAGATCATCGTCAACGGACGACAACTGGCCGCGGAGGAGGTGCGCGATCTGGCCACCGGCAAAGTGTATACCGCCGACGAGGCGCTGGAGTACGGACTCGTCGACCAGGTCGGCTATTTCGACGCCGCGCTGGCTCAGGCGCGGACGCTCAGCGGGCACCCCGATCCGCAGGTCGTCGTCTACGGCAAGCGCCTCAACCTGATCGACCAGCTCATGAACGCCGAGGGCGGCGTGAACCTGAACGTCCTGCGGAAGCTGCTGCGCTCGCATGAATCGGGGCGCGTCGAGTTCAAGGCGCTCTGGACCGGTCGGCTGCCAAGATAACGCCGCCGCTTCGAAAACGACATCCGCCCCCGGCGCACCGGAGGCGGATGTTTTTCATGGTCTACGCGCTCGGCGCGCGTTTCAGCTCACCGGCGGCTGGTAGGGCTGGGCCGGGCGGAGCACCACGACCCCGCCGTTGGGGCCCGGCACCGAGCCGCGCAGCAGGATCAGGTTCTGCTCCGGGATCACCCTGGCCACCTTCAGGCCCTTCTGGGTGATCCATTTGTCGCCCATGTGTCCGGGCAGCTTCGTTCCCTTCACCGTCCGCGTCGGCGTCAGCGACCCGGTCGAACCGTGGTGCCGGTGGGTGGTCTTGACGCCGTGCGTGGCCTTCATGCCGTGGAAGTTGTGCCGCCGCATGACGCCCTGGAAGCCCTTGCCCTTGCTCTTGGCCGTGACCTGCACCTCGGCGACGTCGGTCCAGGATTCGAGGGAGACGACGTCGCCCTCCTTGAACTCCTCGTCGCCGCCGCGCAGGCGAATCTCGCGGACGAACCGCATCGGCGCGTTGCCGCTGCGCTTGCAGTGGCCGATCACCGCCTTGGACGCGTGTTTCTCCTTCTTCGGCGCGAAGCCGAGCTGGATCGCGTTATAGCCTTCCTTCTCCCGGGTCTTCACCTGCAGCACCGGGCAGGGCCCGGCCTCGACGACGGTGCAGCCGATGCGCTCGCCGCTCTCGGTGAAGAACTGGGTCATCCCGAGCTTCTTCCCCAGGATTCCTCGCCACATATCCGTACCTCCATCCATGACCCGCCGACGCGCGGCCGGCGGGAGCGTTCCGCGCCTAGTCCGAGAACTGCTTCACGTTCAGGTTGACGCCCCGCGGCGGCACGACCTTGCCGATCTGGTCGATCGTCGAGGGGGTGAAGTCCGTGATGTAGAGCACGCGCTTGTGCGTGCGGATCTCGAACTGCTCCCGGCTCTTCTTGTCGACGTGCGGGCTGCGCAACACGGTGTACTTCTCCACCCGCGTCGGCAGCGGGATGGGGCCCGAAACGCGCGCGCCGGTGCTGCGCGCTGCATCGACCACCTTGACGCACCAGCGGTCGAGGATCTCGTGATCGTAGGCTTTCATGCGGATGCGAATCTTCTCCGCCATTTTGGGCTCCTCTACTCGATGACCTCGGTGACGACGCCGGAGCCGACGGTGCGGCCGCCCTCGCGGATGGCGAAACGCAGCTGCGACTCCATCGCAATCGGCTTCTGCAGCTCGATCTCCATCGTCACGTTGTCGCCCGGCATCACCATCTCCACCCCGTCGGGCAGCTTCGCCGTACCGGTCACGTCCGTCGTCCGGAAATAGAACTGCGGCCGGTACCCCGAGAAGAACGGCGTGTGGCGCCCGCCTTCCTCCGCGGTCAGGACGTACACCTCGCCCTTGAACTTCGTGTGCGGCATGATGCTCCCCGGCGCCGCCAGCACCATCCCGCGCGAGACGTCGTTCTTCTCCACGCCCCGCAACAGCACCCCGACGTTGTCCCCGGGCTCGCCCCGGTCCAGCAGCTTCTGGAACATCTCCACGCCCGTGCAGACCGTCTGCCGCGTCTCCTCCAGACCGACGATCTCGATCTTGTCCTGCATCTTGACCGTCCCGCGCTCGATGCGCCCGGTCACCACCGTCCCGCGCCCCTTGATCGAGAAGACGTCCTCGATCGGCATCAGGAACGGCTTGTCGTCCTCGCGCTCGGGAATGTCGAAGTACGCGTCCATCTGGTTCAGCAACTCGTGCACCCCCGTCGACTCGTCCGTCGGATCCTGGATCGCCTTCAGCGCCGAGCCGCGGATCACCGGCGTGTCGTCGCCCGGGAAGTCGTACTTCGAGAGGAGCTCGCGCACCTCCATCTCCACGAGCTCCACCAGCTCCTCCTCGCCCTCCATCAGATCGCACTTGTTCAGGAAGACCAGCACCTTCGGCACCGCCACCTGCCGCGCCAGCA
>CAYWFP010000141.1:0-7510 GCA_964457365.1 uncultured Planctomycetaceae bacterium
TTCGTGAATCATGCCGTTGTCATCTGCAAAACCTTGATGCTCCCGCCTTGATCTGGTGAACGCTTACACAAATTCTATCACGCGGCTAGCTTCGAGAAAGCCTGAAAATGTTGGATTTCTCCGCGGTTAATTCGCGTGCGCTGCAGCACTGCTTATGAAAGAGCCATTCAAAAGCTCTGGCACCGAAAAAATACTTGTGGACTGGAGAAACAGCGATATGATTTACGAGTGAAAGGCCCGATGGGCGGGCTTATCTGGGAAATATCGGTTTAGTGTAGGGCTGCTTGATCCTCCTCGCTGGCTCCGCGCGCGGGTCGAGCGTGGTGCCGCAAGAGGATCGTGGCCGAGTCGTCCTTCGAGGTGAAGGGTGAATGGGGCGGGCTGAAGGCGGTAGGGATGGTGAAGAGCGAGCGGGTCGTGAACGGCGTGCCGTCGCGCGAGACCCGGTATTACATCTGCAGCCGCATGCTGTCGGGAGAGGCCTTCGCCAAGGCGGTGCGGGGGCACTGGGGCATCGAGAACGGCCTGCACTGGGTCTTGGACGTGGCGTTCCGCGAGGACGAATGCCGCATTCGCAAAGCCAACGGCCCGCAGAATTTCGGCGTCCTGCGCCGCTTCGCGTTGAGCCTGCTCAAACAGGAGAAGGCCATCTGCAAGCTCGGCGTCAAAAGCAAACGGAAACGCTGCGGCTGGGACAACAGCTACCTGCTCAACGTTCTGCTCGGGATTTAGATGGGATAGTCCTGCATATCGCATGGAGAAGACGGGATTTTTCTTGCGTGCCGCCAAGTTTCGGATATTATTTGGTCTGCCCTTTGATTGCTACGCACAAACGTTGACAGTGGTGGCAATCGCATTATCCGAGAAGAGCGAACATAGACCATAACGGTGTGAAACCAGTACCGCATATGTGTTGCTTTGGTTTTTACGCCCCATAAAAATTTAGCGACAGGTCTTTAGATGTATGTTATTGCCATTATTCCTGCGCGTATGGGGAGTTCGCGTTTTCCTGGCAAACCAATGGAGTCAATTTGTGGCATACCCATGATTGGTCATGTCTACCTCCGCTGCAAGCAATCTGAAATCCTGAATGATGTTTACGTCGCTACGTGTGATCAAGTTATTTATGATTACATAGAAAGACTCGGCGGTAAGGCACTCATGACCAGTGATCGTCACGAACGTTGTGGAGATCGCGTTGCCGAGGCTATGCAAATTGTTGAAGCGGAACAGGGCCGTCGAATAGATATCGTTGTTCTTGTACAAGGCGATGAACCGTTGATACATCCCGAGATGATTGCGCAGGCTACTGAACCATTGATCCGTGACGAAATGGTGCAAATATCCAATTTGATGGGCAAGATGACAGAAGTCGAATGGCATGACGTCAACGAAGTCAAGGTCGTGACGGATCTGAACGGAGACGCGATCTACTTCTCGCGCGGATCGATTCCTGCCGGACTCAATTACGGCGGATCGATACCAATGCGAAAGCAGATCTGCGTGATCCCACATCGCCGGGACTTTCTGCTTGAATTCGCGGCCATGGAGCAAACCCCGCTCGAAAAGATCGAATCGGTGGACATGCTGCGGATAATTGAGCATGGGCTCAAGGTACGCATGGTGCCAACCGAGCATGCCGTGTACAGTGTGGATACGCCTGAGGATCTAAGGAAGGTCGAGGCTATCATGCGAGAGGATTCGGTGTTCGCCAGCTATCGGGACAGGATTCTCCCATGACGCTGCGAGAATCCGATATTCGTCCTCGCGAAATATTTGAGCGCTATCTTGAATTGAGTCGCATCGACGCGGAAGCCATGGACACGTCCTCGTTCATGGAGATACCTTGTCCTGGGTGCGCTTCGAGAGACGTTAAGCTGTTTTTCGTCAAGCATAGGTTTTCCTACAAGCTCTGCGCGGAATGCGGCAGCATCTTCTGTTCCCCGCGTCCCGACCAGGAAACGATTGATCGCTTCTATCGGAACTCGCCGTCGGCGCGTTTTTGGGCCGAGGTATTCTTTCCTACCGTTCAGGAAGCGCGCCGTGAAAAGCTGGTCCGACCGAAAATTCACCGTATTCTGTCTTGGCTGTCGGAATATGAGATTTCCTGCCAGCGTATTTGTGACGTAGGAGCTGGCGGTGGCATCTTACTGCAAGAGTTGCGGAAAATACTTCCGGAGACGGAGTTTGGTGTGATCGAGCCGTGCACGGCTCTGGCCGGCCGGTGCCGCGATCTCGGCTTGCTGGTCCTAGAGGAGACTGTGGAGCGATCCGCGGCTTGGCACGGGCGATTCGACGTCGTCCTTTCGATGGAAGTAATGGAACATGTCATGGCGTTGGATCGATTCTGCGTGTCCATGCGGAACCTTTTGCATCCGAATGGTGCGGCGGTGATTACGTGTCTTAACGGAGACGGTTTCGATATCGCTGTCCTCGGCGAGCACAGCAAGTCAGTTTCACCTCCCCATCACCTGAATTTTCTGAGTTTAGAGGGTATTCGTCGCCTGTTCTTGCGATGTGGTTTTTCAGACGTGATTCTTCAAACACCGGGGCAACTGGATGTCGAAATCGTTTTGAATAGCGGCCACATGCCGCGTTTTTTGGATATTCTTGCACGTCGGGACGGAGCCCAATCAGCGTTCCAACAGTTCTTGGTCGATCATCGCCTCAGTTCTCATACATGGTGTCTGGCTTTTCCGAACGGCATGGACTCGGCCATCTGATTGATGAATGCTCTTGTCGCTACTGTCGCAAACCCAGTGCACAGCTTTTCCCTTTTCATATCTATTCGGCGCACCGGATCGCCATTTCTTGCGGAGTTTCAGTCATATGAACACGAAAAGCAACGATGATTCTTCGGAGGCGGCGAAGATCTGCGTGCCGTTTTTGAGTAAAGCGAACGTCGCACGAATCGAGCATTGCCTGAACCGATTCCGTTACGACATCATCGTGGAATATGGTATCGGCGCGTCGACAAGATACTACCTGCCACGAATTCTGCAAAACGGATTCGCCGGCAAATACGTGGGCGTTGAGACGTCGAAAGCCTTTTTCAAGGAATTCCGAAAGATGTTTCTTGCCGAAATCGGCCCATTTCTCGCGAGTGAAGAGACTTCATGGCGGCCGTGGTCGTCGGAAGAAATCAACGAGTACAAGCGCATGAAATCCCAATGCGTGTTTGTGATTCCGCCGGTTTGTTCCCGTATTAAAACACTGCATCACAGGATACATCACGGCTTTGTGCATGGGAAAGAACCCGGATACGATCCCTCCAAATCAAAATGGCGCAATAGGATCGACCTGCGTGTATACCGTCTCTCCTTACTGACCGGCGGGCTTTCAACATCGTTGCGATATCTTTTTTTTACATCCCCCCGCCCACACGACGCGGATATGCTTGTACGCTGTACGACTGGCGCCACCTTGAATTTTCACCTGCGGGCGGATTTTACTAAGGACCAGTATGGAGACAGTCTTGTATATTTTTCTTTTTGAAGAATACGGCGATCTAGATCGTTTGACGCCCATCGTCTGGAAAATGGTTCAACGCGGGCATGTAAATGTCGAAGTATACTGTTACAACCCAACGTTCGACCTAGAAGGTGACTTTCGCGTGGACTTCCTGAGAAGATCTGTTGGTGTTCGCGTGGATTACATCCATTACGCCATAAGCAGGTCTTCTCTGCGTCGACTTGTTCATACAATGGGAAAAGCCAGAAACACGTGGACCGAAAGGATAATTGCGCGTCTTGCTTACCATGGGCTTCGTCCATTGGGCATTTCTCCCAAAAACCTGCTTACAAGAACCTGCTACGCTTGGCGAATATGGCTAAACAATTGCGCCATGTCATTGTCCTTCTTCCGCGAGTTTTTCCGGGAAAAGAAGCCAGATGTCATATACATGAAAAATATCAACCGGCCACCCGCTATTGCGGCCGCTGCAGACGAAGCAGGCATTCCGATCGTCGCGGGTCCGCATGGCATGGATATCTCAGCCGAACTCGATTGCACGCACAGCAAAACGGCACCGGAGCGCGTAAGGCAATGGTTTGACTACCAGATAGTCCAAAGCGATATCGAACGACAACGTCAATTGAGATGCTACGAAGCAAGTTCTGATAAGATTCTCGTAATTGGCTCTCCGCGCTATTGCCGCGAATGGCACGATACATATCTGGGCCTGGTTCCTCGACAAATTATCCCAACTCGTGCGGGCGCAAAACTTAATGTAGCCTACATGTGTCATTCACCAAAGTTGGTCACGGAGCAAGACAACATAGTGTGCGGGATGACTTGGCTACATGAGCACCCACAGATTGAATTGATTCTACGCGCGGGAGGTGGCGGCTCGATGGGTCTAGTTTCTGCCTTCGGTGTTGTTACGCATTTATCCCCAAAAGCCCAAGAGATCAAAGGCATATTTATCGATCACGACACACACTCTGCGAATCTAATTCGCTGGGCCGATGTTGTCATTTCGACCATTTCCAGCATCGGGATGGAAGTTTTCCTACAAAACAAGCTGTTCATCTATCCGAAGCACTTTCATCGCAATCGGATGGGGTTTGAGAAATACGGTGCTTGTTTGTCTATACAGTCTTTCGAAGAATTTGTTGAGGCCTTTGAACGCCTTCTCCTGGATGGCGTCAAAATTCCCTACCCATCAGAGAATGTGGGTCTTTTTTTCTCGGAGTATGTTTATGGAGGACGATCGGATCGAGATGTACTCGGCGGATACTGTGACATCATTGAGCAAGCAGCTCGTGAAAAAAGGAATACCTGAGCTTCTGTCTATCGGATGGCGGATATCCCTTCTCGGCAGGCATTGCCCAACATGGTGATGTCGAGGCTGTATCCGATCAGTTCAAATCCCTCATTCAAAACCGACTGTACCTGCTCCGGATCCGGGGGTACCACATGGATCCCGGGGATCACCTCATGGCGCTGGCACGCCTCGACAATCTGCCGGCGAACTGCGAGATAGTCGGGATGATCGAAACAGGCGGTGATGCCCATGGACGCAGTGAGGTCGTAAGGGCCAATAAAAGCCGCGTCGATACCCGGAAGCGAGAGAATGGCGTCAAGGTTGTTCAACGCTTGTACGTGCTCGATTTGGACGCAGACGAACGTGTTACCGTTCGCTTCTTCCATATAGGCGTCGAAATCAAAGCCATATCCATGTGAACGACCAAAGCCAACGCCCCGTTCACCCTCGGGGGGGTATTTGACCGCACGCAATATCTCCAACGCTTCATCCGGGGTATTGACCAGCGGCGCGATTACGCCGTGAGCCCCCGCATCGAGATAGCGCTTGGTCTCATCGTAACGGTGGCCAGCTAGGCGAACCAAGGGGGCGCAATGGCGGTTTCCCGCGACGATGGCCTGAAATATGGCCTGCGCTTGAGGCACGTCGACAGACGAGTGTTCAGCATCGACAACAAGAAAATCGAATCCTGCAGCGGCCATCAACTCGGCTACAACAGTACTGCCGGTATTGATCCAGCTTCCCAAGACAGGCCTCTGAGCTAGGGCGAGACTTTTCATTACGCACCTCATATTAGCAGTATAGACAATTTATGAATTGTGAATCATGTATTCGTGCTCCGGCACGGTCGATTCCAGTGGTTCGCCTTTGATGAAGCGAATGGCTTCTTCAGTCGCTTGGATCTCCATCTTGGCGCGACAGTCTACGCTGCAGGATCCGATATGACAAGTGAGAAGGGAGCGCTCCGAGGATATAAGCTCTCCGCCATAGGGTTCAAGTTCGAATACATCAATTGCCGCACCTGCGATACGCTCATTGTTCAAAGCCGAATACAGATCCTTTTCGTTAATGATGCCGCCTCGCGATGTGTTGATAAGGAACACCGATGGCTTCATCATCTCGATCTCCTTCGCGGCGATCAGGGATCGCGTAGAAGGCGTAAGCGGTATATGCAACGTGATGATATCCGCTTCCCGATAGATTGTTTCCTTGTCAGCAAGCGTTGCACCGAATACCTCGTACTTGGCCATATCGGGCTGAATGTCATTGACGAGGATTTGTTTGGGACGAAAGCCTTGGAGATGCTGCAGCACGCGGGTACCGATTCGCCCGGTGCCGATGATGCCGATCACCTGTGTTTGTATGCGGCGACCCATGATACGATTCCAAACGCCATCGCGCATATTGCGGTCGGTAGACGATATGCCGCGGCAAAGGGACAGCATCAAACCCATCGTCAATTCGCTGACGGCCGCCGAGGGCGCTTCGGGTGTATAAGAAACGCGAATGCCTCGTTCACGTGCCGCGTGCAAATCCACGCTGTCGAGGCCGATGCCGACACGACTGATTAGTTTAAGGCCTGGCGCTGCTTCCATGACACGACGAGTTATCGGTTCGGTTCCGGCAATCAAAATGTCGTAGTCCGGCGCAAGCTCCAGCAGATCTTCCTCACGCAGTTTCCGACCGAGTGGATTCAGGTGCCATTGGCAATCACAATGATTCAGCATCTCGATCGGCTTGTGATCAACTTGGCCGAATGGAACGGTCGTAACGAGTACTCGCTTTGTTTCGCGCGAAATCGATTTTACCTTTGCTGGCGACCGAGAGGCAGGTCCGGATTTTTCGTAGGGGGTGGCCTCGTCAGTAAAGCCATGTGAAGTGAGCCATTTTTCGGCAACCGGCACTTGCCAGGGATAATCGATATCCGCAATTCCATCTGATTGATACATGGGCAGAATCCGCTTGCCGGATAAATGGCATAAATCAGGTGATCCTGCAAGCCCTTCCAGCAAATGAGGGCGCAACACAATGAGACGAGCGTCAAAAAAAACCGTAGATTCGGTTTGTATCCCCGCGGGGACCATCGGGGTCAAAAAACCTTTGTCGATAGCCTTGAATGCGAGCGTTTGTGAAAACTCAGGCCGATGGGCAACAGTTAGAACCGAGTCGACTTCTTCGTGAGCAGAGAGACTCGCTATCGCACTGTCGATCATTTCTGGCAGCACACAGGGACTGTTGCCGAGCAGAAAGACGAAGAGGGCCGGATCAACGTTTAACGATTCACGAACATGGCTCGAAACAGCGACAAATTCATCAAAAAGAGTGCCATGATCTTCTTTTCGAAGAAGGGGTTGTGCAGAAGAAGCCCGCGTAACGATGTCGGCAAGTCGCAGGGAGCTTGTATAAAAATATGTTTCGCTCACAAATTTCGAATGAGTTGCCGCCAGCACCGGATAAACGACAGCCGGACGCCCGAGTATGGGAAAGCTGCTGCGCTCGAAACCTTCATTCTCCTCACGGGCGAAAATGATAGCGATAATCGGTTTTGTCACGATATCTCCCTCTTAATCCCGCATTATTCACGACGCCCTTGTCATCGGCTCTCGAAACGGGGCGTTGAATCCGTAAAATAGGGGCAGACCTTGAGTCCGACCAAAGATTCGGAGGCCCACCCCATGAGTGAAGAGCATTCGTAAGCGTTCACGGGATTTGAAATATGCCTCGACCCCGTGAGCCTTGATTGAC
>CAYWFP010000142.1:0-7449 GCA_964457365.1 uncultured Planctomycetaceae bacterium
GGCGCTTGGCCTTGTTCTCGGCGGCGGTTTCCTTGCGGATAGCATAAATATGCCGGGCGAGAATGCCCGCGCCGACACCGATCACGGCCGCCAACGCGGCGATCACGTAGTCCCACATACCCCCAACTCCTTCCGTAAGCCGGTCGCGACGGTCGCCTGTGTCGCGACCGGAATAATGCCGCAAGCAAACGATCATCGGCGTCGCGCGCGTATCGGACGGAAGCAGAGAGGCGTGAATGAATTACGCGTAACGGATCTCAGCAGTAAAGCAGAAGCGGCCTGAAGCCAGGACCGCGGCGGCATCGCGGGCAACCTTCTCCGGATGCACTCCATGCCGCATCGACAGTTGTCGAGCAGAAACGTGCTTGTGGAATGACGGTAACCGCCGGCACGGATTCGTTTAGGCGCGCCTGCTGTATGCCTCGCACGGAAAGCCCAAGCAGTCCTGCGAGCAGCGTAAAAAGGAACAGACCAAACGCAGCCATTACGCAAATTCCTCGATGTGCCTTCGGAAGTCTATCCAGAACTTGCTGATTTCCTGTCACGCATTTCACGTCAATCTGATAACCGTCACGAATTGCCGCGACTTGTTATGAATAATCTAAACATAAACTTGTAAGGAATTTCCCGGCGGAAGTCAAGTCTTGAACAACACGCTTTTCGCGATATTTCACCCCGGCGAAGGTCTGGGCGATTCTTGTCGTCGGCATGGGCGTGATTTATCTGCTTGACGCCCTGCCGGCATCACTTTATACTGCTTGTCTCGTTTCCAGCGCATAACCAGTTGCACGCTTGTAAGTTAGCCGTACGGCTCTGATTGGACCCCGGCGCGATGCCCGATACGCATGAAATCAACCGGATTCTCGAAGACGCACGCAAGCGAATGGAGAACCTCCGGCAAACGTTGGATATCAAAACCAAGACCGAACGCGTCGACGCGATCGACGGGTTGATGTCGCAGCCGGATTTCTGGAACGATCAGGCGCGCGCGCAAGCGGTCATTGCCGAGCGAAAAACGCTCAAGAGCGTGCTCGATCCGCTGGAGGAGTTGAATCGCGCGCTCGAAGAGAGCGAGGAGTTTTTTCAGATGGCCGTGGAGGAGGATGACGAGGAGACACTCGCCGAGATCGGCGAGACCATCGCCGATCTGCCCGGCCGCATCGCCAGCCTCGAGACCATGGCGCTTTTGTCCCACCGCGGCGACAGCGAAGGCTGTTTCTTCAGCATCCATACCGGGGCAGGGGGATCCGATGCCTGCGAATGGGCCGAGATACTGTTGCGGATGTATACCCGCTTTTTCGAGAAACGCGGCTGGAAGATCGAGGAACTGAGTTTTGTCGCCGGCGAGGAGGCGGGCATCCGCGGAGTCGACCTGCGCGTATCGGGGCCTTACGTCTTCGGCCACATGAAAGGCGAGATCGGCGTACATCGCCTGGTGCGCATCTCTCCCTACAGCGGCCGACGCGAGACCAGCTTCGCCGCCGTGGATGCGGTGCCGGATTTCGAGGAAGAGATCAACATCGAGATCGACGAAAAGGATCTGCGCATCGATACCTACCGCGCCGGCGGCAAGGGCGGACAGCACGTCAATACCACGGACTCGGCCGTGCGCATTACCCATCTGCCCACGGGGATCGTCGCGGCGGTTCAGAACGAGCGCTCCCAGCACGCGAACAAGGCCGTGGCGATGAAGATCCTCAAGTCGCGCCTCGACCAGCGCGCCGAGGCCGAACGCATGGCCCAGAGCGACGCCCACAACGCCGCCAAGATGGAGAACGCCTGGGGCAGCCAGATCCGCAACTACGTCATGCACCCCTACAGTCTGGTCAAGGACGTCCGCACCGGCCACGAGACCGGCAACATCCAGGCGGTCCTCGACGGCGATCTCGACGACTTCATCGACGCCTACCTGCATTGGCAGATCGAGACGCCGGGGGCGAACGCGTCATGATCCGCGCGCGCCCGGTCCTGCTAGTCTTTCTGTTGCCGCTCTTCTGCGCCACCGCCGGCGAGGCCAAGCTCGAGCGCGAGGCAAGCGCCAGGCTGCTGGCGGTGATCGATTTCGACCTCTATGACATCGGCAGCCTCTGCGTCGGACCGGACCGACGGCGGGTGGCCTATGTCCAGAACCTGGCGCCGGACCGGCCCGCTCCGTCCGACGATCCCGCTCCCCGGCCACAGCCGCGGCAGGCGCTGTATCTCGACGGACGCCACCGCCGCGTCTTCGACGAAATCTTTACCTACAGCCTTCAGTTCTTCCCCAACGGCAAATGGCTGCTCTTCGTGGGACGCGACGGCACGCAGGTGCACGTGGCCCTCGATACAGGCGAAGCCGTCACCTTGAGCAAGGCCTATGCGGAGGTCGCGCGCCCCGGCCCGGTGATCTCCCCGGACAACCGTCACATGGCCTACGTCGTCAGCGACGGCGATCGGCGCTACGTCGTGCGCAACAATCGCGCACAGCCGGCTTTCGAAAACATCGACGCTACCAGCCTCGTCTTCAGCCCCGATAGCAAGCGCCTGGCCTACGCCGCCCGCAACGGCGAAAAAGCCTTCGCGGTCATCGACGGCAAGCCGTTGCAATCCTTCGATGCGGTCATCAACAACGGCTATGTCGTTCAGTTCGGCCCCCGAAGCCGCCGCTACGCCTACTTCGTCAAGCAAGGAGTGAATGTCCACGCGGTGGTCGACGGGAAGGTGCAGCCGCGCCCGTTCGAGCGCACCATCGTCAACGGTTCCTGTTTCAGCCCCGACGGCGAAAACTTCGCGTATGTGGCGTATTTCGACAAGCATTTCTACATGGTTCGCGACGGGATCTGGCAGAAGCGTTACGAGAAGATCGTCCGACCGCTGTTCGGCCCAGACGGCGCGCGTTTCGCGTATGCCGTTGCCGAGGGCGAGTACCAGCGTGTCATTTTAGACGGGGAGGAGCAGCCCCGGTACTGGGGCGTCTCGCCCTCGCTCTTCGCTTTCAGTCCCGACGGCAAGCGTTTCGCCTACGGCGCCCATATCGGCCGTGAGCATTACCTCGTGGTGGACGGCAGCCAGGGGCCGACATATCTGGACCTGGGCGAGAAATCCTTGCGCTGGACGCCCGACGGCAAGCACTTCGCCTTCGTCGCCGCGACGGCCGAGGGATGGCGGGTGATACGCGATCGGGAGGCGGAAGAACCCTTCGCCGAGATCCGCAGTCGCTCGCTGGCGCTGGGCCCCGACGGTGCGCACGCCGCCTACGTCGTCGCCGAGGACGGCTGGGAACGCGTCGTCGTCGACGGTGTCCCCGGCGCGCGCTGGGAGAAGATCCTGATCGACCGTGCGGGGGGAATCGTATTTGACGGCCCGCGCCGTTTGCATTATCTTGCGCTGCGCCAGCCCGACCCGACCGACTCGGAAGAACGGGAACGATACGGGACCAGCGCGCGCGTGAAGCTGTTGTATCTCGTGGAAGAGACGCTCGTCGTCTCTCCGTGACTCGAACCCGCAGGAGGATCTATGAGCGAATCAACCTTGAAGACCTATCTCGCCGAACGCGGGGGCGAGGCCCTCGACAGCGGTGGCGTCGCGTACATCGCCGCCCTTGAATCGATTGCCAAGGTCGCACCGAACGTGGCCGCGTCCGTCGTCGGGGAACTCGCGGCCCAGCGGAGCAACCTCAAACTCATCGCCAGTGAGAATTACTGCTCGCTGCCGACACAACTGGCAACGGGCAACCTGCTGACCGACAAGTACGCCGAAGGCTTTCCGCAGCACCGCTTCTACGCCGGCTGCGAGAACGTCGACGCGGTCGAGTCCTTCGCCTGTGCGCAGGCATGCAAGCTTTTCGGCAGCGATCACGCCTATGTCCAGCCCCACAGCGGCGCGGATGCGAACATGATCGCGTATTGGGCCATCCTCGCCGCGCGGGTTGAGGAGCCGGCGCTCGAGAAGCTCGGCCAGAGCAACCCCGCGAAGCTCGAACGGGCGCAGTGGGACGAGGTGCGCCGGCAGTGCGGCAACCAGCGGCTGCTGGGATTGGATTACTACGCCGGCGGTCACCTCACGCACGGGTATCGTCACAACGTCTCGGCGCAGATGTTCGACGCCTATACCTATGGCGTGGACAAGAACACGGGGCTCCTTGACTACGACGAGATCGAGCGTATGGCCGCGGAGATCAAGCCGCTGATCCTGCTCGCCGGGTACAGCGCCTATCCGCGCCGGATCGACTTCCGCCGCATGCGCGCAATCGCCGACAAGGTCGGCGCCGTCTTCATGGTCGACATGGCCCATTTCGCCGGACTCGTCGCGGGCAAGGCCTTCGCCGGGGAGTTCGACCCCGTGGCCCACGCGCACGTGGTGACCACCACCACCCACAAGACCCTTCGCGGGCCACGCGGCGGGCTGGTGCTCTGCACCACGGAATTCGCCGAAGCGGTGGACAAGGGCTGCCCGATGGTCATCGGCGGGCCGTTGCCGCACGTCATGGCCGCCAAGGCCGTGGCGCTGACCGAGGCGCTGCGCCCCGAGTTCGCCGCCTACGCCGAAGCGATCGTCGAAAACGCCGGCGTCATGGCCGGCGCCTGCGCCGAGACGGGGATGACCATCGCCACCGGCGGTACGGACAACCACCTCTTCCTCATCGACGTCCGCCCGTTCGACCTTACCGGGCGGCAGGCCGAGAGCGTCTTGCGCGAGATCGGTATCACGCTCAACCGCAACTCGCTGCCGTTCGACCCCAACGGGCCGTGGTACACCAGCGGCCTGCGCATCGGTACCGCCGCGGTCACGACCCTGGGCATGGGCGCGGCCGAGATGAAGGATATCGCCGCGGTGATCCACGCGGTTCTGTCCAACACGAAAGCCGCGACGGTGGCCAGCGGAGCCAACGCCGGCAAGCCCAGTCGCGCCAAGCACGAGACCGACCCGGCCGTGATCGCCGAAGCGCGTGGACGGATCGCGGCGCTGCTGGAGCGTTTCCCGGTGTATCCGGAGCTGGATCTGGCGTTTCTTCAGTCGCAATTCGGCGGCTGAGACCTATGCACGAGAGCGTGGCGGTGGCCCGGCGGCGCGACGCCGCACCGACGGCCGCTCCCGCATGAAACCGAAGGAGATAATCGATGAGTGATCTGAAGATCGTGGTGGCGGACAATATCGAGGGGCCGGGGCTGGTCAAGCTGCGCGACGCCTTCGGCGACGGCGCCGTGGAAGTGCGCGGCAAGTTCAGTGAGGACGAGCTCTGCGAGAAAATCAGCGGCATGGACGCGCTCCTGATCCGCAGTGGCACCAAGGTCAACCGCAAGGCCTTCGAGGCCGGCGGGCGGATCAAACTCGTCGGCCGCGCCGGCGTCGGCACCGACAACATCGACAAGGAAGCGGCCACCGAACGCGGCGTCATCGTCATGAATACCCCGATGGGCAACACGATCTCCGCAGCCGAACAGGCCATCGCGCTCATCTTCGCGATCGCGCGCAACGTCGCCCGCGCCGACCGGCTCATGCAGGAAAACAAGTGGGCGAAGAAGGAACTCGTCGGCGTCGAGGTGCACGGCAAGGTTCTGGGGCTGGTCGGACTGGGCAAGATCGGCGGTCACGTGGCGCGCGTCATGAGCGCCGCGGGCATGACCGTGCTGGCGTACGACCCGTTCCTCAGCCCCGATCGCGCCAAGCAGATGGGGGTGGAGTTGGCCGAACTGGACGACTTGCTCAAGCGCGCCGACTTCGTTTCCCTCCACACGCCATTAACGGAAAAGACCAAGGGCATGCTCTCGCGTGAGAAGCTGGCGACGATGAAGGAGGGCGCGCGCCTGGTCAACTGCGCCCGCGGCGGCATCGTCGACGAGTCGGCGCTCGCGGGAATGGTCCAGTCGGGCCACCTCGCCGCGGCGGGCCTGGACGTCTTCTCCGAGGAGCCGATGACCGGGGGGCCGCTATTCGGCGTCAAGGACATCACCCTCACGCCGCACCTGGGCGCATCCACCGAGGAGGCCGCCGAGCGCTGCGGCATGCAGATGGCCGAGCAGGTCATCGCGTACTTCAAGGAGGGCATCATCCTCAACGCCGTGAATATCGACATCGGCTCGGACCCGACGCTGCGGCCGTACGTCACCGTCGTGCGCGACCTGGGCCGCATCGCCGCGGTGCTGCTCAACGCGCCGCTGGAGGCCATCGAGGTCACCCGCGAAGGCGAGCTCTTCTCCGGTCGCGATACCGCAGAGATCACCGCCGCGGCGGTCGCGGGCGTCATGCACAACTTCGGTCCCGAGGACGTCAACCTGATCAACGCCGAGTATCTCGCGCGGCAACGGGGCATCGCCATCAGCGAGACCGTGCCGCCCAAGGCCGAGAGCCTTTACACCAACCACGTCGAGGTGCGCGTGCGCGGCGGAAGCAAGCAAACGCTGGTGGCCGGCACCGCCTTCGGCGAGGCCACGCCGCGCTTGATCCAGATCGACGACGCGGTGATGGACGTTGCGCTCTGCGACCATATGCTCTTCCTGCGCTATCCCGATACGCCGGGATACGTCGGCAAGTTCGGCACCATCATCGCCAACCACGACATCAATATCTCGAACATGGAGGTGGCGTCGCTGGAAAGCCGCCAGCGCGCCTCGATGGTCATCGGCCTCAACGATCCGGCCTCGGAGACCCTGCTGGATGAGTTGCGTGCCGTCGACGGCGTCGAACGCGCCTGGTATGTCGCTTTGTAAATTCGGGCGCGATCGACGTCCACGTATCCCTTTCGTCAGCGACACCGTGGAGACGACATGGCCACAGCGATCATCATGGAGAACGGCGAGCTCGTCGTTCCGGAGAAACCAGTCATCCCGTTCATCGAGGGCGACGGCACGGGGCCCGATATCTGGGCCGCGGCCTCGCGTGTTCTGGACGCGGCGGTCGAGAAGGCGTATGGCGGCGCGCGTGCGCTGGGATGGAAAGAGGTCCTCGCCGGCGAGAAGGCCCACGACAGGACCGGCGAATGGCTGCCGGAGAAGACCGTCGAAGCCTTCCGCCAATACCGCGTCGGCATCAAGGGGCCGTTGACGACACCCGTCGGCGGCGGCATCCGCTCGCTCAACGTGGCGCTGCGGCAGGTGCTCGACCTTTACGTCTGTCTGCGACCGGTCAAGTACTTCGCCGGCGCGCCGAGCCCGGTGAAGCGTCCGGAACTGATCGACATGGTCGTCTTCCGGGAGAACACCGAGGACATCTACGCGGGTATCGAGTTCCAGCAAGGCGAGCCCGACACCTTCGCGCTGTTGGATTTCCTCAAGAGTACCTTCGCCGAACGCCATGGCAAGATCCGATTCCCCGGAAGCTGCGGAGTCGGGATCAAGCCGGTCTCGCGGGAAGGCACGGCGCGGCTGGTGCGCGCGGCCATCCGGTACGCCATCGACCACGGCCGCGACAGCGTCACCCTCGTGCACAAGGGCAACATCATGAAGTTCACCGAGGGCGCGTTCCGCGACTGGG
>CAYWFP010000143.1:0-7295 GCA_964457365.1 uncultured Planctomycetaceae bacterium
GCCAGGAGCGACGGCTGAAGCTCGAACTGAAACTCATCGCGGACGTCGGCTTCGTCGGCAAGCCCAACGCCGGCAAGAGCACGCTGCTGTCGCGCCTCTCGGCGGCGCGGCCGAAGGTCGCCGACTACCCGTTCACCACGCTGCAGCCGTGCCTCGGAATCGTCTCCGACGGGCGGGACCACGAGTTGGTGATGGCCGACATCCCCGGCTTGATCGAGGGCGCCGCGGAGGGGGCGGGGCTGGGCCACGAGTTTCTGCGCCACGTCGAGCGCTGCGCCACGCTGCTGCACCTGGTGGACCTGCAGCCGCTGGACGGCAGCGACCCGCTGGCGAACGTGGCAACGATCAACCGCGAGCTCTCGGCCTTCTCGCCGGCACTGGCCCAAAAGCCGCAGATCCTGGTCGGCAATAAGCTGGACCTGACCGGCGCGGAGGAGATGCTGGCGCGCCTGGCCCGGGAGACGCGGTCGCCGATTGTGGGCATCAGCGCAGTCACGGGGCAGGGGCTGGATGCGTTGAGCGAGAAATTGTTTTGGTTTTTCACTCGCAGCAGTAAATAGTATACCTTAAACAAATGCCGCATGATCCGATACGGGCAGTGCAACAGGCGACAAAGCGCCTATGCAAAGGAAATATTGCAGACACAGGCCGATTGTATCATTTACAAAAATACCTGTCATGCATAGCCGCGTTTCTGTAACTCTGCTGTCGCGTATTTAGTTGCGGATAAAGCCGTATTTTCATTACTTATTCGCAGAATTTCGGCATTTTTTCGCACAATCGAGCCCAGGTGGCAGTAACAATAATGCATGTTGTTTTATAAAATCAATACAATAAATCGTTATGAATATCTTCTGCATTGCGCCTTGACGTAGCGATGTTTTGTGCTAGGTTAGATCATACAGAAAGAGTTATGCGGATGAAATCGATTGCTTTTGTGGACACAATAGGGCTCTAATGGGGTGTGCGTTTGGTAATAAAGGTCTATCGCTATCGATAGTTATGCTAATGCCGGCCGTGCTGATCCTGTTTTAGAATTTTGCGCAAATGCCCAGCATCGTGTGGCGTGAGACGAGTCGGATCGCCGCGTCGTCGTGATACAACAGACCGGGAGCGATTTCGTGAGTGACGGCAACAGCGAGAAGGCGATGGAAGCGGCCGGCGCGGTGGTGGAGGAGCAAGCCGACGAGGCGGTCGAGTTGAAGCTGCGCGCGGCCCAGCGCATGGAGGCGCTCGGTATCTGCGCCAGCGGGCTGGTGCACGACTTCAACAACGCCCTGGCGGTGGTTCTGGGGCAGAGCCGGGTCCTGCAGGGAACGCTGCCGTCGGAGCAGGGCGAGCAGCTCGAGACCGTCATCGCCAGCACCCAGCGCGCCGCGGCGCTGGCGCGGCAACTGCTCGTCCTGGCCCGGCGCGACGCGTCCGAGGTGGGGGCGCTGCTGCTGGCACCGGCGATCAAGGAATCGCTGAAGCTGCTCAACGCCATGACCGCCCGCCGCCTGGTCTTTCGCGCGGATCTGCCGGCGGAGCCTCTCGCCGCGCGCATCGCGCCGCACGAATTCCACCAGATTCTCTTCAACCTCGCGCTCAACGCGTCCGAGGCGATGGGCGAGGGGGAGGTGATGCTGCAACTGAAGCACCGCGGCGCGGCCACGCCCGATCTGTCCCCTCTCCACGGCGGCCAGGCGCTGCGTTTCCCCGCCGGCGACCTGCCGCGGCACGCGGAAGGCTGGACGGAGATGACGCTGGAGGATTGCGGTCCGGGGATGAGCGCCGAGACGCTGCAGCAGGCGTGCGAGCCGTTCTACACCACCAAGGACGGCGGCACCGGCCTGGGCCTGACCATGGTGCGGGCGATCGTGGATGAGTGCGGCGGCGCGCTGGTGCTCGCGAACCGCCCCGCGGGCGGGGTGACCGCGCGCGTCTTCCTGCCGGTCGCGCGGCAGAAAGAGGTCGAAGCCGTCGGCGCCCCGTCTTCGCAGTGCGGTCGCGGCGAGATCGTGGTCGTGGTCGACGACATGCAGGAGATGGTCGCTACCGTTTCGCTGGTGCTGGAGACGTACGATTACGCGCCGCGGCAGTTTCTCTCCGCCGAGGAACTCTTCGCCTATCTGGACGGGGACGAGCGCCCGGCGGCGATTCTGCTGGACGTGGCCATGCCACAGGTCAGCGGCACCGCCACGGCCGCGCGACTGCACCGGGATTTCCCCGACATCCCGGTGATCCTCATGAGCGGCTGCGCCTTCGACAAGGCGGCGGAGGCGAGCATCGCCCTGGGGCACGCGCGCACCTTCCTGCAGAAGCCGTTCGAGAACAGGGAACTGCTGGCGACGCTGCAGCACGCGCTTCGCCCGGCATGAGCTTGACCACACCCCTCAATCCCCGTATGGTTTAACTAGCTTTTCACGTCGTCTGCCAGAAGGGGGAGCGCATGGAACTGGCGTTCGCGGCCATTACGCCACGGAGTCTGGCCACCAGCCGCACCGGCGGCATTATCGCACGGCTGCTGGCGCAGAAGGGGCTGGAGTTCGTCGGCACGCGCATGTACGCCCCGTCCGACGACTTCGTCGACGCCTACATCCGCATCCTCGGGCGCGAGACCATCCCCTCGCGTTACAAGCAGGCGTACCTGGAGTACATCGAGAGCGACCTGCGCCCGGCGGCTGCGGCGCGCCGCGGCTACACCAACCGGCTGCTGGTCCTCTTCTTCCGCGGCAAGAAGGCCGAGCGGGTGATGAAGGATCTGATCGGCGATCACTGCCCGCCGCCGAGCGGCCTGACCGTCCGCGGCACCTTCGGCGACTACGCCGTCGACGAGGACGGCCGCATCCACGATTTCCACCCCGCGGCGCTGACGGCCTACTCGGCCGAAGGCAACCGCGCCATGCTGCGCCTGCTGGCCGACTACGCCGAGCTCGACGGCGGCGTCGTCGAGGGCGTCATCCCGCAGGAGCAGGGCGTGCGCATGGAGACGACGCTGGTGATGATCAAGCCCGACAACCTCGAGCGTCCGAGCTCGCTCCCCGGGCACATCATCGACCTCTTCGGCACCACCGGCCTGTTCATCGTTGGCGCGCGGCTGGTCTCGATGAGCATCGAGCAGGCGCTCCGGTTCTACGGCTTCCTGGAGGACATCTTCGTCGACAAGCTGGCCTGGAAGGTGGAGGACGCCCTGCGCGGGGCGCTGCCGGCGGCGCTGAACTTCGAGCTCGACGACGAGGACTACGCCGCGCTGGCCGGTATCCTGCGGCGCAAGAACGCGCATGCGGAGGTGGCGAAGATCGTCGAGTACATGACCGGGCTGCACCCCGATCGCGTGGGCGGCAAGGCCGCGCGCAAGAGCCCCGGGCCGGCGCGCTGTTTCGCCCTGCTCTACCGCGGCGAGAACGCGGTAAACCGCATCCGGCAGAAGCTGGGCGCGACCGATCCCCGGAGCGCCGAGGCCGGCACCGTGCGCAGCGACTACGGACATGACCTGATGCACAACGGCGCGCACGCCTCCGACTCGGTCGCCAGCGCCCTGCGCGAGCGCGAGATCGTCGGCCTCGTGGGCAACGAAACCTCTGAGGAGCGGAGGCTGGTCCTCGAGTGGTTGCGCAGCGCCAACGCCAAGAAGAAGAAGAAATGAGCGCATGCCACGTCCAGACGCTGGCGGTGGGGCCGCTGGCGGTCAACTGCTACGTGATCGACCGCGGCGGCCGCGGCGTCGTGATCGACCCCGGCGGCGACGCGGGCGCGATCGAGGCGGCTTTCGGCAAGTGCGACCCGGAGGCGGTGCTGCTGAGCCACAGTCACTACGACCACCTCGGCGCGCTGGACGAGTTGACCGGGGACCGGCCGGGCGTGCGCGTGCTCTGCCACGCCGAGTGCGCCCGTCGCATGACACGCGCGGAGCTCAACGCCAGCGCCTGGATCACCGGCGCGCCGCGGGCGGTGCGCGACTGCACCGACGCGCTCGCCAACCGCGAGGTCTTCGAGGCCGGCGGCATGACCTTCATCGCCCATCACGTTCCGGGGCATTCGCCGGGGCAGATGGTCTATTACCTCGAGGAGGCCGGGGCGCTCTTCAGCGGCGACACCGTCTTCGCCGGCGGTATCGGCCGCAGCGACCTCCCCGGCGGCAACGGCGCACTTCTGGCGCGGAAATGCCTGGAGGTGCTGCACCTGCTGCCGCCGTCGACGCGGATCCTCCCGGGGCACGGACCGGCCACGACCGTCGAACGCGAACTGGCGACCAACCCGTTCTTGCAGCAGGGGGGCGAGTGAGGGGGCGCTGTACTAAGGACCAGGAGGCAAGTGCAGTGAGAGGAACCGCGTGGAAGCACCGGAAGAACTGATCGGCAAGACCATCGGTCATTACCGCATCTCGCACCTGCTGGCGCGCGGCGGGATGGCCTGCGTCTACCGGGCCAAGCACCTGATCTTCGACCGCGACTGCGTCATCAAGACGATGACGCCGGAGGCGAAGATGTCGCCGGAGAAGCAGGCGCGTTTCCTGCGCGAGATCCGCACCAGCGCCAAGCTGAACCACCCGAACATCGTCGTCTTCCACGATGCGGGAATGGAGAAGGATTTCTTCTACCTCGTCATGGAGTTCTTCAACGGGCGCAACATCGAACAGCTCTACAAGGAGAAGCCCGCTTCTCCCGAGCAGGCGGTGCAGATCGGCAAGCAGATCGCCAGCGCGCTGGTGGCCGCGCACAACCTGCAGATCATCCACCGCGACATCAAGCCGCGCAACGTCCTGGTCAACCGCATCGGCCTGGCGAAAGTGCTGGACTTCGGCATGTCGAAGATCCTCTTCAATCCCTCGATCCGGCCGCTGACCAAGCCCGGCGAGGTGCTGGGCAGTCCCAAGTACATGGCGCCCGAGCAACTGCGCGATCCGACTGGTGTCGACAGCCGCGTCGACATCTACGCCACCGGCGTGGTGCTCTACTTCTGCCTCACCGGGCACGCGCCGTACGAGGCCGAGACGATCATCGAGATCGTGCGCATGGTCGGCGGGCCGTTCCCGCCGCCGAGGAAGTGGCAGCCGAACGTGCCGCGCGAATTCGAGGAGATCGTGCTCAAGGCGATGGCGCGGCGTCCGCGCGACCGCTACGAATCGGCGGCGAAGCTGCTGGCGGCGCTGGAGGAGTACCAGGCCGGCGCGGACACCTCGCTGCACGCGGCGCTGAGCGAGGTCGAGCTCTACACGCAACCGGCGGACGGCGGCGATCCGGTCGGCCATGCGCCCGCGCTCGAGTCGCTCGACGCGGCGCCCTCGCTGCCGCGGCCGGAACCGGCGGAGCGTCCGGAGGCGTTTCTGCGCATCTTCTCCAGCGACGGCTACTTCGGCGAGGTGGAACTGGTGACCGACCGGACCGTCATCGGCCGCGGCCGGCATTGCGACATCCGCCTGAATACGTCGCAGGTCTCGCGCCGGCACGCGGTGATCCGCTTCGACGGCACGCGGTATATCGTCGAGGACCTGAGCTCGCGCTCGGGCACGTTCGTCAATCGCAAGAAGATCCGTTCGGCGGTGCTGCACGACGGCGACGCGATCCAGATTCTCGACTCGGTGCTGGAGTACCATACCAAGACCATGAACGCCACGCTCGCCGATACCGTCGTCGACAAGCCGACCGGCAAGCAGCTCGAGACGAGGCGCTTCAGCCTGCTGCCGGACTCGGTCGCGATGCGCTACCGGGTCATCGGCGTCGAGCCGGGCGAGGTCTTCCGCAAGGGCGACACCGTCGTTCTCGGCAAGGGCGGGGTGATCATCCTCACCGACCAGAAGCTCAAGAGCGGCAGCACCCTGGAGGTGGAGCTGACCTGGCCCGACGGCGGCAAGCGCATGTTCCTGGCCGAGGTGGTGCGGGTGGTGGAGGCGCGCTCGGGGCTGCTGGGCATGCTCTTTCTGCACAAGCTCGACCAGGGGGACTACCGCGCGGTGCTGGAGGACCACCGCCGCGGCGGCTGGGTCCAGTGCCGCAGCATGCGCGAGGAGCGTTGAAAAAGGCGGGAGCCGCCCGCCCCCGCCTCCTGCGTCCGTTTTCCGGCCGTTTCAGGTGCGGGCCACCACCTCGGTGGCGCCGCGGACGTTGTTCCCGCCGGCGACGTTCGAGCCGACGGTCTTGATCTCGATGATGTTGTTGGCGCCGACGTGGTCGAAGTCGGTGCCGGTGATGAGCAGGATGCGGTCGCCTTCCCTGGCCAGCCCCTTCTCCAATACGTAGTTGTTGGCTTTTTCCATCAGGTCGTCCTTGCAGTGGATCGCCTGGTCCAGCACCGGCTCGACGCCCCAGAAGAGACGCATGCGGCGGAAGGCGTCGGGGCGGCCGGTGAAGGCCACGATCGGCGAGAACGGCCGGCTCTTGGACTGGTAGAGTGCGGTGCCGCCGGAGGGGCTGAAGGTGATGATGGCCTTGACGTCCAGGTCTTCGCTGAGGGCGAGCGCGGCATTGCCCATGGCGTCGTGGACGGCGGAGCTGGGGTTGATGCGCGTCCAGTCCCACCCGCGATTGACGCCGGCGAGGTATTTCTCGGTCTTGTGCGCGACGCGGTCCATCATCTTGACCGCCTCCAGCGGATACCTGCCCGCGGCGGTCTCCCCGGAGAGCATCACCGCGTCGGTGCCGTCGATGATCGCCGTGGCGACGTCGCCGACCTCGGCACGGGTGGGGAAGGCGTTGTTGATCATGGACTCGAGCATCTGCGTGGCGGTGATGACGTAGCGGTCGGCGCCGTTGGCCTTGCGGATGATCGACTTCTGCATGAACGGAACCTCCGCCGCGTCCATCTCCACGCCCAGGTCGCCGCGTGCGACCATGATGCCGTCGGTGGCCTCGATAATCTCGTCGATGTGGGCCATCGCCTCGGGCTTCTCGATCTTGGCGATGACGCGGGCCTTCTTCCCCGCGTCCTTGATGATCTTGATCACCTTGCGGATGTCGTCGGGGTGGCGGACGAAGGAGAGGGCGACGAAGTCGACGTCCTCGGCGAGGCCGACCTGCAGGTCGTCGAGGTCCTTCTCGGTGACCGAGGGGACGGAGACTTTGGTGTTGGGGAGGTTCATGCCCTTCTTGCTCTTGAGGGTGCCGCCGCGGATGACCTTGCAGCGCGCCTCGTTCTCGCCCTTGGAGAGCACCTCGAGCTCGAGATTGCCGTCGTCGAGGAGGATGCGCGCGCCGACCTCCACGTCGTGCGGCAGCTCGTGGTACTGGGTGGTGAAACGTTCGGAGGTGCCGACGATCTCCTCGTTGGTGACGATCACCTCCGCGCCTTCCACCAGCGGTTGCGCGCCGTCGAGG
>CAYWFP010000144.1:0-7240 GCA_964457365.1 uncultured Planctomycetaceae bacterium
GCCGGAATCGAGTTGGCGCAGAAAACCGCCGTGGCCGGTAGCGCAGAAGACGCACCCGAGCGGGCAGCCGACGGCGCAGGAAATGCAGACGGTGCGGCGCTTGTGGCGCTGCTCGCGGATGAGCACCGTCTCGACGACGTCGCCGGGGTCAACCTCGCCGGCGGGGGCGTAGGCCCACTTCTCGGTCAGCCCGTCCCGGGAGATACGATGCTCGCGCGCGTGCAGCCGCCGCAGGACTCCGCGCGCGGCCAGCGTCTCGCGCAGAGACTTGCCGAGGTCGGTCATGGTGCCGAAGTCGTCGACGCGGCGCCGGTGGAGCCACTGCCAGAGCTGTTTGGCGCGAAACGGCTTCTCGCCGATCTCGACAAGCAGCGCCTGCAGGTCCTCGCGGGAGAGGGAGAGGTAGTGGCTGGACATGCTCAGGCCTGCGACTCGAAGCCGATCTTGTTCTCGAGAAGCATGGCCACGCCGCCCCCGGCGATCATCGTCTCGAGCGCCGACAGGTCCGGGACGACGGCGTCGGCGAGGAAGCGGACCACCCAGTTGTCGGTCAGCTCCGTCACGGCCACGATCACCGCGCCCGCGTGGTAGGCGTTCCACATCTCGATGGCCGTGCCCATGCTGGCCTCGGGCAGGAAGGCGATGAGCACGTCGCACTGCCCGGCGCGGTCCATCAGGTCGAAGAAGACGTCGCGCCCCTGGTCCTCGTCGTAGATCAGGCTTTCGGGGTGATGCCGGAACGGATCAAAGACGATAGCCGCAGGCAGATGCTCCTGCAGCATCCGCGTGATCTTCTCGCGGTAGCCCTGCTTGTGCATCGCCTGGCGGAGCGAGCCCTGCATAATTCCGGCCAGAAAGACGTGCAATGTGTCATTCATAGCGCGAAGCCGTATGTAACATTCTCTCAATCAACAGGTTGCGTTCATGCCGCCACGCCAGGTCCACACGCATAGGATACCCGATCCGCGGCAAGATGCAAGCATGTTCTGCCGTTACGGAAAAATATGTCGCCGGCGAAATCGCCAGAAGCGTATTGACAAGCGGCGGATTTCCCTTATGGTTGTAACTTTCTCCCCGGTCGCTCCGGCGCGCCGGGATCGTTATTTGCGCAACGGAAGAACCCGATGAAAACGACACTGGAAAAAGAACAGACCGTGCAGCGCGACTGGTATATCGTCGATGCCAGCGAGCAGCTCGTGGGGCGTCTGGCCACCCGCATTGCCACCATCCTGATGGGTAAGCACAAGCCCACCTACACCCCGCACCTCGACTGCGGCGACTTCGTCGTCGTCACCCACTGCGAGAAGGTGGCTTTCACCGGTAAGAAATGGCGGCAGAAGGTCTACCGGCGCCATACCGGCCACATCGGCGGCCTGGTCACCGAGTCGGCGTTCTCGATGCGCGAGCATCATCCCGACCGCGTGCTGCAGAAAGCGGTGCAGCGGATGCTGCCGAAGACCAAGCTCGGCCGCAAGATGTTCAAGAAGCTCAAGATCTACAGCGGCAGCGAACACCCGCACGCGGCGCAGGAGCCGAAGCCGCTCGAGATCGACGCGAGGAGGAAGTAGCGTGGCGGACAAGAACGGATACGAATGGGGCACCGGACGCCGCAAGACCGCCGTGGCGCGCGTGCGCCTCAAGCGCGGCAACGGCCAGATCACGGTCAACGGGCGCAAGTTCGACGAGTATTTCACCACCCCGCGGCAGCGCGCGATGGTGACGGGGCCGCTGAAGCATATCGGCCTCGAGACGCAGTACGACGTCTTCGTCAACCTCCGCGGCGGCGGGGCGACGGGGCAGGCCGGCGCGGTAATGATGGGCCTGGGGCGCGCGCTGATCAAGGCCGAGCCCGAGCAGGCGACGAAGCTGCGCGACCAGGGCTTTCTCAGCCGCGACAGCCGCATGGTCGAGCGCAAGAAGCCCGGCAAGCCCGGCGCGCGCAAAAGCTTTCAGTTCTCGAAGCGCTAGGACCGGCATTCTTGCGATACCCGAAGCCGCCGGCCCAGCGCCGGCGGTTTTTTATGCCGAGTCGGCACGGGCAAACGGCCGATCGCTTCGCCATCGACTTGGTCGATGGCAGCGCGAAAATACCTGCTCGGACATTCCGCTGGCGATAGGGGCAAGCCATGCCAATGATCCAGTTGCACGACATTCCCGGTTTTGCCCTTGGCGCGCTCGCGGCGGGGATCAAGGCCTCGGGCAAGACCGACTTGGCGCTGATTCTGGCCGAGAAGGCCGTCGCCGCCGCGGGCGTCTTCACCCGCAACCGCATTACCGCCGCACCGGTCAAGTTGTCCCGCCAGCGGCTGGGGCGTTCCGGCCGCCGGGCGCGCGCGGTGCTGGTCAACTCCGGCAACGCCAACGCCTGCACGGGCGCGGAGGGCATGAAGAACGCTCGCGCGACCACCGGCGGGCTGGCCGAAGCGGTGCGCGCCAAGGCGGCGGAGATCCTGGTCTGCTCGACCGGGGTGATCGGGGTGCAGCTGCCGGTGGAGACGATGAACGCCGGTATCGCGCGTCTCGGAGCGGGGGAGGGCCGGGTCGACGGCGCGGGCTTTGCCGCAGCGATCATGACCACCGATACCGTACCCAAATGCGCGGGCCTCGAACTGGACGGGCTCGAGGGCGCGAGGCTGGCCGGCGTCTGCAAGGGCGCGGGCATGATCGCGCCGAACATGGCGACGATGCTGGCGTTCCTGCTGACCGACGCGGACGTGGCGCCGAAGGTGTTGCAGACGGCCTTGCAGGAAGCGGTGCGCGATACGTTCAACTGCGTCACCGTCGACGGCGACACCTCCACCAACGATGCGACGCTGCTGTTGGCGAGCGGCAAGACCGGACCGGCCATCGACACCGTCGGCGGCGCCGCGTACGACCGCTTCCTCGCCGGGCTCAACGCCGTCTGCCTGGACCTGGCCGAACAGCTCGCCCGCGACGGGGAAGGCGCGACCAAGCTCGTCCGGGTTCGCCTCGCCGGCGCGCGCTCCCGAAGCGATGCGGAGAAGGCCGCGCGCACCGTGGCCGAGAGCCCGCTGGTCAAGACCGCGCTCTTCGGGGGCGATCCGAACTGGGGGCGGATCCTGATGGCGGTGGGGCGTTCGGGCGCGCAGGTGCGGGAGGAATGCCTGGACGTGCGCCTCTGCGGCACGCCGCTCTTCGCGCGCGGCGCGCCGGCAATCTTCGATGCGGGGAAGCTCTCGGCGGCGATGCGGGCGAAGGAGGTGAATCTCGATATCGACCTCGGCCTCGGCGAGGCGCGCTGCGCCATGCTGACCTGCGACTACTCGTACGATTACATCCGCATCAACGCGGAGTATCATACCTGAGCGCTATTCCACGATCTGGAGCTGGATTACCAGCGAGCTTCCCGGGAAGTGGATGTTGTAGCGCCCCGGCCGCAGGCGCTTGATCTGGTAGCGGCCGAAGGCGTTGGCGCGGCCGCCGGCGACCTTGCGGTGAGTCTGGCTGTCGGTGACGATAACCTCCTGCTGCACCTGCGGGCTGCTGGCGGCGGTGATCTCGAGCATCACCTCGACGGCATTGCGCGACGCGGGCGCGATCGCGACCCCGGCGGTCAAGGCGCCGCCGGAGACGGCGGTGCGGAAGGCGTTGCCCTCCTCGAGGACGTAGCGCAGCGTCGCCAGCTCATCCTCGTCCTCGGGGCGTTTCATGGCGTGGACCAGCAGGCGGACGTCGCGCTCGCCCTTGACGCTGTCGGGGAGCTCCGGCCAGTGGCCGCCGGCCATGCTCGCGGCCGCGCGCAGGCTCTCGACCACGCGCGCCAGGCAGCGCGGGCACTCGTTGATATGCGCCTCGATGACCCGCAACTCTCCGGGCGGCAGCAGGTTGTCCGCCAGCTTGAGCAGCGCTTCGTCGCCGAGGCACTGCGGTCCGGTCGCCTCGGCCGGCGGGGAGGGCTGGCGGAGGATATCGCCGGCGACGGTCCGCGACAGGTCGCGCAGGCGCTCGAGCATGGCCTGCACGACCGGGTTCGCCGTCAGTTCCTCCTCAATGCGTTGGCGCTCCTCCGGGGCGACCTCGCCGTCGAGCAGGCGCGAAAGCTGTTCGATGGTCACGCGGGGCATCAGCCGTTTCCTCCGTTCTGCTGGCGGCGTTGCAGCAGGATCTCCGCGGCCTTGGCGCGGCAGCGGCTGATCCGGCTGGCCAGGGTGCCTTCCTTCAGGTTCAGCAGCGCCGCGAGGTCCTTGTACGGTACGGTGGCCAGCCCGGCATGGCCGGCCAGGTCCGCGACGAGGCGTTCGTACTCCTCGCGCCGTCGCCGGAGACGCGCGAGCGTCTTCTCGTAGCGCGGATCGTCCGGCGCGGCCCCGGCCTCGCGCTCCAGCGCCTGCATCTGTTTCTGGTAATGCGTGTTCCACCAATGGACCACGGCGAGCTTGTCGTAACGGTCCTGTACCTGCGACTCGGTCGCGCGCAGGCGTTCCTCCAGTGCGGCCACTTCGCGGGCGACGTCGACGACGGTGCGTCCGCTCGTCTCGGCGATCCAGCGGTACTCCGCGGGCGTGAGCGAGAAGGCGTTGCAGAGCAACAGCTTGAAGAGCACGCGGCAGCCGTTCTCCATGTCATTCAGCAGCGTCGGGGGTTCGGTGTCGACTTCGGCGGGCGCGGTGGCGGCGGCATCGGGCCGGAGTTCCAGCAGGCCCGGCTCCTGCGGGCGTGCGCGAAGGTAGTCCAGAAAGAGCCGGCGCAGGACGATGGCGAACCAGGTGGAGAAGCGCGCGCCGCGCTGCGCGTCGTACTTGGCCAGGATGTCGCGCTCGCGGATCTTGTCGACCGCGTAGAGCAGGAAGTCAGACAACACCTCCTCGGGCGTGCCGAAGAGGCGATGCGGCAGCCAGTAGATGCCCTGCATATGGCGCTGCAGCAGCTCGCGCTCGGCCGCGTCGATGCCTTGCGCGCAGCGTGCGGCCAGCTCCTCGTTGGAGAGATCGGAAAATTCCGGGTTGGGCGACGGCACCGTGGACATGGTGATATCATCCCCGGCGGCGGTCCGGCGGTCAAGTCCGCGAATCTCCCGCCTTGACAAAGAAGCGCCCGCGGCTAGAGTGGGTATCCTCGGTATTGGAAAAACCATGCGAAGACGCACACGAACAGGCTGGATCCTCCCCGTCGCGCTGGCGTTGCTCTCGGCGGGGTGTCCGGGACCGGCAACGATTCTCCACACCGCCCGCGAAGAGCCCGGCCTGGATCAGCGGGTGCTGCGCATGGCCAACGCCCACCGGCAGTCGGCCGGCCTGCCGCCGCTGGCGCGGATGAGCGCGCTCGACCGCATCGCCGAGGGGCACACGCGCGACATGGTGCGCATGGGCCGCATCGCCCACCGCGGCAGCGACAACGGCACGCTCGAACAGCGCTTCAACCGCAGTTCGGTGCAGTGGTTCGAGATCGGCGAGAACGTCGCGCGCAACAAGGGCTTCGACGACCCGGTGGCCGAGGCGGTGCGCGGCTGGATGAATTCGCCCGACCACTGCGCCAATATCCTCAACGGGCGCTTCACTGCCACCGGTATCGCGGTCATCACCAGCAACGAGACCGGCTACAGCTATTTCACGCAGGTTTTCATGCGCGACGTACCCGAGAAATAATCACCCGTTCGCGTCATCTTCGTCCGCCTCGTCCCCGGCCTGCGCCAGGATGCGCCGGCGACGGCGGATGAAATAGAGGTTGCGCGCGTAGATGAAGCAGTTCGGCGCCTGCCCGAGGATGATCGGGATCGCCTTGATCGAGAGCGCGTAGATCAGCAGCAGCAGGCTGCCGAAGATGGAGAGCCACCAGAACGCCGTCGGCACGACCGATTCGCGCGCGCGTTCGGTAGCGATCCACTGCACCAGGAAGCGCGCGGAGAAGGCGATCTGGCCGATGAAGCCGATGAGCAGGAAGAAGTAGGAGGTGTGCTTCGTCGGCAGCCGGCGCCCGCAGTAGGGGCAGGCCTCGCCGGTGAAGAAGATGCGGTTGTGCCAGCTCCGCTCCTTCACCTTCTGTCGCGGGGCGGGGGCGAGCTCGGAGTACAGCGCCTCGGGCGGGACGGGCTCGCCCTGCTCCACCCAGGGCATCTTCTTGCCCGCCGCCGGCATCTCCTCGGCGGGCGGAGGCTGCTCGCCGCAGCGCGCGGCCGGGTCCAGCACGAGCGCGCAGACGAGGTAGCCCGCGATCAGCAGCGAGCCGAGGAAGACGAGCCACATGTCCGCGCGCAGGATCAAGTCGGTCCGGTCGTTCGCTTCGCTCATGAGGTTGTCTTTCATGTGTCGTGGTTAAAAGGTCGCGGCGAAATAGAAGAGGAAGCCGAAGAGGGCGACGATCCCCAGCGAGAAGAGCAGGCCGATGCCGAAGAGCGCGTATCGCGCTACGCCCAGGGGAACGAGGAAGAGGCGGGAATACGTCTCCGCCAGCGGCCCCAGGCAGAAACAAAGGTTCGCGCCGAGACCGAAGACTCCGATGCTGACGAGCAGAGCCCAGCCCGGGCCGTTCTTGTCGGCGGCGAAGGAGAAGATCAGCGGCAGCGCGGCGATGCCGCCGGCGATCACCATAACCAGGTTGTAGATCACCCGTAGCCCTTCCCACGCGACCAGGCCGCAGCGCAGGCGCGCCAGTTCCTCAGCCGGCCGCCCGCCGCGTCTGGTCTTGTTCCAGTCCACGTCCCGTCTCCTCGGCGATCTCGTAGCCCAGTACGCGGCTGCGCATCCAGCGCACGCCGAACAGGTCGGCCAGCGCGCGGAAGACCCGGTTCCACATGCCCCACTTGGGCACGCCGGCCGCGCGCGGACGGTGGTTGACCGGGATCTCCATCACGTTGCCGCCCTCCATCTCGATCAGCGTCGAGAGAAAACGGTGCGCACCGCGGAAGAGGTAGATCCGCCGCAGCAGGTCGGTGCGGTAGGCCTTGAGCGAGCAGCCGGTATCGGTGATCTTCGCGCCGAGCACCCAGTTGCGAATGCCGTTGGCGATGCGGCTCTGGACCTTGCGGAACCAGGTGTCGCGGCGGTTGGCGCGCACGCCGCAGACGCAGTCGTACTCGCCCATGTGCGCCAGGAGCTTGGGGATGTCCTGCGGATCGTTCTGCAGGTCGGCATCGAGCGTGACGACGACGCCGCCGCGCGCGGCGCGGAAGCCGGCGGCCATCGCTGCCGACTGCCGGCAGTTGGCGCGGAAACGGATGGCGCGGAATTGCGGGCGGCGCGCGCACATCTGCTTCAGCAACGCCGGCGTGCCGTCGGTGTAA
>CAYWFP010000145.1:0-7220 GCA_964457365.1 uncultured Planctomycetaceae bacterium
GGCGCGACCAGGTCGACCATGCGCATCGCCTCCACCCCGCAGGCGCCGAGGTCGAAACGCTCCTCCGGATCGATGGCCACCAGATCCTTGAAGATGCCCCGCGCGCGGTACTCCTCGGGCGAGAGGCCGCTGATCGACTCCACCCCCGTCAGCGCCAGGCCGCGCTTGGTCCGCTTGCCTTCGCCGACGACGAACCCCCCGTCGACGAGGCCGTACTTCTGCATCACCTCCTTGGACACGAACGGATCGCTCTCGGACTTGCAGAAACTGCGGGCGGGATCGCGCAACGTCCCGCCGTTCTTCTTCTGCGTCTTGAATACGCCTTGCACGGGCTCGGCCAACGCCTGGCCTCCTCGGGTCCTGCCTGATTCGCGCTTCGATTTGTGCAACAGCGGCCGCGTCCGCTTCCCGCGCGCCGGATTCGGTTGGGATACGTGTTCAAGTTAAACGTAAGCGGAGGGGACAAATCAAGGAAAAAGAGAACCCGCGGAATACCGCCGCCCCGCCGGAGCGTTGACATCGCCGCCGCGCAGCCGTACAGTTATGGCTCAACATCGTTCGGATAACGCGGCCTATGACAAAGAAAAAACGCACGAAAACGCAGAACGACAGCGGCCAGGGATCGCTCTTCGGCGCGACGGAAACGCCGAAGAAGAGCCCACGCAAGCGGAAGAAGACGACCGCCGACGCCTCGCCCGGGGAAGCGCCGGAGGAAAAAACCGCGCGGAAGAAACGCGCGGCCAACGCTCCGAAGCACGAGACCGCCGAGAGCATGGCCGCCCGCCAGCGCGACATCTCCGTCTCGGAGTTCTTCAGCAAGAACCGCCACCTTCTCGGCTTCGACAGCCCCCGCAAGGCGCTGCTCACCGCGATCAAGGAGGCGGTGGACAACTCGCTCGACGCCTGCGAGGAGGCCGGGATCCTGCCGGACCTGCTGGTCGAGATCGTCGACAAGGGCGAGAACCGCTACGTGATCGCCGTCCAGGACAACGGCCCGGGCATCGTCCGCAAGCAGGTGCCGAACATCTTCGGCAAGCTCCTCTACGGCTCGAAGTTCCACCGGCTGAAGATGAGCCGCGGCCAGCAGGGCATCGGCATCTCCGCGGCCGGGATGTACGGCATGCTCACCACCGGCAGGCCCGTGCGCATCGTCTCGCGCCCCGGCGCGCGCCGCCCGGCGCACCACTTCGAGATCATCATCGACACGAAGAAGAACAAGCCCGAGATCGTCCGCGACGAGGAGATCGACTGGGAATCGAAACACGGCACCCGCGTGGAGATCGAGCTCGAGGGCCGCTACGCGGGCGGGCGCCAGTCGGTGGACGAGTACCTGCGGCAGACCGCCATCGCCAACCCGCACGTCCAGGTCGTCTACCGCCGCCCCAACGGCGAGGAGATCGTCTACGAGCGATCGTCGAAGGTGCTCCCGCCGGAGACGAAGGAGATCAAGCCGCACCCGCACGGCATCGAACTCGGGCTGATGCAGGCGATGCTCAAGAGCACCAAGGCGCGGAACCTCGCAGGCTTCCTGCAGACGGAGTTCTCGCGCGTCTCCGCGAAGGTCGCCGAGGAGATCTGCGCCAACGCCGAACTGCGCCCCGCGTCCAGCCCGGCGCGCATCGGCCGCGGCGACGTCGAGCACCTCATGAAGGGTATCAACGCGACGAAGATCATGAACCCGCCCACCGGTTGCGTCGCGCCCATCGGCGAAGAGCAGCTTCTGGCCGGCTTGCGGTCGGTCGTCCCGGCGCAGTTCTACACCTCCACGACGCGGCCGCCGGCGGTCTATCGCGGCAACCCGTTCATTATCGAAGCGGCGCTGGCGTGGGGCGGCAAGCGCGAATCGGAACAGAGCGAGGACGGAGGGAGCGACGAAAAGTCGGCCGGCGTCTACGACAGCCCCGCGCGCCTCTTGCGCTTCGCCAACCGCGTGCCGCTCTTGTACCAGCAGGGCGCGTGCTGCGCCTTCGGCTCGACCGCCGAGGTCAACTGGCGCGCGTATGCCCTGCAGCAGCCGCGCGGCGCGCTGCCGGTGGGGCCGCTGACCGTCGTCGTCCACATGGCCAGCGTCTGGGTGCCGTTCACCAGCGAGTCGAAGGAAGCGATCGCGAGCTACCCCGAGATCGAGGAGCAGATGATGCGCGCGCTGCAGGAATGCGGCCGCAAGCTGAAGCTCTTTCTCTCGCGCCGCCGCCGCGAGGCCGACGCCGAGCGCAAGCGCAGCTATATCGAGACGTATATCCCGCACATCGGCATCGGCCTGCGGGACCTGATCGGCCTGAACGAGAAGCAGGAAGCGCAGATCGTCACGACGCTGACGGGGCTGCTGGAGCGGGCGAAGGAGTAAGCTTTTCCATGGCCAGAACATCGAAGAAATCCGCCAAGAAGACCGCGCGCAAAACCGCCAGCGCGAAGGACGCCGCGGCGAAGCTCGACCTGACCCGCAGCCCCGCCGCCAAGAGCCTCGTCGATATCGGCAAACACATGCACGCCGCGATCAAGGGCGGACGCCGGCCGTGGGTGAACGTCCCCGTCCGCTCGCTCAGCAACGTCTCCTTCAGCAAGCGCAAGGGCCACTTCGTCATCGGCGAGAAGAAAGTCAAGCGCACGCTCAGTTACCAGACGGTCAAGCCCTTCGCCCAGACGGTGCGCATGATGGCCTTCGCCAAGCAGCTCATCGCCACCGACGACTTCGCTTCCAAGCGCGAGGTGTATTACACCGCCAAAGGCTCTTCACGGCGCACCGACGGCGGCGCGGGCTGGGGGCCGGCCAGCTTCACCGACCAGTCCGAGTCCGACACCATCATGGACGACGTCGAGGCGATGGCCGGAGTCAACCGCGAACAACTCGGCTTCATCCCGGCCGACCAGAACGGATCGGTCGCCGGGGAACTGGTCGTCATCGACACCGACCCGCGCACCGGCGACCCCATCGAGATCGACTGCACCGGTTTCGGCCGCGGGTCGTACTCGATCCCCTCGCGCGTCGAAGGGATCGGCTTCAAGACCAAGGCGAAGTTCGTCCTCGCCGTCGAGACCGCCGCGCTCTTCGAGCGCCTGAACGTGCACGCGTACTGGCGCGAGGCCAACTGCGTCGTCGTCGCCATGGGCGGCGTGCCCACGCGCGCCAACCGCCGCTTCGTGCGCCTGCTGTCCGATCAGTGCGATCTGCCGGTTTATGTCTTTACAGACGGCGATCCGTATGGATACTGTAATATCTATCGCACGATGAAGGTCGGCAGCGGCAACGCGGCCCAGGTCAACGAGTTCTTCTGCGTGCCGCGGGCGCGGCTGCTGGGCGTGACGCCGAAGGATATCGACACGTACGATCTGCCGACGCACAAGCTCGACGAGAAGGACATCAAGCGCGCGCGCGACGCGATCAAAAACGATCCGTTCATCAACACGCACAAGCAATGGGTCGACGCGCTGCAGGCGATGATCAAGATGGGCGTGCGCGTGGAGCAGCAGGCGTTCGCGGCCCACGGCCTCAATTACGTCATGGAGCGTTACCTGCCCGAGAAGCTGAAGTCGCCGAAGACGATGCTGCCGTAGATCGTCCCGGCGCCTGCGGAAAAACAGGGGGTGTTTTCGACACGGGGAGCCGCAGGGGGGGTGAGGTCGGCGGGACGGGGTCCCGCCGGCCGTTTTCTTTCATGCCGACATCTGCCGTTTCTAGCGCTCGCGGTCGTACCGGTACGATCCCCGGCTCAAAAGCTGCGCCCGTTCGATAAGCCGGATCAACTCCAGCCACCGCTGCGCCGCGCGGGCGTGCCGGGACGACTTCGTAGAGCGCGGTCACCGCGTGCCCGGCGCCGATCTCGCCCGCGTCGACGCGGTCGTCGGCGAAGTCCCGGTCGCGGAGCGTGCGGTTCTCGTAGCCGACGAGGCGGTAGGCGAGCACCTTGCGCGGGTTGAACTCGATCTGCGCCTTGACGTCCTTGGCGCTGGTGACCAGCGTCCCGGCCAGCTCGTCCACGAGCACCTTCTTCGCCTCGGCCAGCGTGTCGATGTAGGCGGCGTTGCCGTTGCCCTTGTTCGAGAGCAGTTCCATGGTGTCGTCCTTGTAGTTGCCCATGCCGAAGCCCAGGACGCTGAGGAAGACGCCGCTTCGGGCCTCGGTCTCGATCAGGCTCTGCAGGCCGTCGTGGCTGGTGGTGCCGACGTTGAAGTCGCCGTCGGTGCAGAGGATGACGCGGTTGACGCCTTCCTCCATGAAGCAGCTCCGCGCCAGGCGATAGGCGTCGCGGATGCCGTCGGCGCCGTTGGTGGAGCCACCCGCGTGCAGGTTGTCGACCGCCGCGCGCAGTGTCCGCTTGTCCGCGCCGGAGGCGGCGTTCAGGACCACCTGCGAGGCGCCGGCGTAGGTGACGATGCCGACGCGGTCGCGGGGCCCGAGCTGGTCGATCAGCAGGCGCATGCTCGCCTGCACCCACGGCAGCTTGTTCGCGTCGCTCATCGAGCCCGAGACGTCCAGGAGGAAGACCAGGTTCGCCGCCGGCCGCTCCGCGCGGTGGATCACCTTGCCCTTGAGGCCCACGTGCAGCAGGTAGCCGACGTGGTCGACGCTGACCTGCAGCACCTCGGCGATCTGGCGGTAGCTCATCTCCTCCTGGAACTTCAGCCGCACCGCCTCGCGCTGCTTCTGCGGCAGCGCCTTCAACGCCTGCAGCAGGCGGCCGGCCTCCTCTTTCCGTTCGGTCAGGGCGAGGGGGCAGGCGCCTTCCACTTGCGCCACCGCCTCCATCGCGTCGCCGCTGACGATCATCCGCTTCTCCTTCCGGATCCTGTCCAGCACGCGCGAGCGGACCACCTTGTACAACCACCCCTTCAGCCGTCCGTTCAGCGCCGCCGGATCCTCGGCCATGAGCCGCAGGAACGTCTCCTGCACCGCGTCGCGCGCCAGCTCCACGTCGCCACAGAGCCCGGCGGCGTAGCGGCAAAGCCTTGCCTCGTATGAGGTTACGGCCTGCCTCACCCACGCCTCGCGCGTTGTCGACTCCGTTTCGCGCACCGCGTTCTCCCGTACGGGTCCGCCGCCACCTAGGTTTGCCGGCGGATTACTGTAGAAACGCCGTACGCCCGGATTTCTTAGGAAGGTTTTGTAAAAAAAACGCGAAACCGTCCGCCGCGCCCGCCCGGCGGTATCGCCGCGTGCTACAGCTTCGCCCGTTGCGGCAGGCCGTCCTGCCCCTGGGCCTCCAGCAGCACGAAGGTGCCGCCGTAGCTCGCCAGCGGCGCGCCCCACGAGCGGCAATACCAGAAGTTGTACCCCTTCAGCAGCGGGTCGGAGCGCTTGTTGGTGAGGTAGATATACTTGTTCTCCAGCCGGTCGAAACGCGCGCGGTCCATCTGCGCGTGCAGCGGATCCACCGGCACCCAGCCGCGGCCGGGCAGATGGATCTCGGCCCAGTTGTGCTTGGGGGTGCTGCGCCAGCGGGTGATGAAGCCCTCGGCCACGCGGGCGGGAATCTTGCGCGCGCGGCAGAGCGCGACGAAGAGGTCGCAGTAATCCGTGCAGTCGCCCTGGCCGCGTTGCAAGGTCGCGAGCGCGCCGACGCTCTTGGGGTTGTACCCGCCGTAGGCGAGCTTCTCCAGCACCAGCGCGTGCAGGTGGCGCGCCACCTCCAGCGGCGTCTTCCCCTCCGCCTCGGCGGCGAGTTCGCGGATCTGCGGCGCCTCGGACTCGATCCAGCGTTCGTCCGCGAGATACGCCGGCGCGGCGGGCGGGGGCGGCGCGTCCGTCTTCTGCGTCTGCAGGTCGCACCGCAGCAGGACCATCGCCACCGTCACCGTGATCTTGACGTCGCCTTCGGGATCCTCGACCACCCACTCGCCGTAGCGGTCGCCCCCGGCGGTGACGATGCGCGTGGGCTTGAGCGAATACGTGATCGACTTCACCTCCTGCCGCCCCGCGTAGCCGGCGGGCAGGCGCGCGCGCAGCAGAACCTTGCTCGTCTTCGGCCCCGGCTTGAGCCGGAATTCCAGGCGAAAGGTCACCGCCCGTTCCGGCGTCGTCTCGCCGCTGCAGGCGACTCCGCAAACGCATGCCAGGGCGACCGTTAGCGAAAATATGCGATTTTTCATGCCGCCGGCTTTCGTTCCCGGGATCTGGTGCCCGATACGTATTTACCTTAGCCGCCATCGCGACGGTGTCAAGCCGGCGGCGTTTCGCACGGAAAAACACCGAACCGGGAAGGGATGCCCCGGCGTACATACAGAATACTACCGGAGCCCGCGCGCGGGGCAAAATACTTGCGCCCCACGGCTCCGCGGCGGTATACTGCAAGGCAAAGGAGGGCTGCTCGTGGATACGCTGAATCGCACGCTCCATACCACGGCCATGCGCATGCGCAAGGTCCGTCTCGTCGAATTGCTGCTGCAGCACCTGGCGCTGGCCTGCCTGGCGCTACTGGCGCTGCTCCTGCTGGACAAGACCGGCCTGATCGTCCTTTCGGACTGGACCGGCAGCGGTATCTTCCGCAACGGCGGCTGGGCCGCGCCGACCTGGCGGCTGCCGGTGGAGTACCAGGTGGCGATGCCGGCGCTGGTGGCCGCAGCGCTGCTGCTGACGCTGCTGCGGCTGCAGATGGAGCGGCGTTTCACCCCGCTGCGCGCGGCGCTGGCGCTCGACGAGCGGCTGGGGCTCGAGGAGCGAATGATCAGCGCCTCGCTGATGGCGCGCACGCCCGTGGCCATGGCGCGGCCGCTCCTGGAGGACGCGGTCGACCACTGCCGCGTGGTCAAGCCGCGCGAGACCTTCCCGCTCCAGGGCGGCTGGGGCGGCAGGAAGCTGCCGTGGCTGGTCGGCGGCGCGCTGGCGCTGCTGGTGCTGGCGCCGGACATGGACCTGCTGGGCAAGCGCGAGGCGCTGCGCAAGCAGAAGGTCCAGCGGGAGAAGGATCGCCACGCCATCGAGAAGCTCGCCAACGACATGAAGAAGGAGGCCGAGAAGCTCCGCAAGGCCATGCAGAACCGCAAGGCCGCCAAGGATCTCGAGGAAATGACCAAGAAGATGGAGAACCTCGCGGAGAAGCTGAAGAACGACCCGGACATCGACCCGAAGAAAGCCAAGGAGATGGTCCGCCGCCTCGAGGAGGAGGTGCGCAAGGACCTCCACGCCAAGGCCGAGGACAAGCTCAAGCTCGCCAGCCTGCCGAAGCCGACCAACCGCCGCTCGCTGATGAAGAAGGTCTCCGATGAGATGCGCAAGAACGACC
>CAYWFP010000146.1:0-7149 GCA_964457365.1 uncultured Planctomycetaceae bacterium
ACTCCTTCAACATCTCTTTCAAAAGCAAACAAGAATGGAGCCATATACAGAGAGACGATGGCTGTTACCAAATTCGATTGGAACTATACAGGATCATACGGAATACAAACTACGAGGGTAACTCGGAACGATTTCTTGCTCAGCAAGACCAAACACTGGAAGGACGGTGTATATAGCGAAATAGAATACTTGGACTTTGACGACTACAACGGTCTGCCCAGGCAAACCAAATTGTCGTGGAATGGACAGACAAAGATTGATGGTCAGGAGTTTGCTCACTCTAAGTATTCGGGCATGGCAGAAAAGGACGTCAACAGTACAAGTTACTCCAGCACCAAGAACATGCTCACTCAGGTTTGCCAAGAATATACCAAGAGAACGGATGGAAAGATCGTCCAGTGCAATATGTTTCCGTGGGCTGAATATGGTAATATGAGCAGTACTTCGTGGAGACGTGCTGGAACGTTCATGTGGAAGGCAGATGAACCGCAAACTGCATTACCTTCCTTCTCATGGTCCTCGCCTCCGTGGGATGCGCAATCAGCGTCTTGGACTCTGGGTGAGCAGATAGTTGCATATGACGACGTCGGGCATGAAATTGGCGAAAAGAATGCGATGAACGTCTACAATTCTGCCGTATACGGGTATGGTAATCATCTGCAAACTGCTATTATCAAAGGCGCGGGCCTGAATGAAGTTGGGATTTTTACTTGCGACTATGATCTTGACCAAGATGGGAAGTTCGATACGTTCTATGGTTGGGGCAAAGGAAACAGCCTTGTTCGTGAGCCAGTAGACAATAATGATCCTGTCCCTCATTTTGGAATAAAGGCTGTTTTGGTTGACGAGAACAGTACGCCTTACGGGTACGGCCCATCAAAGGACATTGAAGGTGTGGATGTTAACAAGGATTATCTGTTTTCTGCATGGGTTCGCCCAAGAAACCAAAATGACATTCGGTTTATGGTTGAAGTCTGGATTGGCGGAACGCAACGCAATGATCTTCACTTGGGCGACGATTTCGGCAATCTTCCACAGAACAAATGGCAAAGAATTGAGCGGCGAATAACATCTGATATGTTGAAGCAGCGCGAACAGCAGGGCGGTGGCACTATCAGTAAACTACGAATCTGGATCGGCTGGGCTGATGCGAACAACAAACCGGATTTCTATGTTGATGATATTCGGTTTCATCCTGCTGATGCTCTCGTGCGAACCTTCTATTACGATCCTGAATTGCGCAAACCTATTGCAATAGTTGATGAGAATGGCAGAGGCAAAACGTTTGAGTATGACGGTCTTGGAAGGTTGGTAGCGTCGTTCAATTCTTCGAAAATGAAAGTCAGTGAGACTGAGTATCAGTATGCAGAACAAGGCGACCGGATATATGTAAAGCATGACGCTTCAGGCTCCAACAACGGAACCTCTTGGTCAAATGCATACACTTCTTTGGCGAATGCACTCGCGCACAGCGATGAACATGACGAGATTTGGATTGCCGGTGGAACATATAGACCAACGAGCGGTTCAGATGCTGATGTGTCTTTTGTTCTCAAGAAGGGCCAAAAACTGTACGGTGGGTTCAGCGGAAGTGAAGATGAACTTTCTGAAAGGGCCAATATTTGGTGGGACAACGCTACCTATCTGGACGGAAATATCGGCGGCTCCGGTGAGGAAGACAATACGCTTGTCATAGTAAAGGGCGCAGACGACTGTTTGCTTGGCAACATGCAAATTCAATATGCAAGAAATCACGGTGTATCACTAACGGATATTACGGGATTTACGTTCACCGACTGTAAGTTCTACAAAAACAAATCAAAAACGACGGCGTCATACGAAGGGTGGGGTGGTGCACTGTTTGCAAAGAACAGTTCAGAAATACAAATCCTTGATGCTTGTGTTTTTGACAATTGTGAAGCTGATGAGGGGGCTGGAGCAATCTATGCTAATGAAGTTTCGAATTTGTTTGTTGACAACGCCTGGTTTTACAAAAACAAGGCTGGTGAATTTGCGGGAGCTATTTCTCTGCACAACTCAGATGCATGTAGTTTTGTTGAATGTGATTTTCTGGAACAGAAAGGAACTCCCGTGTGTGGTGTGATGGATGTCTATCGTTCCAACGTAAGTTTGAGTGGTGGACAATTCTACAACAATGAAGCTACAACATTCTACGGGGCTATCTGGAATACCGAATCTGCCCTTCGGATTAATGATGTCTTATTTGCCTACAATGATGCACTTGCGGGTGATGGCGGGGCAATCATGAATCAGCGTGGGACACTGATTGTGACCAGTAGCGAGTTCGCACTCAACTCTGCGAGCAGATATGCCGGGGCAATTTACAGCTACGAAGGTAAATTAAGAGTATCCAATACGGAGTTCAGGGCAAATAGCGCCGGGCAGAATGGTGGAGCAATAGTCTGCTATACTCCTGAAAATGGCATAACTGGATATCTGGACCAATGGAGCAATACTTTCTCGGGTAATTCGGCTCCTCAAAATCCCGACATCTTAACATCACGGACAAATATCGGCCCGTGGTAACGAGGACAAACCATAGGACAGAGATCTGTAAATGTATACAATATCCTTCGTGATTGCAGTGCTACTTTGGGGAACTATTTCCAACGCGGAAACTGCGGATTCATCCGGGGTCGTCACCGGAATGGATACGATCAATCTGAGCTTGGATGAAGCAGATGTTTGTCGCTCTCTTGCTTGCGATTTCCTCTCCGGTGACGTAGTCGAATTAACGAGTGACAACCGCGATTCTCTTGAGTACTTCCTCCTGTTTACAGTGGAGAGCCCCGGTAGGATGTCCATAAGTTTTCCTCATGGAAGCCGGTTCGCTCTAAATCCGCTTTCGTGTTTTGACAGTATTTACAGTGCAGATGAAGTTCAGGGATGCCCTCAATGTGATACGGCGGATTATTCGTGTACAGTCTATGATGACATGGTTTATTGGCCACCCGTCCATGAAATGTATGTATCGCAGATTCCTGGCAAATCCGATTTAGCCAAGAATATTCCTGTAAAGCTTAAACTTGTAAATGAGAATGCCATCCTTGAGGGTAACACTGTTTATTTAAGTTTAGTTTTGCTATGGGCCGCGAATTTGGACGGTGGCTCCACGTTGTTTACCCAAGGAAAGGATGTGAAGGAAATTACGACAGATTCGCTCCCTGATCATCCAAATCTTATGGTGATAGGAAAGAATGGTGGCTCTGCGGTTGAATTGACACGCAACTCGAAGATGTCAATTGTTGTGCGTGGAGGTAATCCAAGGTTTTCGACTTTCCGAAATCAGACGCTGAATCAGAACGTTATGTTTGATCCTTTGGGGAGGATATTTGGGAAGCATCGGCAAGGTCGCAAGGCAGAGCTACGTGGAGCAGCGGGTGTGTTCATTGTTGCGTCCCCGTCGCGCAATGAATGACGCTATGGGAATGCTTGACTGTTTGCGTAAATGAGAAAGGAATATTCATGAAGTTTGAGAATGTGTTGTTGTTGTTTGTTGTAGTTCTTTCTGTGGTAATAGATATAAATGCTGACAGCCTGTCGGTGACAAGCCCTGCGATTGGTCAACAGCTACAACAGGGACAGCAATTCCAAATTCAATGGCAAAATGCCAATGGGGATTCAGTGAATCTATACGTAGAGAAGGACGGGGATTCACTTGCTACCGTTGATACAACGGCGGTTCCTAACACGGGAACCTATCAAGCGCATGCAAAATGGCTTTGGGGCTTGGGTGATGATTTTCGCATCATTTTGACCGATGGTGACAGCATGATTGCCAAGAGCGATTCTTTCTCTATTTTTGAGACAAACATCGAGCTACAGCAATCGACACTTGACCGGGGTAGCTATGGCTCACCATAGTCAGGTTGCATTCAAGCCAGACTTTTTACCGCTTTTCCCCCACCCTTTCCTCACCTTTCGTCGTATTCCTCGCTGCCTGTCGCGATAGCAGTCCGGGCAACCTCGACCGTTGCTGTTACGGGATGCGATAACGGCGGACCAGGCATGACCGTAGCGGCACAACCACCACACTTTGAAACCTGCATTGGCGAACACATCTTCGGGGGTGAGGCCACCGTTCAAGACGGGGTGCCATTCTTTTGCGAGTTCCGGGTTTATGACAGCCAGGGATTTCTCGGGGGATAATCGGCGGGGTGGATCGGAACAATAGGGGCAACCAGAGCCGCGTGTTCTTCCGGCGACTGAGGCAAAGTATTCGTGACCCTTTTTACATCGCCACCAGACTTTGCGATGAGTCGAGGGCATCACGTCGGATGGCTTGAGTTTACCATTCTTTCTGCGATTCCACTCCTTGGCGATTTTCGGATAAAGTGTGGCGAATGAAGTTTCCGGGGAAACGGCCTGATGCGTGCAGTACGGACACTGATGGCCGCCGCCATTTCGGTTGGATAATGTGTTTTGCCATTCATGACCGGCAGCGCATTTCCACCAGTATTTCTTGTTCGAGAATGCTGTGACATCGCAGGGAGTCAGGTCGCCATTTTTGGTTGGATGCCATTCCTTGGCGAGCTTGGGGTTGACGACAGCCAAATTGTTTTTCGCATCGGGCTTGAGACCGGCACAATATGGACAGCCATGACCGCGTTTTCTGATGGCGATGGGTGCCTGCCATGAATGTCCTTTCCGGCATTTCCACCAGACTTTCCTGCTTGACCCCATTGTGACATCTTTGGGCGTGAGCTTGCCGTTTTTTGACGGGTGCCATTCCCGTGCCAGTTTCGGATTGAGCGTTTGAAGGCAGTTATCCTTACAGGCTTTCCGGCCAGTGCAGTACGGGCACCCAAATCGCGAACGGTCATTGACGCTGGTTTTCCACTCGTGGCCTTTCTTGCACCGCCACCAGACGCGTTTGTTTGAATGCAAGGTAACATCCGACGCAGTGAGCTTCCCATTGTGTGTAGGATGCCACTCTTTCGCAACCGAGGGACTGAGTGCAGCCAGATTGTTGTCGTCTCCTACGCGCTGTCCTGAGCAGTAGGGGCAGCCATTCCCGTTACGCCGCTCAATGACCATTGCCTGGTACTCATGGCCCTTGCTGCATTTCCACCATACCCGCTTATTCGAGCCGGGTCTGACATCCTTGGCAGTCAGTTTTCCATTCTTTTCTTTGTGCCATTGTCGGGCGAGCTTGGGATACAGCGTTGCCAGGCTGTTATCCTTGCAGACCCGGTGACCTGAGCAGTACGGGCAGTTCTGGCCGCGAGAACGGTGCTGGGGGCGAGCTTGCCACTCATGACCTTTTGAGCATTTCCACCAGATTAACCGGCTGGAATGCGGGAGAATGTCTTTGGGTGATAGTCTCTGGTTTCGTGTTGGATGCCACTGTTTTACGATTTCGGGTTTTAGAGCGGCCAGGTTGTTATCTTTGGTGGGACGGCGACCGGAACAGTACGGACAGCCCCGGCCTGATGCACGATGTGAGACAGTATCCTGCCACTCATGCTTTTTGTCGCACTTCCACCAGAATTTTCTCCCGCTGCCGGGGCCTACATCGGATGGTTTCAATGTTCCATTCTTTGTGGGGTGCCATTGACGGGCGATGGTGGGGTGCTTGGCCGCGAGGCTGTCTTTCTTGAGGATTTTGGAGAGGGTGCCGGGCATTCTTGACCGCAATCTGTTTTTTGTCCGTGCTAGTTTACCGACTGATACAGTGACCGTAACCAGCGGTAAAAAGAAAATACGATAACGGTACAAAGCTTGACGGCGGACGGACAGCAAACGATACGTATTTCAGTGTGGTAGCCTCCCGCTGATGCCGAGCGGGAGAATTGGAGCGTAGTGTGATGTGGTATCGGCACTGAGTCGAGTGCCGAATTTTTACCGTAGCTCGCTTCACACCCGCTCAGGCTGTAGTGTATCCGCACAGACGCACAACCGGGCAAGGGCGTTCGCTTCGCAAATTGCCTCTACGCTGTTCCGCCAACTTCGCCCGTTGCGGCGGTTGTGCGCAATGCGGAATTGGATCGTATCACCGCCCGACCCGCGCCGCGTTTTTCTCACCGGCATTTCTGTAGGATGCCGGTATTTCTTTGCGTCGCACCCATCCGCCTCAAGGCTCCCGAAGAACAACTTTTCTTTTTCGCTGCGCTCTTTTCTTTGTGACTTATGGGAAACCCCTCCGGGGTTGCACGGGTAAGGACCATTATTCGCGCTGGACATTCTCCAAAAATGTCCGGCGCGATTTCTATAATGTGATTCGGGTGGGGCGGGGGGCTACAGCCGTGGGACAAACTTCTGTACCAGGAACGGTGCAGTAGGACTGCCACGGCAAATACGATTTCATCTACCGCATAAGCGTAAGTGTCCGTGCTGCAGGTCGACGTTTTACGGCGGGTGGAAGCACGGCCACGGAGCGCATACCATAGCCAGGGCTCTCCGTGCCGGTTGACGCTTCGCGGAAACCGAGTTGCACGGGATACGTATCGGAACTGTTTGTGCTTGGAATACGGACTCGGTCTCGACCCAAGTTTGCATAATACGAGTTTAACGGCGATAGCGAGACCCATGCGCCGGATGCGCAAATGGGCGTTAAACTTGTATTATGTAAAGCGACATGCCGGGATGGCAACGGAGCGTACTTGGGGCGGGTACGATATTTGTCTGAGGAGTCGCAGCGGGTTTATCCCCGAGCACCGCAGATAGGTGTCTCCGGAATCTTCGACCTTATTCATTTTTTTTCTGGCGGTCCGAATCCCATTCGTTGCTTTTTCTCTTGAACGGGTGGCGTGAGAATGGACTGAATGGCTTTGATGGCAATCTGAATGTCCCTTTCGTTTTTGCCCATTCTTCGTTCGAGTCCTTCGATGGCGTAGCGTAAGGCTTCATTGTCGGTAAGCATCCGACGCAAGCGAATGAAAGCTCGTATAATCTGCAGATTTATCTGGATCGCTGTATCCGAGTTCAACACACTGGATAGCATGGCAACCCCGGCTTCGGTGAATGCGTGGGGCATTGCGGATGAATGTTTTAGTTTTGTCAACCGGTCGCAATTTGCGACCAGTTCATTCCGTTCCTTGGCTGTCAGTTGAAACATGAGGTCATCGGGGAACCGGGGATCACCGCCCCGAAGGTTGGGCCGTCGAGAGTCAAACCGTCGAACACGGT
>CAYWFP010000147.1:0-7144 GCA_964457365.1 uncultured Planctomycetaceae bacterium
CCGCGCCATCGGTGGACAAGACGAGCACCAGCTTGTTCGCGCGGATGTCGAGGCGATAGGATTTCTGGCCCGCCGCCCACTTGCTCACGATGGCGCGGTTGTTGTTCGTGGCGTCGGGATTCACCCAGGCCTCGATGGTGAAATCGCCGGAGCCGAGTTCCAGGCCCGCATCGTCGGCCGCCTCCACATAGTCGTCCGTCGCGTCGAAGAGGACCGCGTCGCCGAAGTAGCCCGGCTGGTCCGCCAGCACGCCGCCGTAGAACGTGCCGTCGTTGCCGTTGGCCGAGGAATCGGCCGCCGAACTCGTGCCGTCGAGATGATACAGCGCCGCCGTGTCCGCGTCGCTGGTGAACGGCTCGTCCGGAATGTCGAAGCTGAAGCCGCCCTCGTCCAGGTGCCACAGGGCTTTCAGATCGCCGTTCGAGTCGTCCAGGGCCTCGGTGGGCACGGGGAAATTCTTCCCGCCGGTGTCCAGATGCCACAGGCCGGCGGTGTCGGAGTCGGCAGCGTAGGGCCGCGCGCCCGTCGAAGTCATGGTCAGACGGTTGCCGACGTCGTCATACGTGTAGGCGATGGCGTACGGGTTCGCGCCGGTGCGGGTCTCGCCGGTGAGGCGATAGGCGTTGTCGAAGGTATAGGCGAGGTTGCTGGCCACCCCATTGAGCGTCTGGGCAATCGCCGTCCGGTTGCCGACCGCGTCGAGGGTATAGGTAAAGCTTGCCACAGTCTCTCCGCCTGCCGTGGTCGCCAAATTCGTCAAGCGGTCGCTTGCATCATATGTATAACTCGTCGCCTGCCCGTTGTCAAGCGTCAAGCCGATGCGCCGGCCGCCGGAATCATAGGCGTAGGTCGCGCCGGTGGTCTCCCCGTTCTTCTTAACGTTGGTCAGCCGCATCGCGTTGTCGTACGTGTAGTCGACGACATGGGTGCCGACGGTCATCTTGGTGCGCAGGCCCCGCCAGCAACGCCTGGCCGGCTTGCCTGCGCCTTGGTCATTCGCGCCTTCGCTCAGCGCTTATTCGCTCATTCGCGGTCTATCCGCACGCCTTATCCCATAACGCCAAACAAACTACGGGCGCGAAAAGTATCAATGGTCACGCTGCGTTTGTCAACGGGGTTCCTTTGGGAGCATGCCTTCTTACTTGAACGTAACTCGGCGACGGCGAACGCCACGTCAACGGCGCCATGGGCTGGACTAACAACGACCGGCCAGGAGGAGGGAGCGATGGCAGGCGTATTAGCGAAGCGTTGTTATGCGCAAGAAATCGGCAGTGAACGGCTCGACGATGTGACTCAAACAAAGCCGAACGGATCACCACCCTACGGGCTTTTCGAAGGATCCCTTGGCATCCAAACCGTGTTCCGAAGAAAATGCCCATAGATGATCTCGACCAGAGGGCAGGCTGCGAGAGCGCGAAGATACTGTTGCTGCCGAAGATGGGATGTGGCATCGTTTACGTTCGGCTTGACATGCGCGGTGAAGTATTTAATCTTCAATACGTCATTCTTGGGGAGAAGATTTCGGCAGAGCTTGGCGAGATCGAGCCACCGGAAAGCGGTTCCTTTCAGGCAGCCGTAATACAGGTTGAACCCGTCAACGTAAACATAGGTTCGCATTTCAACGCCTCTAAAATGCAGAAGCCGCCCAGAGGCGGCTTCGCGCCCTGCCCGGTAGGCAGGGGGGATATACAATTACACTATCTTATATCGGCCTTTTGTCAATATCCTTTCGCAAAAACCGACTGGCGGTTGCAAATCATCCCGTCAAACCACATTTTCAGCCTTCCTCTCACACCACCTGCTCTGGCCCTCGCTAGCGGGTTCCATCCTCCCGCCATCTGCACGCCACACACATCTTCCTCGTGACCACGTACGGCGTCCTCGGATGCGCGCATTCATACGGCAAGCAGCATGGGCCGGCGTGCGGAAGATCCGGGCGCGGTCGGCCGAGATGGATGCAGGGAGATGGTGCTGGCCGGGATGGAGAACGAATGGCGTGGCCATCCATAGCCACACTGGCCGGGGGCTCCGTTCGATTCTGTGGGCAGGAACGGCATTCTTCTGCCCGCATGTCTTTCCCATGCAGCCCGCAGCGCACGCGAGCGACCTCGGGATCATCATCCTCGAATACCAACCCGTCCGCATGGGAACACCCCAGGATAATCGTCATCGCCGTATCAATGCCCCCATCCGTCGCAGCAGGACAAGCCTCCTTCAATCGGCTGGAAACACCAGTCGCAATTGTCCGCCGGCTCGATGGGCCAGCGGGCGAAGATGTCGTCGCGGTTGTTGATGCCGGGGATGACCCAATGCCAATTGTACGACGAATCGCGCCAGCCGGTCAGCGCACGGCCCATTACAAGAGACAGGCAGCGATGGTTGCCCGGCGGCAAGTGTTGATTCCAGCAGACCGGGTTGCCGATGGTCGTATAGAACGGAATTGGAGAGATTACGGCATTCCACCAGTTGTCCCAGCCGCCGTAAAAATTATGCGAAAGATACTTCACCGCCGCCCACGGGTCCGTACCATCGAGGTCATAGGCGATCCATTCCGTGTTTCACCTGCTCGGGCGTCAGCACCGTCACCGCGCCCGCTTCGGTCCGATAGCCGGCCGGATCGTGCGTCGGCGGACGTTCGCGCACGACCAGCACCTTGGTCGCCAATCCACCCGCGCGCAACTGCTGCACGAAGTCCTCGCGGCGCTCGTCCCAGTCCAGCAGCACCACCACGGCGGTACTGATCTGGGCCAGTTCCTCCATCAACGCCGGCGCGAGCGTCGTGAACGGATCGGTCCGGCAAGGCTGGATGCAGGCCAGCAAGTCCAGGATGTTGTCAAGATACGCCAGACTGCGCCCCGCCTGCAATTGATACAGATTCGGCCCGGCGGCGAAGATGTCGATAACGTATTCCAGCCGTGAGAGCGCGTCGGCAACGCCAGCCGAGAGCGACAAGAGCGACTCCAGATCGACCTCGGCCGCCGCGTCGTTCATCGGGCAGAAAGTGTCGGCGATCAGCGCCACGCGGCAGAGATATTCCTGCCGGTACTCGCGTACCACCGGAAAGCCCACGCGCGCCCAGGCGCGGTAATCGATGTCGCGCAGGCGGTCGCCGGGAAGGTAGCCGCGGTTGCCGAGGAACTCCTCCGAGTCGCCGACATTGCTCACGAGTTGCAACCCGCCGGGCTGGTGCTTGCGCCCGACCGGCAGATCGATACCGCCGAGTTGCGCGAAGGCGGGATAGACGAGCATGCGCTGAGATTGCCGAAAACGCTGGGTGTAATGATAGAAGCCGAAGGGAAAGGCCGTCATGGCCACGGGGCCGGTGAACTCGTACGCGCCGCGTTTGGTGGGGGTGAACTGGTACTCCACCTCCGCGCGGGTGCGCGGCGCGAGACAGTCGAGATAGCTCGGCGCCTGACTGTAGCGGATCGACGGATCGGGCCGGAACTCGCCGACGGCGAAGTCGAAAACCGGCAGCCAGTGGCGGTTATGCACCTGCGCGCGGATCTTCAACTCCGCGCCGGCCGGGCAGCGCTCGGGCAACTGGCGTTTCACCTCGACGCGCGGCCGGAAGAAAAACTTGGCGATCGCTGCGCAGACCAGCAGCGTCAGCAGGAACACCGCGAAGATATACAACGGCCCGCGCGTGCGCAGGTACAACGCCACCGGGATCGACAACCCGAGCACGATGGAGAACATGCTGCCCACCGGGATCGAACGCCAATACCCCCGCAGCCGCCAGGTCCAGCACTCGTCGAATTCCTTCAGCCATCGCGGCAGGCGCGTGACATTATTGATCTGGCGCAACACGTCGTATAAAGTCATGCCCGCATTCTATCCGCCACGGCAGGGCCATAGCAAGGGGACGCACTCACGAAATCTGCGATTGACGGTTACGGCGTTCTGGCGAAGTGTCGTGATCAGGAAGAATCTCAAAAGCATGGAACGTCGTCGAGATCGCCGCGCGACTGGCCGATACGGAAAGCTAGCCGCGTTCGAGGATGTCCAGGATCGCCTCGTAGTTGCGCAACGCTAACGCGGAAAGCTCCCGCCCATACGGGCACGCCGAAGGCATGAGGACGAATCCCCGCCCCGTCCCGGCCGTGCCCTCGGACAGCGCCCGCCGCACCTTCTCGGCGAACTTCGGCGTCGGCAGCGTCTCGATGTCGCTCACCTCCAGATTGCCGAAGAGAACCATCTCTGCGCCGTACTTCTCGCGCACATACGCGAGGTCGACGTCGCCCTGCGGCGGCGGCTCGATCGGGTCGAGGCCATCGGGGCGCATAGAGACGATGTCGTCGAGGATAGCCTTCAGGTTGCCGTGGGAATGGATGCGCGCGTATCCGCCGTGGCGCTGAATCGTTTTGATCATCGGCCGCACGTAGTTGCACACGTATTCGCCGAACAGGCGCGGCGGCAGGTACGGTGGCGAGGCATACTCCGGACCGACGATCCGCCAGAGCCTCCCCGGCAGCGCCGCGGCGACGGCTTCGGTCATCTCCTGCACCCTCACGGCCACACGGTCCAGGAGGCGCCGGAAAAGTTCGGGCTCCGTGAGCGCGATGACAGTATACTCGCCCATTTCGAAACGCGAAGCCGCGAAACAGAGCGGATCGGCCACGTTGACCATCGCGATGCCGGTATCGCCAAGCGCCGCCTCTGTCTGCAGAAAGGCGCGCGTGTCCACCGTACCGGCCGGATTCGGCAATGGAAGCTCGAGGTACGCTTCGAGGTCGTCGACGTCCTTAAGGAGATGCTCCTCGGTCCAGACGGTGTTGACGTCCATGTCGCGCCGCGTGCGCTCGGTGAGTACGCGCCCGCCCGCACGGATGCGCGTCACGGTGAACCTGCTGCCGTCCCGAACCGTGGTCTCCGTTTCGGTCAGCGCCAGGACAGGATCGGGTTCGGCGAGATTGTACGGCACCGCCCGCATGACGATGCGGTCGGTCCGATCCCGGGCCATGTCGATCAGCGGAAGCCAGGAAGGATGCGAATAGATGTTGTACGGATCCGGGTCGTGCGGATCCTCGTCCATGCCGTTGATTTCGTAAAACGAAACCGCCGGCCGGTCGACCGACTCGCCGCGCAGGGTTGCTTGCAGTCTTTCGCGCCTGTTCATATCTCGGGCCGTTCGCGCAGGATCGCTGTCGCGAATATCCCGCATCCTGCCCGGTTGTCAAGCCCGGAATCCGGTTTCTGTCGGCGCGACGGCTACGCTCAGCGCACCGACACGACCGCGAGTGCATCACGCAGCGCCTGGATGGCGATGGGCTTGACCAGGTAGCCGTCGAACAGCTCCCGTTGCTCCGGATCGGGATCGTGACCGCTGAGAGCGACCACGCGCGGCGCGCCCGCGTCCATGCTGCGCAGGTGGCGAACCAAGTCGTAGCCGCTCATGTCCGGCAGGTTGATGTCGAGAAAGACCAGCGAGTGGCTCTCGTCGGCCAAACACGCGAGCGCCTCCGCGCCGGTCTGCGCGGTACGGACCTCGTAGCCCTCGATCTCAAGAAAGTCCGCGATCGAATCGGCCACGTCGACATCGTCGTCCACGACCAGCACGCGCCGGAATTCAGCTCTTGCAGGCGATTCAAGCGCATGCGTCCGCGCCAGCGCGGCGTCGAGCGTCTCGCGCACAGCCAATGCCAGCGCTTCGGTCGTAAACGGCTTGCAGAGAAAGCGCACCCCCGGCTCGATCACGCCGTGACGAACGATATACTCCTCGGCGTAGCCGGAAATGTACAGCGTCGGCATGCCCGGCCGCTCGGCCGCCACCGCATCGGCCACCGCCTTGCCGCTGGCGATGGGCAGGATCACGTCGGTGACGAGCAGGTCGATCCGCCGCCCGGTCCGCACCTGCTTGAGCGCCTCCTGGATGCCCCCCGTTTCGACAAGCTTGTAACCCATGGTCGACAATTCCAGCGCCACGGTTTCGACCCACAGCGACTGCATCCCCGCCCACGCCTCGGCCAGAAATGCGACAGCGCCATAAAAGGCATCGGTGGCGATGGTGAGAAAGAAATCCTTGAAATCGATCCAGTAGGATTTTAGTAAGTTGACTCCCTTCTGCCATTCGACCGAGAGCGCCAGCCACAGGATCTTCGCGGCCTGCGAAATGTCGCCCGCCGCCAACGCGTTACCAATTCCCTGGTACGAAGCAACAGCACTCGCCCTCAAGGATTCAAATTTCTCTCCAAGCCAGTCGAGCGCCTTGGCCCCCGCACCGGTGGCGTGAAGAATGAACGCGGCCAACCCGGCAATCGCTGCGATAGTCAGGCCGATGGGAGACAGGAGTGCGACCAACGCGGATGCCAGCAGCCCCACCACCGTGACCACGCCGGAGATGATGCTGGCAATGCCGCCCATGACAAAGGCATGGATCCGGCCGTCGTACGGAGGGTGCTGCGGTTGGGGTTGCTGTCGCCGAGGGTTGTGGAGATGGCATTGAATTCGACCGGGACTGACGTGTCGCTCCAGGCGCTCCTGGACATGGAGGTGCCGTTGGTGTGGTAGAATGAAAATCAACGCTTAAAACAGGGATCCTGTTTTCAGTTCTCTTCAAGTAATCCGACCCACTCTTTCACTAGGCGCGGTAACGCCTCGACAACCTCATACCCAAATAACACTTCATCAATGAAGCCCATATGCATAGTATCAATAATGCGGCAAAGATACGATCTTCCACAATCCCACCAAGTGTAATATGCGTCGAGAATTAAGTAATGAAGAACATCGTGATTTTCATGTTCTCGAAGTTCCGCTAATTCCATACCGTCCAGCAAAGTCTCGTAGACGCCATCGGCGACACGACTACCAAAGGTTGTTGTATAGTAATATTCCTTGATTTCCCAAACCGCAACAGGGTTTACGGTGCTTGGAAATGCCCCGTCGATCCTTCGTGCAAGTGTACGCAACGGTGCGCCATCTCTTGTAATCGTCGTCAACGCGCGCGGATCATAATCGCATGAATGCTCTCCCTTGTTGGCCTCAATCAGCATATTCACAATTCCGGTTAAATATGCTTCAGCACACTTATCTCCCTTTTGCTTGTTCATGGGCATCGGGCATGTTGGATTCAATTCGGCTTGCAGTTTCACTGCTGTCCGGTTATTAGTCAAACAATGACAACTGGTTACAAGAATCGCCT
>CAYWFP010000148.1:0-6850 GCA_964457365.1 uncultured Planctomycetaceae bacterium
GCGCCGAAATTCTGAAATTATTGCTTAACGGGTCCTAAGTAAAGGAATTGCTTGTCTGAAAAGCGGATGAAGTAGATGTGGCGGCCCGAAAGTGAGCCGCGAGGCTACCCGATAGATGAGGGCTGGGGCAAGCCGGCTAGCCCGCTTGCCAAAAGCCACGCTCGTGGACACAGGAGGCCAGCCAAGCCCGGCCGCCACGCCCAACCGCATGACCACGCGGCCGGCCTTCCCCTTGACACACAGCCCGAGGGGCTCTAGGCGAGGGAGGCTCGCCAGGGCCACGCGCAGGGAAATGGCCGCCTCCCGTTGGTCGGGGATTTCCAGCAGATGCGCGTTGTCATCTATCCCCGATGCGGTAGCGTACGGGATGGCGTCATTTCCGCTTCTTGAAAGTGTCCACCAGCTTGCGGGCGAGTTCGTAAATGTCGGCGCTGCTGCCTTCCTTGCGGATACCGACGGCGACCACGTAGACAATCACCTTGTCCTGTTCGACCTTGAAGATGATCCGGTAACGCTGTCCCGCCGCGCTGATGCTCCGGTAGCCCGCCAGGCTCCCGACCAGCGGTTTGCCCTGGGCTTCGGGATTGGTCGCCAGTCCGTCAATGGTTTTGGCCATCGCCGCGCGGGTCCGGGCGTCCTTGATGGCTTCGAGCAGGTCCAGGGCGATGCGCGTAACGCGTATGCGCCGGGTCAAAGAGATCCGGGACGAAGTGCTTTCGCGGCGTGAAGACGATTCTCGAGACGCGCGCCATCTATCGCAAGTGAGACGACACCATGCGCGGCCGCGTCTTCCGCAGCTTCCTGGCCCTGATTCTTCTGAAGGAACCGCTATCGCGCATGACAGCGCGTGGGCGGATGACCGAACGGGAGCGGATCAAGCGAGACCTCGATGCCTTGGTAGAGATCAGCACGCAGGCACACGGCAAGACCATCAAGCTCCGCAGCCGTCTCCGCGGCGAAGGCGGCAAGGCGCTGCAGGCTGTCGGCGTCGCGCTGGGGCCGACGGCGCACCCCGCTCCCGGACGTCGGCGCGGCGGTCCGGCGATTCCAATCGGCGCAGCCGCAGCTTGCGCCGCCAATGATAGAACGAGGCCTCCGCCAGCTCCCTGTCCCGGCAGAAGGCGCGCACGCCAAACCCCGAGGCCGCCTGCTCCTTCACCATGCTCCGCCAGAACGCCGCCTTCTCCGGATCCCGCCGACGCGCATCGCGCGTTCCCGATGTTCCCTTCGCCATAACCATGCCTCCCGTGAACGTTCCACGGCAGGATGGCATGAACCTCAAAAAACGATCAAGAGTGAAAGCTTCACCGGACGGTTACAGCAAATGCTGCGACAGGGGTATTTACTTGAGTCAGGCGCGAACGCCGCAACTTGCTGTAGTAAAGGGATTTATCACGCGAATCGCGACAGTGCGATAAACTTCGCGCATCTTCTTTCACAGAAAGCGGTTATGAGTTGCACACCTGAACCAAGTAAATACCCCTATGCTGCGATACCGGGAACAACTCAGCCCGTTTTCCGCTCCCGGCACAGCGAAACCACCTTGCGCCCGCCTTCCTTCTCGCGCTTCTTCAGATCCTCGGCCATAGCGCGCACGTCGCAACCGAATCGCTCGGCGCGGGCTTCCTTGATGTTGCGGATTTCCTCGACAATCGGATCGGTTTTCATGGCGTTCCTCCCGGCAACTCGTCCGGCGTGCAGATGACCGGCGGTTCGTAGCCGAGCTTGCGTCTACCATTAGACCGCATGGCCAGTACGTGTCAAGGGTTGAAGACATGGCCTGCATGAGACACTATACCGGCACCTCCATGTCCAGAAGCGCCTGGAGGGAAATATCCGGCTCCTTGCCATTCAGCGCCGCTTCGACGAGCCATGAGCACGAATACGCGGGTGGTGTCGCTCAGGCTCTTCAATGAGACAGGGCTTCGCGTTCCTGCAGTCGCCACTTGCAAGCATCGCGTGACTTCGTGTAAAAGCTCTTGAATCCAAGTTGCAACGCGCGTTCGTACAAGGCCAGCGCCTCTTCGTATGCGCCCCGAGCGTCAGCAAGCACAGCCAGATTGTACACGATGTCCGCCCGCCGCGGGTGCCGGGCTTGCATGGTTTTCAGACGGTCGGCGGCCTCGGCATAACGACCCTGGTTCACCAACTCTGCCACGGGATGCATGTCCTCGGCTTCCTTGTCGAGCACGATGCCCTCTCGTACTCTGCGCGGGGTGATGTCATCCAAAAACGCTTCCATTCCTTCTTCCGCCGCCTCCCGGACAAGTCGGCGCCGCTGGAACCGCGAGTTGATTTCTCCTACGACAGTGCCCGCGTAGGTCTGCTCGCGCATCAGTACCTGCCGGTCGCCCGCGACCACGGTGGCCGCAAAGCGCACCTGCATGCGCCCCCGACCTGCCTCCGTCGGGGGGAGCGCGTCCTTGGGATCATCTTTGTCCCCAGTCTTTTCCGGGAAGACCGTTGCATCATACGCATCAAGGCGGACGAAAATCTCGTCCGTTACGGGTGCCCGCCCGCGCATGGCGCGCCCGGACTCGGCATTCGGGAACAGGGCGATTCTTTCGTTGGATGCGTCTTTGAAATGCCACCAATCGGAACGAGACGCTTCCTTTCGGAGCGTCTTGGTAAGAAGCGTCTGCAGATCGGGGCGGCCGGTGACCTGCACCAGCGTGAGAGTACGCGCCGCGCCGGCGTTATAAGCAGCCGGCCGGTGACGCTCCATCTTGGCCCGCGTGGCACACCCTGCCAGTACAACCAGAACCAACTCGGCAAGCAAAACACGCAATTGCGCGACAGGTATTCGTAAACAGACGGTCGCGTATTGTCTTGCTCCTCTGTCGTCGTACATGTGCGCCTCCTCATGCGATCAACTTTCGTTTTTTCCCGCCCACCTTTGCCACTATTATGGAATGAAAGGCACGAGTTGCAAGGGAATGCCGAGCCGGATAGGTCCTTCCATTCTCTTCCTTTGCCTTGCATCACTCCATCCGGAATGTACAATTACATCATCGGACACGGGCTGGATTGTCCAGCTTGTCTGCACCAGCTTGCTTGGCGAACTCAGTATGTTGGGTGTTCCGCAACCCACTATTGCTTGTGGTAAGCAAGGCTACGAGCGCCTATATCTGGACCGCCAACTGACTTTTGGCAGTAGCGTCATTTTATGAGCAAAGGGCTTGAATTATGCCAAACACGTGTTAGGCTGTGTCTGAATCACCCCTTCTCCCAATGCTTTGCGTGATCGGGGCGCAACGATTCCGCAGGAGGTCTATCCACGAACAGTTTCTGATGCACACGGAGGATATCATGAAAATGCGAATCGTCGCAATTCTCTTGTTTGGAGGCGCTTTCCTGATGACTGCTGCGACAACCCATGCGCGCGAGCGCGGGAAACTTATCGTGCCGGAATCGGAGGACTGGATAGAGTGGACATCGGTCGAGGATTTTCTCGAACACTGCCCCGGTCGCTACGAGACGCTTATCAATGCGCTGGACACGGACCACCCCGGCCTGAAGAAAGTCAAGGAAGCGATCGGGAAGGGCGACAAGGCCGCCGCCTGCAAGGCCCTGCTGGCGTATTACGCCGGACCGGGACGCCAAGCTTGGCTGGTGGAGCGACTCGGCGAACCCAGCGAGAAGCATGTAAAGCGGGCCGACCTGGCGGTCAACAATCGCCATCTTGCGGGCGGCGGCATTGTCGGCGACATGCCGGTTCGGCACGGGGCCTGGGATTGGAACTACGGCGGCCCGAAAAAAGACCGCGAGTACGCTTTCAACCTCAACCGCCATCAGTTTTTTCCGCATCTGTATCAGGCGTGGAAAATGACCGGTGACGAAAAATATGCCGCGACCTTCGACCGTATCGTGCGCGACTGGATTTTGCATGCGCCTTACCCCGGAAACCAAAAAGATCCCTACACCTACCAATGGCGCGTTCTGGAAGCGGGCCTGCGGATGCGTTCCTGGACGCTGGCGTTCCACGCATTTGCCGATGCGAAGGAATTTTCCCCCGCCGGGCGTCTGCTGATGCTGTCGAGTTTTGTCGAACACGGCGCCTATATCAAGAAACTCCATTGGCGCAATCACAACCACGCGCTGATGGAGCACGACGGCCTGAATCGGCTGGGACTGGCCCTGCCGGGGTTCAAGGATGCCGAAGAATGGCACCGCTATGCCTTCAAGCAGATGCTGCGTGAGATGGATGTGCAGGTCTACCCGGACGGCGCCCACAACGAGCTCTCCAGCGGCTATCACTGGGTCTCGCTCAACAGCTACGAGGAAATTGCCGAAGTGACGGAAGCGGCCGGAGGCGAGGTTCCGGATGCGTACCGCTCCCGCCTGATCGACATGTACGATTACTGGGCCGGATTGGTGCGCCCTGACGGTTCGCTACCGCAGAACAACCGGGCCGACAGGGGCATTGCCACGGACCGTTTGCTCAAGGCGGCCGAACGCTACGACCGGCCGGACTGGCGCTACATCGCCACCAACGGGCGCGAGGGAACGGCGCCTGAAGGTTTGCCCAGTCGCTTCGCGCCATGGGCCGGGCATCTGGTCAATCGCAGCGGTTGGGAGGCGGATGCGCTGTGGAGTTTTTTTGACGCCGGTCCCGCCGGGCACGGTTTGGTACACCAGGACGCGCTGCACCTTTCCGTAAGCGCCTACGGAAAGGATTTTCTCATCGATTCGGGGCGTTTTTGGTACATGGGCGGCCAGTGGAAGAGCTTCGCGCATTCCAGCCGCAGCCACAACGTTATTCTGATTGACGGCAAGGATCAGGGAAAAGGGCCGACCGGTACGCGCAAGCCTTACGACAAAGCGCATTGGGCCGTCACCGAACGGTTCGATTTTGCCCGCAAGACCCACGATGCATTCGACAAAATCGAAGGCAAGGCGTCGCACACGCGAACGGTTGTGTTTATCAAGGAGCCCGGGTGCTGGGCGGTTCTCGATCGCATCGAGACCGATAGGCCGCGTACGCTCACGGCCATGTGGCGATTCCGCCCCGAACGGGAGGTGAAGATCGACGATGCCGGCAATCTGGTCACCGCCGATGCCAAGGGCGCGAATCTGGCCCTGATCCCGCTCGGCAATAGCGCGTGGGCCGCCAAACTCCTGCGCGGTCAGGAGAAGCCCTATACGCAAGGCTGGCATAGCGACTTCACGCCTAACTGGGTTCCCAACACCTGCGCGGAATTCACGGCTAAAATCGACAAGTCCGCCGCGTTCGCCTGGCTTGTGGTTCCCACACGCGAAGGATCCGCCCTGATTCCGTCGGATACCAAGCTCACCGTTGAGGATAAGGCCGCCGAAATTCGATTCGCCCACCCGGCAGGGCGCGAATGGGCTCTGCGTATTCCTCTCGATCAGGGGCTGCCGTCGATCACGCAACGCAACGAAGGAGAATGATGACGCTACTGCCAGAAGTCAGTTGGCGGTCCAGATATAGGAGCTCGTAGCCTTGCTTACCACAGTAATAGTGAGTTACGGAACGCCCAACATACTTTTGTCAGTGCACTCCATAATAGCCGCCTGATGGGAATCTGTCTTGCGGCATACGCCCCGGCGCATAAACTGTCATTGAGGACGGCGAAGACGGAAAGGGACGTGTGGGAATCGAGCGACTGGAAGACGCGTTCGCGCGCGCGAAGGGAGAGCGGCGCGCCGCTTTCATGCCCTACCTCGTCGGGGGGGATCCCGACCCGGAGATCAGCCGGCGGCTGATCCTGGCCATGGCCGAGGCCGGCGCCGATATCGTCGAACTGGGCATACCCTTCTCCGACCCGATGGCCGACGGGCCGACCAACCAGCTTGCGGCGATGCGCGCGCTGAAGAGCGGAACCACGCTGGCCAAAGTGCTCGAACTTGTGCGCGCCGTCCGCCGCGATTCGCAGATCCCGATCAACCTGATGGGATACCTGAATCCGTTCCACCGCTACGGGCTGGAACGTTTCTGCCTCGACGCGGCCGCGGCCGGCGCCGATGGACTGATCATACCGGATCTGCAGCCCGACGACGCCGGGGAGATTTGCCCGTATGCCGATGCGGCCGGACTGGCGACGGTCTTCCTCATCGCGCCGACTTCCACAACGAGCCGCTTGGAACTTGTCGCGCGCGCCGGCAGCGGCTTCGTCTACGCCGTCAGCCTCACCGGCGTCACCGGCGAGCGCCAGGCGTTGCCCGAGGAGTTGGAGAGCTTCCTGACCCGTGCGCGCGGCACGATCCAACGCCCTCTGGCGGTCGGCTTCGGCATCAGCACGCCGGAGATGGCCCAGGCCGTAGGCCGCATCGCCGACGGCGTGATCGTCGGTAGCGCGATCGTGCGGCGCATCCAGGAGGCGGTCGAATCCGGAAACGACCCGGTGGACGCGGTGGCGCAGTTCGTCGCCTCCGTCACCGCGGCGCTGAAGGCGTGCGCATGAGCGAACAGTTCAAGCCCGGATTTCCCGGATGAATCCGTGTGACTGGCATGCAGATTGTTTCCTTCCCCACAGGGTTTTCCCTGTCTACCGTGTCATTCTGGAGGGATATCCAATGGGTGAGGGCAAAAAGGCAAGGTTTTGTCGACACTGTTCACTCGATATCGGTTCATGCAGCGCCCTTTTCGCTGCATTGAAAGCCGGATAATGGGATAGCTCAATATCGGCATCGAGCCGCATTGTCTCCCGCCGCACGGTCAATACGCCCTCGACCGTCCGTATCAGGACGAGAATCAGGATCAGAGCTCCGACGAATTTCAGCGCGACCTTCACCCCAGGTTCCTTTGCGACATCAAACCAGATGCCATGCAGTATCACTGCTGTCCGGTTGTTTCGGTCGATTTTCTCAGTAACCAATAATGCCGCAA
>CAYWFP010000149.1:0-6773 GCA_964457365.1 uncultured Planctomycetaceae bacterium
GGCGAGGCCATGTAGAAGTCGGTAAAGCGCGTGCCCTCCGCGGCCATCGCATCGAGCGCGGGGGTCTTGTTCACCGGCGAGCCGTAACAGCCCAGATCGCCGTAGCCGAGATCGTCGCAGTTGATCAGGATCACGCTGGGGCGGTCGGTCGGAGCGCGGGAGGCCATGCGGATTCCTTTCGGGGAAAAGGTCGATGGCCTCCCATTGTCGTAGAAATCCCCGCCGCGTCAAGCCCTTCCCTTGCGCCCCCCGGTCCGCTTACGTAGAATAGCCCAAATCACACGACCCTTTCCGGGAGGCGAGCCATCTACGTACAACCGACAAAGATCACATTCCTGGACGAGACCGGACCGGCGACGGACCTGAGCGCGGCGGAAACGGAGAGCCTGCAGACGCTGCGCGACACCGTCGGCAAGGGGCGCGACGTGGAGGAGACGCTGGCGCAGGTCTGGGACGCCGCGGCCGGGCTGCTGCCGCGCGACCGGATCGGGCTCAGCTTCATCGAGAAGGACGGCGAGCGGGTGACCGCGCGCGCGTGCCGGGCCGCGTACGACGGGATCCGCCTCGGCGAGGGCTACAGCGCCGACCTGCGCGGCTCGACGTTGCACGCGATTCTGCAGACCGGCCGCATCCGTATCATCCACGACCTCGCCGCCTATCTCGAGGAGCACCCCGACTCGGGCTCGACGAAGCTGCTGCGGGACGAAGACCTCAGGAGCAGCATCACCGTGCCGCTGCGGGTGGACGAGCGCGCGGTGGGCTTTCTCTTCTTCTCCTCGCGCCTGCCCGACGCCTTCGAGGCGCGCCACGGACGGCTGCTGCTGGCGGTGCGCGACATCATCGCCCAGGCGGTGGAGAAGGCGTGGATCATCAAGCGGCTGCAGGAGAGCAACAAGAACTACCTCTCGGCCATCGGCTTCGTCTCGCACGAGATCAAGAGCCCGCTCGGCGCGCTGATCATGGCCGGACAGATGTATCTCGACGGCTACAAGGGCGAGGTGACCCCGGCCGGCCGGGAGACGGTGGAGAAGATGATCCGCACCGGCGGCTACCTGCTGGACATGGTCCGCGACTACCTGGACCTGACGCGGCTGGAGACCGGCGAGATGCGCTTCGAACCGCGGCCGGGCGTGCGGCTCAAGGACGAGGTGATCGCCGACGCGCTGGCGCTGGTGGCCGACCATGCCGAGCGCCGCGGCAGCACCGTCGAGGCCAGGCTCCCCGAGGGCGAGATCGTCCTCACCGCCGACCGGAACCTGCTGCGGATCGTGGTGACGAACCTGCTGGACAACGCCGTCAAGTACGGCCACGACGAGATCACCGTCGACTTCCAGGTCGACATGACCGGCGAGGACACGGTCCGCCTGCGCGTCAGGAACGCCGGCGTCGGCTTCAGCGAAGAGCAGGGAAAGAAGCTGTTCAAGCGGTTCTCGCGCCTCAAGCAGAAAGGGCTCGAGGACCGGCGCGGCAGCGGGCTGGGGCTGTACCTCACCTGGTGGATCGTGCAGCAGCACGGCGGCACCATCACCGCGACGAGCGAGCCGGGCGAGTGGGCGGAGTTCACCGTGATCCTGCCGCACGCCGTCCAGATCGAGAACTGACGAAAGGCCGCCATGACCGACGAACCCGCATCCACCGACCCGATCGTGCGCCCCGAGCCGGCGGCGCCTACGCTCTGGACGCTGCGCAAGGAGTTCCTTCAGATTCTGATCCTGCTGGCGGTCGTCGTGATCGGCTGCGTGCTGGTGAGTTACGACAAGGCGCTGATGGACTTCTTCCACGACGAGGTCTACCTGAGCATCGAGGACCGCCAGACGCGCAAGTGGATCATCCGCCCGTTCAAACACTTCGCCGAGTATATCCCGCTGCTGGTCGCGCTGGCGCTGATCCTCCTCTGCGACAAGAAGAACGGCAAGCGCAACGCCGGGCGCATCGTCGTGGCGGTGCTGCTGGCGGTGGCGACCTGCGGATTCTTCAAGGCTTCCTCGGGGCGCGCGCGGCCGAGCGTCGCCGTCCCGGAGCGCACCTCCGAGTGGTACGGACCGCTGGTGGGCTGGACGGCCGCGGAGTACCAGAGCTTTCCTTCCGGACACGCGGCGGCGGCGTGGGCGGCGGCGTGGGTGCTGTTCCACTTCTACCCCAAGGTTTCGCCGCTGACGTTCCTGCTAGCCGCGGCGGCGAGCGCGTCGCGGGTATTGACGCACAAGCACTTCGTCAGCGACGTCTGGTTCGGCATCTTCATCGGCATCCTGCTGACGCGCTGGAGCGTGCTGCGGAACTGGCCGTACGCGGAGATCGAAAGCCTGGTCGAGAAGGCGCGGCAGAAGCGCGAGGCGTAGCGAGGGGGCATTGTCCCAACTGCAACGGACCCGGTGTACGTCTGCAGCGCGTTTGTCAACTGGCGTTCGACGAGCGAAGGGGGCGAACCGTTGATCGCGCTATCCCATTATCTCTGAACGCGCCGATTTCTCTCGACGGGGCAAGCCCCATTCTCCTCCGGCGCGGCAAGGGCGGCTCACGCGCTGGCGCTGAGCGGCAGGTCGGCCGTTTCTTCAGCGGTCGGCGCGGCGGCCGGGCGGGTGTCGGGCCAGCCCCAGCGCCAGAGCATGGTCTCGACGAAGATGGCCGAGCGGTATTTCTCGCGCAGGCGCGCGTGCAGATATTCACGCGCCTGGGCCTCGGGGAAGCGTCCGGCGCAGGCACGCTCCAGCCGCCGCAAGGTCATGACCCGGTCCTCGCGCATGGCCAGGCTCGTGTCGAGCGCGCGCAACGCCGCCTTTTGCCAGGTCGGCAACGGGGCGTAGCGGTGGCGGTCCAGATCCTCCCCGCAGTCGAACCAGCCGTCCTCGCCGAAGAAGAGCAGCAGATCCAGCAGCAGCGCGCTCTCGGCCTCGACGTCGATCAGCAGCGAGAACTGGACCTCGGTGCCGAGGCGGGCAAAATCCTTCAGCCGCGCGCCGGCACGCTCCAGCGCGAGGCGATCGACCCGCTCCATCTCCGCCAACGGCAGGCGCACCGTCAACTCGAACGCGCCGCTGCCGCCGTCGATCAGTTCCACACGCCCCATCCCAAGCTCCTCGCGGCCAACGTCGACCGTATAGGCAATCATGCGGATTGCGCGGGCTAAGTCAAGACATAAAAGGAAGTTGGCGGTCCGGCGAGGGTTGGCGGAAGGCCGGGACGGCGCGGCGGTCAACAGCAATCGGACAAGACGCGTCGAAGGCCGAAGAGAGGCTGGCGGCGCCCGCCCCCGGCGCGAGGCGCTGTATCAAGCGCCCCAGATGCGCGGCATCGGCAATGGTTCCTTGCCCATCTCCGCGAAGAGAAGCTTGCGGGTCAACTCGTGCTTGAGCGCCTGGTGATCGGGGCTGTCCCAGAGATTCTCGAACTCGTTCGGGTCTTCCCGCAAGTCGAAGAGTTCGCCGTAGTCGTGGCGGAAATAGACGGTCAGCTTGTAGCGCTCGTCGATATAGGTCTTGACGTGGATGGTATCGGGCTCGTGCCGGTTCTCGACGACGACATGATCGCGCAGCGTCGGCGCCTCGCCCTTCCAGACCGGCGACTGGTCGAGCCCGGTCATGCTCGGCGGAACCTTGAGGCCGGCGAAGTTCAGGAACGTCGGCGCCAGATCCACCAGCGACTGCAGCGAGTCGCTCCGCACGCCCTGCGGCACGGTGCCGGGCATGGAGACCAGGAACGGCACCTTGACCAGATCCTCGTAATGGAACGGGCCCTTGAAGTTGAGGCCGTGCTGGCCGAGGAAGTGGCCGTGGTCGGTGGTGAAGACGACCAGGGTGTTCTCGGCCATCCCCAGCGATTCGAGCTTGTCGAGGATCGTGCCGATGTACTTGTCCATCAGGCTGACCATGCCGTAATAGACGGCGGTTTCCTTCTTGAGCCAGGCGCGGTCCTTGACCTGGCAGTGCATGCCGTGGATCCCCTGCCCCGAGCGGCCCTTCCAGGCGGAGAAATCCGGGTTCTGCTGCTGGGTCAATTGGAAGTGCGGCGGGTTCTTCTCGTGCTCGCCCTCGCGCACCTCCGGCAGCGTCAGCGAATCCGGATCGTACATCGTGTCCCACGGCGCCGGCGCCATGCATTGCGGATGCGGATCGAAGAAGCTGGCCCAGAGGAAAAAGTTCTCGTCTTGCGAAGCATACTCCTCCATCAGCGCATTGGTGCGCTCGGCGATCCAGGCGTCGTAGTGATACTCCTCGGGGATGGGCCAGTGATGGCCGTGGGCGTCGACGTTGCCGGTAGGCGTGCGAAAGTAGTCGCGCCAGTTATCGAGCCCCTTCTCCTCCATCCAGAGCGCGTAATGCTGGCCGATATGGGCCTCGTCGGTGTGGTTGCGCGCCAGTTCGATATGCTCGAAGCCGTAGAACGGACCGTGGAACTTCTTCCAGAAATCCAGATTCTGCAGGATCGGGTAGGCCTCGAGCGAGGGAAAGTCGTTGGTCCCGGCCAGCGGCTGGAAATGGGCCTTGCCCACGAGGGCGGTGCGGTAGCCCTCGAGTTGCAAGTCGTCGCCGACGACGTGTTCGGACTCCATCAGCTTGGTGCCCAGCGAATAGGCTCCGTGCTGCGAGGGGTAGTTGCCGGTGATGATCGAGGCGCGCGTGGGCGTGCAGGTCGGGTTGACGGTATAGGCGCGGGTGAAGGCCATGCCGCGCGCGGCGAGGCGGTCGAGGTTGGGCGTCTTGATCTCGGGATTGAAGAGGCCAAGGGCGGCCCAGTGCTGCTGGTCGCTGGTGATGAGAAGGATGTTGGGGCGCGCGGAAGCCATGGGCAGATCCTTTGCTAGATGAATTCGACCGCCGACAGGATACCCCCGCGGCCGAAGAAACGTCAACCGTGAAAACACGGTCGGCGCGGCCAGCGGAAACACACAGGCATCCACAACATATTGACCAAATGTACTTTATCGATTTCGACCCGACAGAGCCGGACCGGTGCGCGCAGGGCGAAACAGCCTGACGGCAGCGGAAACGCGAAAAACCGCGAAAAGGTGAATGCCGATGCGTTTGCCTGTGTCACAACCGGCTGTCAGCGCCGTTTTTTTGTTGGAACACGCGTATGGAAAAGAAGTTCCGGATTCAGCTCCTGGCGCCGTCCGCGCCGGCCCCGCAGCCGGCAACGCCAGATTGCATGGACGTGAAACGCACGATTCCCCGCGCGACGATGCGGACCCCGTATCCGAGCGATCGGCTTTTTGGCCTGCACCACGGCCGCCACCACCACAGACAGATGGAGATGAACATGGTCAGCCGTCGAAGCGCTTTGCGATTGGTCGTTCTGCTGGCGCTGCTGCTCGCCGCGGCGTTGCCGGCCCGGGCCGGGGACGCCCTGGCCGAGGCGAAGAAGCTGCTCGCCGAGAAGAAGTACGCCGAGGCGGAGAAGGCGCTGGAGCCGCTGCTGAAGAAAAACCCGCCGGTCGAGGCGCTGAAGGTCTCGCTGGAGGCGGCGATGGCCGACGGCCGGCCGGTGACCGCGGAGAAACGCGCGACGGCGCTGCTGCAGGCGACGAACAACCAGGACATCGCGCTGCTGTACCGTACCGCGCAGGTGGCGGACATGGCCGGCGAGCGGACCAAGGCGCTCGACCGCTACCTCCTCTTCGCCCGCAAGCAGGAGAAGAAGAGCGAGGAACTGCGCCGCGCCTTCGCCGTCTGCTTCGACCGCGGGCGCTACCCCGACCTGGTGAAGCGCTACGCGAAGATCTACGGCTCCGACGACCAGGCCTGGTCCTACGCCTACGGCACGCTGAACAAGCTGATCGACAACCGCGACGGCGCGCCGGCGCTGGACCTGGCCGACTGGATGACGCGCACCTTCGAGGCGCCGGAGCGGGTCAACGCGGTGCACTGGCAGCTCCGCCACGGCGCGGACGAATTCGCCTTCGGCGGCGGCAAGGAGCGTTACCGCAAGCCGCTGGGGATCATGACGCGCAGCAAACCGACGTCGCTGGACCAATTCTACCACGTCGCCCACCACGCCGGCGCCGACGCGGACGTCTACTTCGACATGATGCAGTTCAGCCAGATCCCCTTCGACGAGCATCAGTTGATGAACAACCTGCGTCCCAAGATCAACAACGAGAAGTCCGAGAGCCAGCGCATGCGCTACGGCAAGCGCGTGCTCGAGTTCATCCCCATCTACCTCAACAGCAAGGACCGCGGCGACCTGTACCACTACGTCGACTTCATCTCCGAGATCACCTCGGCGCTGCACATGAAGGGCAAGGAGCTCATCAGCGACCGCAAGGCGGCGGGGCTGCTGGTCGAGCTGGCGAAGAAGTACCCCGGCGAGGAGCACCGCCTGCGCCCCCTGAGCAGCAAGATCCTCGACCGCTACGTCAAGGACAACAAGACGCGCGCGGAGTTCGTCAAGCAGTACCCGAAGACGGTGGAGGCGCGCTACCTCGGCGCGGCGCTCGAAAAGGGGGAGAACCCGCTGCCGCTGATCCAGCGGGCGGTGGGGGGCAGCCCGGCCGCGGAGCTCTCGTTCAAGCGCGACTTGATGCCCTACCTCGCCGGCAGCGGCCAGAAGGCCGAGCTGATCCAGACGGCCAAGCAGCGCATGCTGATGTACCCGGGCAGCTTCGACGACAACCACATGTACCACCACTTCATGCGCAGCGGCGCGGCCTCGATGGCCGAGAAGGTGGCGGTATTGAAGGAGGTGTACGAGAAGGCCGGCTACGCCGGGAAGTTCGACAACCTGATCAAGCGCTGCGACCAGGACGGCAACATCAAGAAGGACGAGACCTACCAGGC
>CAYWFP010000150.1:0-6732 GCA_964457365.1 uncultured Planctomycetaceae bacterium
GCAGCAGCATGGCGGCACCTACAGCTTTGAGGTGCATCCCGAGGCGAACAAGGTAGAGGGGAAGGAGCCGACCTGGTAGAGTCCGGCCGCGTCCCAGGCCTCGGCGATCATCTTGGTGTCGGCGAGCACCGGGTCGACCGAGATGCGCTCCAGCAGCGGCGGGTTCTGCAGCACCTCGCCGTTCTCGCCGCGGCCGAGGATGGCCGCCAGGTCGAAGCGGAAGCCGTCGACGTGCATCTCCGAGACCCAGTAGCGCAGCGCGTCGAGGATCATCGCGCGCACCAGCGAATGGTTGCAGTTGAGGGTATTGCCGCAGCCGCTGTAGTTGCGGTAGCTGCCGTCCTTCTCGAGCATGTAGTAGATGCTGTTGTCGATGCCGCGGAAGCTGATGACGGGGCCGCGCTCGTCGCCCTCGCCGGTGTGGTTGAAGACGACGTCGAGGTAGACCTCCATGCCCTCGGCGTGGAAGGCCTTGACCATCTGGCGGAACTCGTTGACCTGGTTGCCCTCGTGGCCGTTGGCGGCGTAGCTGGCCTTGGGCGCGAAGAAGGCGATGGGGGAGTAGCCCCAGTAGTTGCGCAGGATCTCGCCGGTGCGCGGATGGTGGCGGAGGTGCTCGTTCTCGTCGAATTCGAAGACCGGCATCAGTTCCACCGCGTTGACGCCGAGTTCCTTCAGGTACGGGATCTTCTCGATCAGGCCCAGGTACGTTCCCGGGTGCTTGACGCCCGACGATTCATGCACGGTGAAGCCGCGCGGGTGGACCTCGTAGATGACCAGGTCGGCCATCGGGATGCGCGGCGGGGTGTCGCCCTCCCAGTCGAAGTCCTCCGAGGGCAGCCGTCCGAGGCGGTGGCAGACCACTTTCTCGTCCTGGTCGGACGGGACGTGGATGATGTCGCTCTCGCCCCAGGTTGACCCGCCGCTCAGCGCGCGCGCGTACGGGTCGATCAGCACCACGTTGGGATCGTACCAGTGACCTTCGTGCGGCGCGTGCGGCCCTTCCAGCCGCCAGCCGTAGCGCACCGTCGGGTCGATCCCTTCGACCAGCGCGTGCCAGACGTGGCCGGTGCGGTGGCGCTTGGGGTCGAGATGGATCTCGGCGATGGGGCGTTCGTCGTTGTCGGAGTCGAAGAGGAGCAGCGTGGCGGCGGTGGCGTGTTCGGAGAAGAGGGCGAAGTTGATGCCGTTGCCGACGAAGGTGGCGCCGAAGGGCAGCGACTTGCCGCGGTCGACCTTGTAGGTGCCGACCCACCAGACATCCGAATTCTCGGGCATGGAATTCTCCTTCCTCCGCGTATGGCGCCGGGAGGCGGATTGTATAACGGGGGCGCGATTTTCGCGTCTCGATTGCGTTAAAATTTAATTGCGACGGTCGTTCTCTTCGGAAATGATGCAAATCCGGGAAGGTCGATGCAAGGGGTGAAGGGGAAATCGCAGGCGGTCGACCGGGATTTTCGCGACAGGGCGGATCTCACGACTCGAAGAGGCGTCCCTGTTCGCGGAAGATCTCCGCCGGCTCGATGTGGTCGGCGCCGAGCTGGTGGAGGATCTGGCGCAGGCGGCGCTCGTGAACGTCCTTGTCGAAGTTCGGCAGGATCGGTTTCTTCAGGTTGGCGATGATGGTCGCGTGCGAGCGGCCGCCGAAGTAGGCGCCGATCTCGCTGAGCGAGAGCGGGGTGATGCGGCGGGCGATGTGGATGCCGGCCTTGCGCGCGAGGGCGATGCCGTTGGAGCGCTTGCGGCTCTTGAGCTCGGCGACGGTGACGCCGTAGGCCTTGGCCGTGGCCTCGGCGATGGCGTCGAGGTCGATCGCGGTGGTGCGCCGGGGCATGGTCGGGCCGATGATGGCCGCGGCGGTCTTCAGGCCGATCTCCAGGCCGCCGAGATTGGCGTGGGCGGCGAGTTTGCCGATGGCGCCCTCGAGGTCGCGGACGCTGCCCTGGAAGCAGCGGGCCACGAGCTCGACCACCTCGTCGGGCAGCGCGATCTCGCGCCGGCCGACCTTCTGCCGGACGATGGCCTTGCGCGTCTCCGGATCGGGCTGTTCCACCCGGAGCGAGAGACCGGCGGTGATGCGACTCAGCAGGCGCGGCGGCAGCTTCAACTCTTCCGGGCGGCAGTTGCTGACCAGGGCGATCTGGCTGCCGCGCTGCATCAGCGCGTCGACGGTGTTGAGCAACTCCTCGTGGGTGGCGGCCTTGTTGCCCCGGGCGAGGATCTGGATGTCGTCCAGGACCAGGAAGTCGCAGGTGCGCATGCGCTGGCGGAACGCCGGCAGGCGCTTGCCCGCGTGGGCCTGGGTGTATTGCTGGACGAACTCCTCCCCCGAGAGCAGTTCGATACGGTGCTCGCCGTCGCGGCCGACCGCCTCGGCGCACATGCCGTGCAGGAGGTGGGTCTTGCCCAGGCCGTGATCGCCGAAGATGAAGATCGGGTTGAACTCGCCCGGATGCAGCGCCGCGCGGCGGCAGGCGGCATGCGCCATCTGGTTACCCGGTCCGGGGATGAAGGATTCGAGGCGATATTCCTGATGCAGCCGCTCCAGGAGGGTATGACGCTTGGGTCTGGGCGCAACGGGCAGTACTTTCTCGTGCACGCCTTCGCGGCGCTGGGCGGCGCGCTTTTTGCGAAACGGCTCGGGAGCGATGGTGATCTCGATGGCCGGACATAGGCCGCAGAGTCGCTCCACCACCGTGGCGATCAGGTCGCTGTAGTTGCTGGCGATCCAGCTTTTGTGGAAGACCGAACCGACGCCGACGATCAGTCGCGGCGCCTCCGGGTCGAAGGAGACGAATTCGGTGTTTTTGAACCAGGTGTTGAAGCTCTGCTGCGACACTTCAGCGGCGATGGCGTCGAGGACCGCGTTCCAGTCGAGCGATATGCGCTGCGAAGACAAACAGCATCCCCCCGCCCAGCGAGCCGGGCTTTAAATTGTGCGTTCGTCGTCTGTTGAAAACGGGGTTCTGATGAGCGGTATGCGCCAAAAAAAGACTCTCACCGACCCGCGAGTTTGAAGCATCTTAGGCGGGTTTGAAAAGCTGTCAATCCGAAAAAGAAGGACCTACCGGACAGGTTGACAACCGGCTTTGTCAAGACCTCCGACAACCTCCCCGCAGCCGCCGTGTTAGCAGCTTGCGAATACTATAATATGCCAAAAAAACATACTGAAAAATAATCGGAAATAGTTGATTAAGGCTGGTTGAAGTATTTGCGGGCATGGGCAGAAGTTAGCGCAAAAAGCCATAAGGTATATATTGACAAATAGTTAAAGTCATTTTATGGCGCGAGGAAGCCGTCAATCCCGGGGTGACGGTTTTCTAACAATGTTGAGGGCGGGAAGTTGCGACGCTGTCGCCAAGCGGTGTTTCGATCGCGGCACGTAGACGGCGAATGCGCGGCGGAGCCCGCGGGATCGATCCGGTTTCCGGGGATCGGGCAGGCTGTTGGCGGCACGTAGATATCCTGCGGACAAGTCTTGCAAAAAACCGGGAAAGTTCTATAATGAGCCGTCATCGCTTGGGGGGCGCGCCGCAGTGGCGTTATCTGGCAAGCGTTGATGTGTCCGATAAACAAGCGCGCGGTGTTTGCATGAAATCGACCTCGTTCGTCCCTCTCTTCCTGCTCGCCATGACATTCGCCGTGTCTGCCGGCGAAGCGGATATCCACGCGGTGCCGGGAGTGCTTGACGAGGAAGAGAGCCACTACGCCGCGCTCGTGGCCGCCTCCGCGCGGGGTGACAAGCCGCACTATACGCTTAGCCTGCGGCAGGCCGAACAACTCGCGTTGCAGTACTCGCACGAGCTGCGCCAGGCCCGGTTGAACCGGCGCGTCGCCTCGGGGCGGACCATGCGCGCCTACGGCGAGGCGCTGCCGCAGGTCACCACCAGCTTCGGCCATCAATACTACCGCAAGCCCGACAGCATGCGCCCCGGCAACGTCTCTGCGGCGCAGGCGCCCGACGGCAAGATCGACGTCGGCGTCGGCAAGGACCGCAAGGATCTCAACGATCGGCATTACCTCAAGCGCTACGACTGGTCGGTCACCGGCACCCAGCCGCTCTTCAAGGGCGGCAAGATCATCGCCGACATCCGTGGCGCGGGGCTGTACCGCGACAGTGTTAAAGAGAGCATCCGCCTTACCAAGCAGCAACTGCTGTACAACGTTCGCGCCGACTACTACGATCTGCGCTACGCCGAGAAGCTCGTCGACATCTTCACCACCCAGATCAATCTGGCGCAGGAATTTCTGGCCACCACCCGCAACCGCTATCAGGCCGGCACCATCACCGACATCGAGGTGACGCGCGCGGAGGTGGACGTGAGCAACAACCAGGCGCTGCTGATCCAGGCCGAGAACGGACTGGCCACGCAACGCACGTCCTTCCTGAAGCTGCTGGGGCTGCCCCTCGGCGCGGACCTGACCTTGACCGACGGTTTCCTCTTCGAGGATTTCGATCCGGGCGAGGAGCGGCGCCTGAGGGACCTGGAGTTGCGCGACCGGCCGGAGCTGCGTCAGGCGCGCCTGCAGGAGAAGCTGCAGGAGAAGTCCATCCAGACGACCCGGTCGGCTCTCTTTCCGCAGGTCAACCTGACCGGCACCTATTCGGCCAACAATCATACCTGGACCACCGAGACCGGCCGCTGGCGCAAGAACTGGAGCGTCGGCGTGCAGATGGACTGGCTGGTCTTCGACGGTCTGGTGATCCACGGCCAGATCCGCGAAGCGCAGGCGGTGCTGGAGCAGTACAAGCTCGACACCTACAACACGCGCGACACCATCAAGCTCGAAGTCCGCACGGCGCTGTTGAATCTCTTCAGCGCCATGGAGTTCGTCCGCTCCCAACGCGAGAACGTCCTGCAGGCCGAGCGCGTGGTCAAGCAGCAGACCATCCAGTGGGAGGAAGGCGCGGGCGGGCTGTATCTCGAGATCATCGACGCGCGCAAGTCGCTGGCCACCGCGCAGCAGAACTACTTTGCCGCTTTGCGGGACTACCATATCGCCCGCACCGACCTCGAGCGCGCGCAGGGCAAGATCGGCGAGGACGTCTTCGAAGCGGCGCTCAGCGAGGTCAAGGGCGTGCACGTCGTCCGCGCCGACGAGCGCACGCGCATCTACCAGCGCGAAAGCCGGATGCCGACCGAGGACTTCTTCGGCAACCTGCCCGTACCGGAGGAGGCGAAGCCGAAGCCCGCACCTGCGGAGCAGGGGGCGGTGCCGGGCGAGACGGCCGCGCCCGCGTTGCCGGCGCCGCGGATTATCGTCAAGCCCGAGGGACATGCCGCTCCTTCGCGCCGGCCGGCGATGGAGATCGTCTCCGAGGAGACCATCACCGTCCCGTCGGCCCCCACCCGCATCTTCCCGCGCGAGGAATGATCCCGGAAGGAGCCCGTGGCCGGGATACTGACCGTCGCGCTGACCGCTATTCTCGAAAACGGGAACATCCTGCTGCTGCAGCGCGCGAAGGACCCGTACCGCGGCTACTGGTCGCTTCCCGGGGGCAAGCTCCATCCGGGCGAGACCGTGGCCGAGGCGGCGGTGCGCGAGGCGCGCGAGGAGACGGGCCTCGCGTGCGAGTTGCTGCATATCTGCGCGGTCGCCACCGAGACCATCCGCGAGGACGGTGCGGCCGATCCGGAGGCGCATTTCGTCATGTTCATCGTCGCGCTGCGCCCGCAAGGGGGGGGGCTCCGTGCCGGCGAGGAAGGCGAATCGGCCTGGTACCCGCTGGACGCCTTGCCGCCGCGGACCATTCCTACCGACCGGGAGATGATCGCCCGTTACGTCTGCGCCGGTGGGAAGGTCACGGTCGACCATTACCGCGTCGCGCGCACCGAAACGACCTTCCGCCTTGAGAGCGTGGAATAGCTCACTTGATGAAGGCCGCGCCCTCGTCGGCGCTGGCGACGTGCTGCAGGTAGCGTCCGAGCCAGCCGCGCTCGACCTTGGGCGTAAAAGCCGGCAGCTTCGCGAGGCGCCGCTTCATCCGCGCCTGCGAGATCTTCACCTCGAGCGTGCGCTTCCTGGCGTCGATGGCGATGGTGTCGCCGTTCTCGATCGCGGCGATGGGCCCGCCGCCGGCGGCCTCGGGGCTGATGTGGCCGATGCAGAGTCCGCGCGTGCCGCCGCTGAAACGCCCGTCGGTGATGAGGGCGGCCTTGATGCCCGCGCCGGTGATGGCCGCGGTCGGAGAGAGCATCTCCTGCATGCCGGGCCCGCCGCGCGGCCCTTCGTAGCGGATCACCACCACGTCGCCGTCGACTACCTTGCCGCCGAGAATTCCCTCGAGCGCGTCTTCCTGCGACTCGAAGACGACCGCCTTGCCGGCGAACTCCATCATGTTGTCGCTGACGCCGGCGGTCTTGACGATGGCGCCCTTGGGGGCGATGTTGCCGAAGAGGACCGCCAGTCCGCCGACGGCGCCGAAGGGCTTCTTGGCCGAGCGGATGACATCGCCGTCGGGGCCGGGCGCCTTGCGGACCATGTCGCCGAGCGTGCCCGTGACGGTCCTGGCCTTCAAGTCCAGGCCGGTGCGCGCGCCTTTGTGGACCGCCTTGAGGATCGCGGCGATACCGCCGGCGGCGTGGACGTCTTCCATGTGCACCTCCGGCCGCGACGGCGAGACCTTGCAGACGCAGGGCGTCTTGCGGCTGACGGCGTCGATGCGTTTCAGGTCGTACTTGATGCCGGCCGCGTGCGCCAGCGCCAGCGTATGCAGCACGGTGTTGGTGC
>CAYWFP010000151.1:0-6613 GCA_964457365.1 uncultured Planctomycetaceae bacterium
AAAGGCGGTTCTTGTAACCAGTTGTCATTGTTTGACTAATAACCGGACAGCAGTGTCTTCCGAAGGGAAGGAACGGATGGACTGCCTGGTCTACGGCACCTCACCCTCGACGCGCCTCGCGTTCACCTTCGTCAACGCCACGCAGACGGCGCGAACGCTGGAGCGCCGGCACCTCTGCGGCCCGACCGCCGCGCGCGTTCTGGGCGAATCGCTGACCGCGGTGGCGCTCTTGTCAGGCAACCTCGGCGACGAGGACGAGCGGCTGACGTTGCAACTCCGGGTCGACGGCCCCGTCGGCGGCGTGCTCTGCGATGCCGCGTTCATGGGCGGCATGCGCGGTTACACCCACGCCAAAGTGATGAACGAACTCGACGGATCGGACGACACCGATCTGCGCCTTGCTCTCGGCCAGAGCGGCACCATGTCGGTCATCCACCATACCAGCGACCGCGTGATCTACCAGGGGCTCGTGGAGGTGTCCCCGCCGGATCTGCGCACGGCGGTGGCGCGTTACTGTATCGACTCGCTGCAGCGCCCGTCGGGAGTGGAACTGCTGACCACATGCAAGGAGGGTTACCTCGACCGCTGCGTCGGCTTTCTGGCGGAGAAGATGCCCGATGGCGACACCGAAGCCTTCGTCGCCGTGCTCGAACGGTTCAACGACAGCACCGTCCGCCAAGCGCTCGAGCGTTGCGACACCCTCGACAAGTTCGGCAACCTGCTGGGTGTCAACGATCTGCAGGTCACCGAGGGGCGGACGCTGAAATTCGAATGCGGCTGCAGCCGGCAGAAGATCGTCGATGTCGTGACCGCGCTGCCGCTCACGGAGGTGGAGGAGATTGTCGACGAAGGCGAGGGCCAGACGGTGACCTGCCACTTCTGCGGCGAGACCTACGCCATCGACCACGAAGGTATGCAGGCGATCCTGCATCGCAAAGCCGCCGACCGGAATTGACCGCCATTTTCCGCGTTTCCGCTGCGCGCTTGTTGAGACAAACCGCAAACTGTGATTTCTCGCCGAGTTCTAACGTTCTTTTGCCTTGCGCCATATCAGGGATAGCGTTAATCTGTCCGCACCGCTAATATTTGGCGGCGGATTCAGACGTGCGGCACTCGTTTCAGAGACGCTTGTTCAGGAATTTCAACAACACAGCTTCCTATCGCAAATACGGTTGAAAGGAGAGTGTATGGCCCCCGAGATGGCAGCGATGGATGGGAACGAGGCGGTCGCCCGCGTCGCCCATAAGATCAACGAAGTAATCGCGATCTACCCGATCACCCCGTCCTCGCCGATGGGCGAATGGTGCGATCTCTACAGCTCCCAGGGCAAGAAGAACATCTGGGGCACCGTGCCGCTGGTCTCGGAACTGCAGAGCGAGGGCGGCGCCTCCGGCTCGATCCACGGCGCGCTCCAGGGCGGCTCGCTGGCAACGACATTCACCGCCAGCCAGGGCCTGCTGCTGATGATTCCGAATATGTACAAGATCGCCGGCGAACTCACACCCACGTGCTTCCACGTCTCGGCCCGCTCGGTCGCCTGTCAAGCGCTCTCCATCTTCGGCGACCACAGCGACGTCATGGCCACGCGCCAGACCGGCTTCGCCCTGCTCGCCAGCAACAGCGTGCAGGAAGCGCACGACATGACCCTCATCGGCACCGCGGCTTCCCTGCGGGCCAAACTGCCGTTCCTGCACTTCTTCGACGGCTTCCGCACCAGCCACGAGGTGCAGAAGATCGAGACCCTCGACGACAAGGTACTCGAGGCGATGGTCAGCGACGATGCCGTTCTGCAGCACCGCAAGCGCGGACTGCTGCCGGACCGGCCGTTCATCCGCGGCACCGCGCAGAACCCGGACGTCTTCTTCCAGGGCCGCGAGACGGTCAATAAATACTACGACGCCGCGCCGGCCATCGTCCAGGAGGCGATGGACGAGTTCGCCAAGCAGACCGGCCGCCAGTACAAGGTCTTCGATTACGTCGGCCACCCCGAGGCGGAGAAAGTCGTCATCCTCATGGGCTCGGGCGCGGAGACGGCCAAGGAAGCGGTGGAGCATTATGCCGGCCAGGGCGAGAAGCTGGGCCTGCTGCAGGTCCGTCTCTACCGCCCGTTCTCGGTGGAGCACTTCATCAAAGCCCTGCCGCAGAGCTGCACCAAATACGCCGTGCTCGACCGCACCAAGGAACCCGGCAGCATCGGCGAGCCGCTTTACGAGGACGTCCGCACCGCCTTCGGCGTGGCCATGCAGGAGAATAGCGCTCTCTTCGCCGGCAACTGGCCCAAGATCGTCGGCGGCCGTTACGGCCTGTCGAGCAAAGAGTTCACCCCGGCGATGATCAAGGGCGTCTTCGACAACCTCGACAAAGACAAGCCCAAGGATCACTTCACCGTCGGCATCTACGACGACGTGACCGAGACCAGTCTGCCGTGGAACAAGACCGTCGACATCGAACCCGACGACGTCAGCCGCTGCCTCTTCTACGGCCTCGGCTCCGACGGCACCGTCGGCGCGAACAAAAACAGCATCAAGATCATCGGCGAACATACCGATATGTACGCACAAGGCTACTTCGTCTACGACTCCAAGAAGGCCGGCGCCATGACCGTCAGCCACCTGCGCTTCGGCCCGCGCCCGATCCGCAGCACCTACCTGATTAAGAGCGCGCAGTTCATCGCCTGCCACCAGTGGCCCTTCATCGAGAAATACGACATCCTCAAATCGGCCAAGAAGGGCGGGACCTTCCTCCTCAACAGCGTCTACGGCCCCGACGATGTCTGGCGGCACCTCCCGAAGGAGATACAGAAGAGCATCATCGACAAGGAACTGAAATTCTACGTCGTCGACGCCGGCAAGGTCGCCGAAGAAACCGGCATGGGCGTGCGCATCAACACGATCATGCAGACCTGCTTCTTCGCCATCTCCGGGGTGCTGCCCAAGGACGAGGCGATCACGTATATAAAGAAGGCCATCGAGAAAACCTACGGCAAGAAGGGCGAGGACGTCGTTCAGAAGAATTTCAACGCCGTGGACCAGTCCGTGGCCAACCTGCACGAAGTGAACTACCCCAAGGAGGTGACCAGCTCCATCAGCCAGCCGGAGTTCGTCAAGGGCGAGGCGCCCGAGTTCGTCCGGGCGGTCACCGAGGAACTCATGGCCTTCCGTGGCGATGACCTTCCGGTCAGCAAGATGCCCGAGGACGGCACCTTCCCGACGGGAACGACCAAGTACGAGAAGCGCAACATCGCCCGCGACGTGCCGATCTGGGAACCGGACCTCTGCATCCAGTGCGGCAAGTGCTCCTTCGTCTGCCCGCACGCGACCATCCGCATGAAGATCTACCCCGAATCGGCGCTCTCCGGCGCGCCGGCGGAGTTCAAGTCCGCCCAGGGCAAGGCCAAGTACAAGGAAGAGAAATGCACCGTCCAGGTCTTCCCCGAGGACTGCACCGGCTGCGGCCAGTGCGTCTTCATCTGCCCGGCCAAGGACAAGGAGAATCCCGAACGCAAGGCCATCAACATGACCTTCAAGACCGAGGAGATACGCGAGCGCGAGCGCCAGAACGCCGAGTTCTTCCTGCAGATCCCCGAGTACGACCGGACCAAGCTCGATCTCGGCACGGTGAAGGAGAGCCAGCTCTGCCGGCCGCTCTTCGAGTTCTCCGGCGCCTGCGCGGGCTGCGGCGAGACGCCGTACTACAAACTCGCCACCCAGCTCTTCGGCGATCGCATGATCATCTCCAACGCCACCGGCTGCTCCTCCATCTACGGCGGCAACCTGCCGACGACGCCGTTCACGGTCGATCCCGAGGGACGGGGGCCGGTGTGGAGCAACTCGCTCTTCGAGGACAACGCCGAGTTCGGCTACGGCTTCGCCCTCACGCGCGACAAGCTGACCGAGTTCGCCCGAGAGATCGTCAAGGACAGCGCCTGCGGGTGCCTCTGCGGCAAGGACGAACTGGTCAAGGGGCTGCTCGAAGCCGACCAGACCACCGAGGCCGGCATCCGCGAACAACGCGCGCGCGTGGCGGAACTCAAGAAGCTCATCGCCAAATGCGACGACCAGTGCTGCAAACAACTGCGCGAGGTGGCCGACTACCTGGTCAAGAAGTCCGTCTGGATCGTCGGCGGCGACGGCTGGGCCTACGACATCGGGTACGGCGGCCTCGACCACGTCCTCGCCCAGGGGCGCGACGTCAACGTCCTGGTCATGGATACCGAGGTATACTCCAACACCGGCGGCCAAGCCAGCAAGGCCACGCCCACCGGCGCCACGGCCAAGTTCGCCATGGGCGGCAAGTCCCTGCCGAAAAAGGACCTGGGCATGATCGCCATGACCTACGGCTACGTCTATGTCGCCCGCTGCGCCATGGGCTACAACGACGCCCAGACGGTCAAGGCCTTCATCGAGGCCGAGAGTTACCCCGGCCCGAGCCTCATCTTGTGCTACTCGCACTGCATCGCCCAGGGCATCCCGATGAACCCACCCAACTGCCGCGGCATGACCGAGCAGAAGAAGGCCGTCGAGTCGGGCTCCTGGACGCTCCTGCGGTACGACCCGCGCCGGATCGAGCAGGGCGAGAATCCGCTGCGGATCGACAGCAAGCCGCCTAGCATCAGCTACAAGGACTACGCCATGGGCGAGACGCGCTTCAGCGCGCTGGCCAAGTCCGATCCGGAGACCAACGCCAAGCTGATGGAGGCGGGACAGACCGAGATCGACCGCCGCAACAAGCTCTACCAGCAATTGGCCGATCTGGACGTTTGATCGTCGCCGGATAATCCGCTACAATCGCCGGGGCGCCGCGTGCACCCCGGTTTTTTTTGCGAGACGAGATGACGCCCGTGCCCGACCACCTTCGTATCGAGGACGCCGTGCTCGAGGACGTCGAGGCGCTCCTGCAGGTGCAATGGGCGGCGTTTCGCGGCGAAGCCGAGTTGTATAGCGACTACACCATCCCTCCCCTCCCGTGTTTTCGTGAAAAAATGACGAATTTCGGGTTAACCCCCCTTTTCAAATCCCCCCGTTTTGGCGCATACTATTACCTACCTATCGAAAGGTTTGGGACCCACTTGTAATTCGTTGGCATGCAGAGGGGAGAAAATCATGGCGAAGAAATCATCCATTTCCGGTCGCCCGCTCAAGATGGGCATGGTCGGCGGCGGCCCGGGCAGTTTCATCGGCGAGGTGCACCGCAAGGCCGCGCGCATGGACGGCGGCATCGACATCGTCGCCGGCGCCTTCTCGCAGACACCGCGCAAGTCCAAGCAGACCGGGCGCGAGTTGTTCATTGACAGCAAGCGCGCCTACGCCGACTACGCAACGATGATCGAGAAGGAACTGGCGCTGCCCGAGGGCGAGCGTATCGACTTCGTCAGCATCGTCACGCCCAATCACATGCATTTTCCCATCGCCAAGGCGTTCCTCGAAGCCGGTTTTCACGTCGTCTGCGACAAGCCGATGACGCTCGACGTCGCCGAGGCGAAGAAACTCCTTCAGATCGTCAAGAAGTCGAAGAAAGTCTTCGCGCTGACGCACAACTACACCGGCTACCCGATGGTCAAGCTCGCCCGCGACATGGTCAAGCAGGGCGACCTGGGCAAGCTCTTGAAGATCGTCGTCCAGTACCCGCAGGGGTGGCTGGTGCAGCCGATGGAACGCAAAGGCGCCAAACAGGCCGAGTGGCGCACCGATCCCAAGCGCTCGGGCGCGGCCGGCTGCATGGGCGATATCGGCACGCACGCGGAGAACCTGGCCGAGTACGTCACCGGGCTCCGGATGGTCGAGATCTGCGCCGACCTGACCACCTTCGTCAAGGGGCGCAAGCTCGACGACGACGGTAACTGCCTGGTCCACTGGCAGAAAGGCGTCAAGGGCATCCTCTTCGCCAGCCAGGTCTCCGTCGGCAAGGAGAACGGCTTGGCGATCGAGGTACACGGCGAGAAGGGTTCGCTCAAGTGGGTGCAGGAATACCCCAACGACCTGCACGTCTTCCCTTACGGCCAGCCGCCGCAGGTCTGGCGCCGCGGCAACGACTACATCGGCGAAAAATCCCCTGCGGCCGCGCGCTGCACGCGCATCCCCTTCGGTCACCCCGAGGCCTTTATCGAAGCCTTCGCCAACGTCTACGTCAACGCCGCCGAGACCATCCGCGCCAAGATCGAGAAGAAGAAGCCCGAGCCCTTGGCGCTGGACTTCCCGACAGCGCAGGACGGCCTGCGCGGCATGCAGTTCATTGAGGCGGTGGTCAAGTCGTCCAAGATGGGCGCCAAGTGGGTGAAGCTGCCGAAGTAAAATCGCAACCATCCGATTTCAAGGAGAGATCATGGCACGCAAGGTAACGCTGTTCACCGGGCAATGGGCGGACATCCCGTTCGAGAAGATGTGCGAGTATGCCGCCGACATGGGCTACGACGGGCTGGAGCTGGCCTGCTGGGGCGACCACATCGAGGTCGACAAGGCCGCCAAGAGCAAGAAGTACTGCGACGAGAAGCGCAAGATCCTCAAGAAGTACGGTCTCGGGTGCTGGGCGATCAGCAACCACCTCGCCGGGCAACTCGTCTGCGACCCCAACGACGACCACCGCTCCGACATGTTCGCGCCGAAGAACACCCACG
>CAYWFP010000152.1:0-6527 GCA_964457365.1 uncultured Planctomycetaceae bacterium
GCATTTCGAGAATGTCCGTATCGCGGGTGTATTGGTAGACGATTCCTCTCCGCAACTGAATATCAGTGAATACTTCACGAACGACATTACATTCGGGGGGAAGACATGAGCACCGTATCGTATCGCATTGATCGTGAATTGACGGTTGTGAAGGAAGCCGATGTGATCGTGGTCGGCGGTGGGCCCGGCGGCCTGGGTGCCGCCGTCATGGCCGCCCGGGCCAGGAACTATGTCGACTGCACCGGCGACGGCGATCTGGCGGCCTGGGCCGGCTGCGAGTTCCGAATTAACAAGGACAGACGCCGTGTAAGTGCGCGCTGCCGCTGCGCCCGACCACGGCCACACGCCTGAAGGCAGATATGGAAAGCCTGTCGCCAGATGATTCGGTCTTCGAATTGCCGAAAGGCAGAAAAGGCGCGGAGATGATGAGGCGCGACCTTGCCGGAACGGGCGACCCGGAAACGAATATCGAACCCATCCCCTACCGCGACGCCCAGGGGCGATACGCCGACTTTCACGCCTTGCGCCACAGCTATATCACCAACATCATCCGCGCCGGGGTCTCGCCCAAGGTCGCCCAGACCCTTGCCCGCCACAGCACCATCACCCTGACCATGGACCGCTACGCCCATATCGCGCTCGAGAGTCAGGTCGACGCGGTGAATCGATTACCCGATGTGCTGGGAGCGGTCTGAGGGTAACGCAGCAAAACATCTTTCCGGAAAAACCGATTGAGGCCACGCTTGATAGGCCGAGAATCACGACATACAGGGATGCGTGGGCGGGCTGCCACCTGTCTCACACGTTGAACTGTGAGACCAAGACTATATAATATAGCGCTGTTGTTGAGTGACTTACGATAATCTCTTGCCTGTGGAGTTTTTTGATGAGCTACGCTCCCCTGCCGGTTAGGCTACAGCATTTCTGCGTCGAATGGCCGGCAACCGAAGATTCACCGGGAGAAGCGTGGAGTTCGCTTCACTCGCGCCCTGTTTATCTTCTTCAGGAGAATATGCGTTCTCCCCTGTCGCTCGCAAGTGTTGACGGCATCGACGTGTGTCTTATGGGTGACCCCATTCACGGCGAGGCCTTGCGCCCCGAATTGCTGGCGGAACAACTTGCCGATCACCGCGAAGATGACGCATTTCTGCGAACCATCAATGGAGAATTCTCCGCGATCATCAGCGATACGAACACCAACTACGTGCACCTTCTTTCCAGTCGCTTCGGCGTGCCGCCGTTATTCTATTATGCCCAGTCCGACCGTTTACTGGTTTCGTTCTCCTTTCGCGATCTATGGGATCGCCTGCACTCGCTGGGATGGTTGGAGATCGAGTATAATGCCTTCTATCAGCTGTTGATGTATAAACGTCTCTTCGGCCATCGTACGCATGCCAAAGATGCGCGACCGATGCCGACCGCGTCGGTGTTGACATTCAACGGTCAGTCAACGTCGCTGCGTCGCTATTGGAAGCCCGATTTCCGCGCGAAAACAACATCCAGCTTAACGGCTTGCGCGGATGAACTGCATGCCTCGATCATGGCGAGCGTTCGGCGCAAATCCGCCGATGGCGCGCGACCGTGCCTCTTCCTCAGTGGCGGCATGGATGCGCGCACCTTTTTGGGTTGCCTGTACCAAGCGGGGAAAGCTCCTCTTTGCGTAACGGTCAACCATGTGGAGAACCGCGAGGCCCGCGTGGCCCGAACACTGGCGCAGACAGTGGGCGTGCCGCACCGCTTCTTCGCTTTCGAGGAGAGCCATTACGCGCGCGTCTACGAGGCGGCCTTGGACATGGTCGGGGGCATGCAGCTTCCCATGTTCATGTTTCTCGGCTACGAGGACAAGCTCCGGGATGCTGCCGATGTCATCTTCCACGGACACGGCCTCGATTATTTCTTCCAGGGCATGTACCTGCCGGCGAAGACCTTGAATCTCTTCGGGCGGCATCTGTATTGGAAGCGTCCCGTCATGCCCGGAACACCCATCGAGGAGTGGTTTCTCGACAACGTCGGCTACCGCATCGGCGATCAGGCACTGCCGGGGATGATCAAGCCTGGCGAAGAAACGCGGCTGCGTGAGGATCTGCTCGGCGAAGTGCGCGCCGTTGCGGAACAGGCGCGCGAGCTGGCCGATTCGCCGCTGGATATTCTCGAATACCTGACTTTTTACAATATGGCCCGGCATTACTCGTTCGGCGATCACTGGGGCATGCATACGAACCTGCCGCAGCGGACGCTCAGCTTCGACAACGACCTGTACGACCTGTATCGGCGCCTGCCCGCGCGCTACCGCTTCGACGCGCGGATCCTGCGCACGTGCCTGCAGCGCCATCACCCCGACCTTGCGCGCATCGTCAGTGCCAATACGACCTTCCCCATCATCGCCTCCTCGTTCGAGCGCATGCTGCGACTGATGGGCCGAAGCATGCAGTACAAGCTCGGGCTGAAGCGCCGCCCCGCGCCAGGCGCGGACAAGTTCGAGCGCATGGGCCTGCCGCTGCCGCACGTTCTCGCCGGCGAGTTGCGCCCGCGGGTCGAAGCATTGCTCCGATCGGATCGCCTGGAGCAGGTCCCGTGGGTGAATATGGATGCCGTGCGCGCTTATATCCGGGACTTTCTCGAGAACCCCGTCATCCAGGGCAAGAACGGCCAGTTGCTGATAGCGTTGTTGTCGATCGATCGCCTGCTGTCGGTACTTGATGGTAACGGCGAATAGCCCCTATGGCTTTGCTCGATACCCGTTGATTCGCTTGCCGATTCCTTTATACTGAGCGACGACATGGAAACACAGGAAAAGGCCTTTTCACATGCCCCTTCCCGACGAAGACGCACTGCATCCGCAGCAGATCGAGGCGCTTCGGTGCATGAGCTACGCCGAGAAATATGACCTCGCCATGAAGCTGTACTGGGACGCGCGGGCCGTGACCGCCGCGGGCGTGCGCATGCGGCACTCCGACTGGAACGAAGAACAGGTTCAACAGGAAGTCAAGAGGATCTATCTCTATGCGACAACGTGAAACATTCCTGCATTTCACCGCGCCGCTGGACCGGGCGGGACTGGTCTACATGGCCACTGATCAGAGTGCGCTGCAATCATCGGCTGGATCATAAGGCCGGCACTTGCTCTTCGCTTCCTTTTTCGACCTGTAACCGGAGTCTCCTTTTTTGCCAGACTTGCCGTTGCACGAGAACAACGAGACGACAACCTCCTTTGCTTGGCTCGGTATGTCCACCTTATCGCTCGCTTCCTGCCGGAATGCTCTTCGCGACCTTCGCTTCTGGGCCGGTTTTCTGGGCTGGGGCGGGCTTCTGGGCATCCTGATCACGTCCTTTCTGATCCGCGCGGCGACGCTGAACATGATCGCCGCCGGGATCGGACTGGCGGGGCTGTTGCTGACGCTATGGCTTGATCCTCGTCCCGTTCTTCCCTGGCGCGGCTTACGGGTGCTCCTGCTTCTCTTCTTCGGGCTCAGCCTGCTGCAGTCACTGCTCCCGCCGGTCTGGAACGTTCCAGTCGCCAGCGAAACGGTCGAACTCGGCTGGGGCTTTACCGTCCCGAGCTTGATGTTCGACAACCTGGCGGCCTTGCGCGACACTGCCATCGCCGCGCTGGCGGCGAGCCTGGCGCTCATGCGGATTCGCACGCGCGGTGCGTTGCTGGCCGTGATCCTTCTCGCCGCCTTGGTGTTGCTTGTAATCTCGGTCTGGGCGCCGCTGGATCACTGGCTGCGCGGTCACTACACGGCCCATTCCTTCGCCGGCGACGGCGCGACCCTCCGCCTCTGCGGCAGCAAGGGCAACGCCGCGCGCTATTCGTCGATCATGTATCTCGGGATGTTCTTCCCGTGGATGGCGCTGCTCTGTCCGGAGTTGCGTGTCGCACGCTTGCCGCGATGGACCGTGCCGGCAGGATTGCTCGTCGCGCTCCTGGTGCCGTTGCAGTTGACGCTGCGCAAGACCATGCCCTACCACGTCGAGATGGCCGAGATCTACCAGGCACCGCCCTGGGCGTTCTGGGCTCTTTACGCGGGCGTGATGTTCGGCGGATGCGCGCTCTGGCTCTGGCTCTGCCGCCGGGCGACCGGCGTCAAGGTCATCGCTCTCTGCGCGGCGGCGGTTGCGCTTGCCTACGTCAACATCGGCCTGACCCATACACGCCTGACCATCGCGGTGTCGAGCTTGATGATCGGGTTGCTGGTCCTGATGCATTCCCGGTGGGGCCGGTGGCGCTGGCTTCTTCTCGGCGGCGCCTGCACTCTGCTCGTGCTGACGACGCTGGTCAATCACAAGCGCTTCACCAAAGCCGAAAGCCTGGGTATCCGAATCTATTATTGGACCGTGACGGCCGAATTCATCCGCGACAATCCATGGTTCGGATGGGGCTACGGCAACCACAACTTTGACCACCATTATGTCAACGCCTGGCCCCGGCGTTCGCATCACGATCCCGGCTATCCCGAAGACGCACGGCAATGGTTCCGTGCCAAGCATGCGCACAATTCCTGGATCGAGATCATTTTCGAGCGCGGCGTTGTCGGCTTGCTCGTCTTTGTAGGCTTGTGGGGCAGTGCGCTGGCCGTCCTTCTGCGAGCACCGAAGCACGATTCGCTGCGGCGGGTTGCGCTGGTCGCTGCTCTGGGGGTGGCTGGTCTGCTACTGCACGGCGCGCTGGACCATGTGCTGCAGGGCTCGACCGAGATGCTGTACTGGATTATCGCGGGGGTGGGACTGGCGGTGGCGCGCGCTTGATCAGCCTGTCGCGCCATAGAGGGTCCTCTTGTTGGATGGCGGTGCGGAGTGATTTGTCGCACGTCTGCAGAGCCTTGCCTGCTGATTCGGCTTGCAGATCGGTCATCGCCAAGTCGACTTTGAGGGCAGCCAGAACCGAAGTCCATGCCGGCAGAACAGCCTCTGCGTTATCATCAAGGCGAATTGCAAATTGTTTTTCGGCAGAAATAGCATCGGGCGACATCGCATCGGTCGCGTTGGCCGTATTTTCATGCCGATCAAACAGGTTGCCGTGCCCGGCTTTTCCAGCTGTAACCGATACAACCAGTGCAATCACGCCGCAGAATAAGCCAAGGGTAGCGAGTTTTCGTTCCATGATGACATCCTGTCGAACTTGATAAATTCCCCATCGGAATGTGCAATGCGGGATTGCTTCCAAAAATTGGTCATGCCTCCACTTAGGTTTAGTGTGTATAGTCGAATTTCTGTTTCGGATTCTCCCGTTCATTGCTTAGTCAAAACCAGGTTGCTCATGGGGCATTGCGACTATCGATGCACTGGAGTATCGCACTCAGGCTTCACCATCAGGTGTTTCAGTCAATTTTCTCGGCGATTGGTGGTCGTTTCTTGCCAGCAATTGCTTGCGCAGCCATTTGCATTATTGTTTCATCCTTTGTTATGTCTGTCACGCGAAACAAAGCGGCCAAATAAACATCCCGCTGTTGTTGGTCTTGAGCGTTCGCCATCAAAGCAATAAGCCCTTTCACTGAGGGCGCTGTACCAATTTCTGCAAGAGCAAAAGCCAAAGCAGCCTGCCGCTCACTTCCGTTCTCTGAGCCCAGTAATTTGAGTAGCCATGGAACTGCTTGTGCATTCCTTGCGCAAATGAACGCATCCAATATTTCAAACTTATGGGTGATGTCGGCATTTTCGTAGCTCTCCCAGAGGCTTTTGTAATAATCTTCAATCTTACTCGGCTCCGTGGGTTTTACGGACAATTTGCTATCAATTTTATACTCGCCTATTCCTGGTAAATTAATATTGCAGATAACTACGTACTCCCCATTAGAACAACAAGATGGGCAATATTGATTGAGAACCAATCTCTGAGTGACAACTCCTTCCACAGCCAACGATACTTGTCCCGAACCGCTGATACCGTACTGCTTGTTCTGAACTCCCTCCGCGACTTTTTTCCCGGCGGCGTCATGTATTAAAAATGTAAATGCCTCTTTTCTGCCCCATCCGAGGTCAAGAACCAAGGGTTTGTTGCCAGTGTTCTGAAACACGATTTCAACAAAAATGGGCTGTCCTGGGAACGCATTCGGTGGCACAAGATTCATACCTACGTTGAGGTTCTCCGCAGCCAGAACCGGCGAACTCATGATCACAATCATGATGAGAGCTCCAAATTTCATAATCCTATCCTCCTTATGGGACTGGGCGTGTATTATCTAAACCACTCTTGAGAATTCTGTACTGCCATATCCCCGCAGGGGTCTGTTCAACCCGGGCAGTTCCGGGGACGGCAGTTCCGGGGACAGTTTACTTAATTCGGAGGAATCTACCAGAAAATTTTTAATTTCATCGTTATCGGCCGCATGAATCGAGGGCGACATTACTATGGCAACACAGACAATCATTAATACATGCAACCGCATGGTAATTCTTCTATTGTGCGTGATCTCGCACGGCAGGCCGTTGACGGCGAGTCAATTTCCAGACCAATTGACAGATGCCAAGGGCGTTTTCGAAAAACCCGAAGGGTGGTGATCCGTTCGGCTTTGTTTAAGTCACAT
>CAYWFP010000153.1:0-6379 GCA_964457365.1 uncultured Planctomycetaceae bacterium
AGTCAATCAAGGCTCACGGGGTCGAGGCATATTTCAAATCCCGTGAACGCTTACGTATAAACTACTATGATACTAATGGCAGTGTCAAGTGAATTTGAAATTACATAACACGTATCGTTGTAGTAGGGGTTGTGTGCAAAGAGACCGCTACTATGGGGGAATGCGGCATTTGCCCAGTTCTTATGCTAACAGGTTAATCTTTAGCGGGTTATCGTTCCTGGCTTCCTCGACGCGTGCAGGTTTGTGAACCTGGCGTCGCAGACGTGCGAAGGTTTGGCGTGGAGAATTCTGCTCGTGGAATTCATTACTCGCCGTTGCCGGCGTACTCGCTTGCGTCCCGCGTATAACTTCGTCCCCGGCCCGCGCGCGTTGATCCGCCTGCGCGGTCATGCTCGCATGCGCGGTGTCGTCTGCAACATGCGGCCGCGAAAGCAGTTGAGCCGCTTGTACCGCCGGGGCGAACTGGCCGGCCATGGCCTGACGGTAGTGTTCTACCGGGCCGACCGGAGAATGCATCTCATCCAGCACTGCAAGAACTTCTTCACTCGGCATTTCGTATCCTGATTCCGTAAGCCATTTCCTACTTTTATTTTAGCCGATATTTCACCGCCGGTCAAATTCCCATTAAATATATAGGGTAAAAAGTTGCCGTTCGTGTCACTTTGACAAGCGAGGCGACAGGAGCAGTGTTTCGCAAGCAGGATTCGTATAAAATGCTTTTTGTGCAACCTTCTATCGCTCAGTGGATTATGGGTTCTCTTTCATGTCGGCCAACTGGGTGTGGAGGTGAATCCTGTCTGGCATACGTGTTGCAAGGGAGAATGCGACAGATAACAACAAAGACACGATACGGGAGGTTGCTTATGTCTGAACTGAATTATACGCTGGAGAAGGCGGCTTGTCTGCTGGATGTCGCGCCGCAGGAACTGCAGACCCTGGTTGACCAGAACCGCGTCGAGACGGTGATCGTTAGCGGCGAGCGCCGCATCCCCAAGCACGAGATCGCGCGACTTTTCAATAAACTCGGCAAGGTGAATGCCGAGGAGGAGCCGCTGGAGTCCGATCCGGTGGAGGATCGTTCGGTCGCGCGCAACGATACCGATGGCTTGCCGGTCGAGGACGAGGAGCTGCTGCGCCTCTACGACGAGGTGAACAAGACCCAGGCGCGTATTCGCAATCTCGGCGAAAAGATGAAGCGTCTCGGTGTGCGCCTCAACCGCCTGCGTGCCATCGAGGCTGGCGACATGGCCCGTTTCTGGGAGCGCGCCAGCGCGGTCTACCCGCAGTTGTGGGGTGAAGCGCAATACGGTCTGGACGAAGTGGATGGGCGGCCGGTCATTGTCAGGACCGAGGCAGGCGCCGACGACGACTACAAACAACGCTTCCGCGAGATGGTAATGGCGGGGATCCGCAAGGGGCATCTGCCCCAAGGCTTTCTCGGCATCTTCCTCAAGCCCGGACAGGACGAAGGCGGCGAGCAGGAGGAACAGTAGACGCCGACGACGCTTGCAGGAAAGGATGAGCAATGGGGTTTCTGATGATGCTGGATCCGTTGTACTGGCTGCTGCTCGGGCCGACGATGATCCTGGCGGTCTGGGCCCAGATCAAGGTTAAGAGCGCGTTTTCAAAATACAAGCGCGTGGGAAATGCCCGCGGCATCAGCGGAGCCGAGGCCGCCGCGCGTATCCTGCGCCAGAACGGCATGAGTGACGTCGGCATCGATATGAGTCGTGGCCAGCTTTCGGATCATTACGATCCGAGATCGCGGATGCTGCGGCTCTCGCCCGAAGTATACCAGGGGCGCAGTATCGCCGCGGTCGGCATTGCCGCGCACGAGGCCGGGCATGCGCTGCAGCACGCGCACGGCTACGCTTTGCTGGGGGTGCGCAACTGGATCGTTCCGCTGGCCGGCTTCGGCTCATGGCTGGCGTTCCCGCTGATCATCGGCGGCTTTCTCCTGAGCGGCCTGGCGCCGCATTTCGGCATCTGGTTGGCGCAGGCGGGGGTGATCGTCTTCGGCGCCGTGGTGGCGTTCCAGCTCGTAACGCTGCCGGTGGAATTCAACGCTTCCAGCCGCGCCAAGCAGGCGCTCGCCGACTATGGCATCATTGTCAACCAGCAGGAGAAGCAGGGCGTGGACAATGTTCTCGGCGCTGCGGCCATGACCTATGTCGCCGCCACCATCACGGCGCTGGCGCAACTGCTGTACTTCATGATTCGCACGGGCATGCTCGGCGGAGACGAATAGGATATCGACAAGGCGGGCGCGGGGGAAGGATCGAGACGGTGTGTCGACAGTAACGGATGACGCGGCGGAATCGATTCGCTCGATATCATGGCGAACGGTTCGCTTGTTATAGTTGCCTGGAAGGAGATCATAATGCACGCAATTCGACGTATCCCGTTGTCCCTGTCGGTCTTTTCGCTGCTGGCGATATGCCTGCTGTTTCTGGGCGCGGCGCGCGCCGAAGAAGGCGCGATCGAGGAACTGAAGAAGCAGAGCGAGGCCTTCGCCACCATCGCCGCCAAGGTCAAGCCGGCGGTCGTCTTCATCAAGGTGGAGAAGAAGATCCAGGGGCCCAGGAGCCCGCGCGGCATTCCCGACGATCCGCTGGACTTCTTCAACGACGAGTTTTTCGAACGCTTCTTCCGCCATCGCATGCCGCCGCGGCAGCGGCCGCAGAATCGTCCGAAACGGCCGCAACCGCGCGAGCGCCGGCAGCAGGGGCAGGGCTCGGGCTTCATCATCGCCAAGGATGGCCATATCCTCACCAACCACCACGTCGTCGGCGAGGCCGATACGATCTCGGTCAAGCTCGCCGACGGGCGCGAGTTCGACGCCGGGCTGGTCGGCTCCGATCCGCAGACCGACGTAGCGCTGATCAGGATCGAGGCTGAGAACCTGCCGGTGCTGCCGCTGGGCGACTCGGCCGGGCTGAAGGTCGGCGAGTGGGTCATGGCCATCGGCAATCCCTTCGGCCTGGCGCATACCGTCACCGTCGGCGTGGTCAGCGCCAAGGGGCGCAGCGCCATGGGCATCGTCGACTACGAGGACTTCATCCAGACCGACGCGGCGATCAACCCCGGCAACAGCGGCGGGCCGCTGGTCAATCTCAACGGCGAGGCCATCGGCATCAACACCGCCATCTTCAGCCGCAGCGGCGGCTACATGGGTATCGGCTTCGCCATTCCCATGAACATGGCCAAGCCGATTTACCGGCAGCTTCTGGCCAAGGGCGGCATCACCCGCGGTTATCTGGGCATCGGCATCCAGGATCTCGACGGCGACCTGGCCGAGTCCTTCGGTCTGGAAACCGCCAACGGGGTGCTGGTGCGCGAGGTGCAGGCCGGCTCCTCGGCTGCGGAGGCCGGCTTCCAGGTCGGCGACGTCATCGTCGGTTTTCGCGGCAAGCCGGTCAAGCAAGCCGGCAACTTCCGCAACGCCGTGGCTTTGACCGAACCCGGCAAGGCGGTCGCGGTCGAGGTGATCCGCCAGGGCGAGCGCAAGACGCTCTCGGTAACGCTGGGGCAACGCGACCAGGAGGCCGCCGCCGTTGATGGAGAGTCCGCGGCCGAACATGCGGACGCACTGGGGCTGACCGTGCAGCCGTTGACGCCGGAACTGGCCGAGCGGATGGAACTCGAGGGCGCGCAGGGCGTGGTTGTCTCCGACGTAGCCGTCGACAGCCAGGCCGCGCGTGCGGGTCTGGCGCCGGGGGCGCTGATCCAGCAGGTGAACCAAAAGCCCGTAAACACGGTCGCCGCGTTCCAGCAGGCGGTGGCCGAGGCCAAAGCGAAAGGGTCGGTCCTGCTCTTGGTCCGTCAGCAGGGCGTGAGCCGCTTCGTGGTGGTGCGGTTCGGGAAGTAGACGAATTCGCGTAGAACTCTCGCCGCGTTTCCGCTAGCCCGGGGACGCGGCGGTTTTTGTTTCGCCGTTTTTTTCTTTGTCGTCGTCGGGGAAGCGCCCGGCCAGGGCTTCGGCGATCGGTTCGGTCATGGGGATTTTCGCCAGCAGGATCTTGACCACCGCCGTCAGCGGCGTAGCCAGGAACATGCCGATAATGCTCCAGAGCATGCCGAAGAAGATGAGCGCCAGCAGCACCGTCACCGGGTGCAGGCCGAATGACTCGCCCATCAGCCGCGGTTCGACCACGTTGCCGCTGATAAACTGTACCGCGCCGGTGAGGACCAGGACCGCCGCCATCGCCGGGGGCGTCAGCGCCGGATTCAGCAGGATCATCGGCAGCGGCACCAGGATCGCCAGCACCGGGCCCAGGTTGGGGATGAAGTTCAGGAAGAACGCCAGCAGGCCGAAGATCATGGCGAACTCCACGCCGAAGGCTTTCAGCAGCAGGCCGTGCGCGAGGCCGGTGAAGACGGAGATCACCACCTTGAGCAGGATGTAGCGTTTGACGCTGGTCTCGATCTCCCGCAGGAGGCGGTTGTTCGTCGGCTTGCCGTCGAGGCGGCGGCCGGCGAGGATGAAGAAGACGAAGACCAGCACCAACAGGCCGCTGCTGACGAGATTGGTGATCGTCGAAGCGGCGCTTTTCGCGAGGCTCTCGATCTGCTCATGGGAGATCGTGAGCACGGAGGTGTCGAGTGAATCCTTCTCGATCCCGAGCCGCTCGAAGAGGATGTAGGCGATCAGGCCGTCCTGCAGTTTCTTGAACTGCTCGTGATAATCTCCGGCGTTCTCGCTCATCTGGTTGGCCGAGTTGAACACCAGCATCGCCAGGAGCGCCAGGATCAGGCAGCCGAGCAGGAACGTCGTCACTACCGCCACCCAGTGCGGCAGGCGCAGGCGAAACATCTGGATATCGATGATCGGGATCAAGCAGTAGGTGAAGAGCAGCGCCAGCACGAACGGCACCAGCACCGGTTTGAGCCAGTAGAAAGCGAAGCCCAACGCCACGGCAGTCAGGATCAACAGGCATGCGGTCTGGATCTTCTGCAGGCTTGCGCTGCCGTCCATGGCCTTCTCCTCGTGGCCCCGGTGTAGCATTACCAGCCGTTTTCGTCAAAACTTTCGCCGCCCTCGTCGTCGTCGCGAATGGCTATTTGCCCGGCCTTTTTGCCGGTAATCCCTTGAAGGACAAGGAGTTGTCGGAAAATGAGCAGGTTTGAAATTTGCCTTGCCCGTATCGGAGTTGGGATTATAATATACAGATTCCCATATATGTTATGGGTAACCAGACCGCAGGCGCGGGGCCGATTGCGTTTGCGGACGTTTTTTTTATTCGTTTGTTCGCGGGCACGATGCATCGCGGGGAACGCCGCCCGGCGGTGCGGGGAGGACTGCAGGCATGGAAAGTTATGCGCCATCGGATATCCGGACCATCGTTCTCTGCGGGCATGGCGGTGCGGGCAAGACCATCCTCGCCGAGGCCATGCTGCTCAAGGCCGGTATGGTCAACCGCATCGGCTCCATTGCCGACGGCACCACTGTCAGCGACTACGAGGAGGACGAGCAGGAGCGCGGTTGCAGCGTTTCTTCCTCGGTGCTGCACGGCAAGTTCGCCGACAAGCAGATCCGTATCATCGACACCCCCGGTTCCTCGGGGTTCATCGGTTCGGTCGTCTCCGGCATCGCTGCGGCCGACCTGGCCGTCATCTGCATCAACGCCAGCAAGGGCATCGAGTTGATGTCGCGCAAGGCGTGGGATCTCGCCGGCGAGATGAACGTGCCGCGGATGATCGTGGTCACGCGCATGGACGGTGACAACGTCAACTACCAGGAACTGCTCAAGAACATCAAGGAGAGCTTCGGCAAGGCCTGCGTCGCCTTCACCCTCCCCGAGGGCGAGGGCGCTTCCTTCGCCGGCGTCACCGCGGTCATGGACGAGAAGAACACCGGCGAAGCGGCCGGGGCGCAGCGCATGGAGATCACCGAGTCGGCGGTCGAGTCCGACGATGCGCTGATGGAGAAGTATCTCGAGGGCGAGGAGATCACCCACGCGCAGGTGATGGACCTGCTGCAGAACGCCATCGCCGGCGGCAGCGTCGTCCCGGTCTTCGCGGTGGCCGCGGAGAAGGAGGTCGGCGTCGAGGAGTTGATGAACGGCATTGCCGCCTGGGCGCCAGAGCCCATGCAGGCCAGGCGCACGGTGGTCAAGGGCGAGGGCGAGGAGCGCGTGGAGGAAATCTGGAGCCCGCAACCCGACGGTCCTTTGGCGGCGCAGGTCTTCAAGATCGTCAGCGATCCGCATGTCGGCAAGCTCGCTTTCTTCCGCGTCTTCCAGGGCGAACTCGCGAGCAAGTCGAGCGCGCTGGTCAGTTCCACAGGCAAGGCCGAGAAGTTCGCCCAGATCTTCATCGCCCAGGACGAGAAGCGCGAGGACTTGGACAAGGCCGTCGCCGGTGACGTCGCCGTGGTGGC